>JACRKW010000088.1 GCA_016215215.1 Acidobacteriota bacterium
ACCTCGATCGGCACCTGGTAGTTGGCGCCGCCCACACGCCGCGTCTTCACTTCCAGTACCGGCTTGGCGTTCTCCACAGCCTTCTTGAACAGCTTCAAGGGATCGTCGTTCGAACGGTCCCTGATTGTGTCCATCGCGGTGTAGAAAATGCGCTGGGAGGTCGTCTTCTTGCCATCCCACATCATCGAATTGATGAACTTCTCGGCCAGCGTCGAGTTGTAGACGCCGTCGGGCTGAATTTCTCTGATCTCAGCGCGTCTTCTGCGGGGCATACGTTCCTCTCCCGGTCCTTACTTCTTCTTCGCCGCGGCCTGGCCGGCCTTCGGACGCTTGGCGCCGTACTTCGAGCGGCTCTGCATCCGCCCCGATACGCCCGCCGTGTCCAGCGTTCCGCGCACAATGTGATAGCGCACGCCGGGCAGATCCTTTACGCGGCCCCCGCGGATCAGCACAATCGAGTGCTCCTGCAGGTTGTGACCCACGCCAGGAATGTAAGTCGTCACTTCGATGCCGTTGGTCAGGCGCACGCGCGCCACCTTGCGAAGCGCCGAGTTCGGCTTCTTCGGCGTCGTCGTGTACACGCGGGTGCAAACGCCCCGGCGTTGCGGGCAGGACTGGAGAGCCGGGCTCGCCGTCTTGTATCGGGTCGGCTTCCGTCCCTTGCGAACAAGCTGATTGAAAGTGGGCACGAACTATCCTCTTTAGAGCAGCTTCCTGAATCGTCGTCTCTACCGGTCAACACACCAACAAGCCGCACACGAGCGTTTCTTCAACACAGCTCGCACGCAGCTTGAGGCCAACCGGCGAAAACCTCGAAGTCGATCAAAAACGTTGCGGCGGGCACGCTGCCCGGCCGAACCAAACAGAGGGTCCTTCTGACACGCCCTTACTCCGGTCAGCGCTTTGTCTGGCGGAACAGCGGGGCGGCCCCCCGGCCGGCTTCCCGCCGTTTAGCCCAGACTTGCCAGGCACAGGAAGGGTAGCCAAGGGATGAAGAGCTAACTCCTCAAACCTTCCTAGGATACACAAGCTCATGAAACGCTGTCAACATGGGACGGAAAATCTTCAAAACACAGCCCTTCCCCCTTCCCTACGCCTCCGCTCGGCCGGCCCGAGCCCGAATACCGGCTTCGGGCAGCGCCAGCTCCCGCCGGATTCACCAAACATTCATGCTTGAGTGACGGGCCCGTAACCGGATGTTGTCACGCTGGAACCATGAAGTCATTGCTCGCTTTGGCGCTGTGCGCCTGCTCCGTCTTCGCCCAGGGAGATGCCGCCCGGCTTACCGGCACCGTTACCGACGGTTCTGGCGCGTTCATCCCCGGGGCTGTCGTCACCATTAAGAATGAAAGAACCGGAGCCGTCCGCGAGGTCACCTCCAACGCCCAGGGCGTCTTCGCCGCCTCCAGCCTCGCCCCCTCCTCTTACAGCGTTTCCGCCGTTTCCCCCGGCATGGCCCCCACCGAATACGTCAACATCCACATGGCTGTCGGCCAGGAACGCAACCTCGCCATCATCCTCGCCCCGGCCCAGATGCAGCAATCCGTCACCGTCGCCAGCGGCGAACTTGTCGTCATCGACACCAGTTCCGCCCGCATCGGCGCCAATGTGAACGAGCGTGAAGTCGCCAATATGCCCCTCAACGGCCGCCAACTCTCCCAGCTTTACCTCCTCGCCCCCGGCGCCCAGACCGCCGGCGGCGGCAGCTACGACAATATCCGGTTCTCCGGGCGCGCCAACCAGCAAAACGCCGTTCGTTTCGACGGCATCGAGGCCTCCTCTGTCATCGACGCCTCCCCCGGCAACTTGAACGGCGAAACCTCCACCGGTTTCCGGCTCCAGTCCAGTCTCGAGAACGTCCAGGAGTTCCGCGTCGAGTCCTCCAACTACCCCGCCGAGTACGGCACCGGCACAGGCGGCCAGATCTCGGTCGTGACCAAGTCCGGCTCCAACAACTTCCACGGCTCCGCCTTCGAGTACCTCCGCAACAACGCCCTCGACGCCCGCAACTTCTTTGATTCCAACAAGTCCCCACTCCGCCTGAACCAGTTCGGCGCCTCCCTCGGCGGCCCCGTCAGGCGCGATAAGGCCTTCTTCTTCGCCAATGTCGAGTCGCTCCGCCAACGCGCTAGCATCAACCTGATCTCAACCGTCCCCAGCCTCTCGGCCCGCTCCCGCGCCGTCTCCTCCATCCGCCCCTTGCTCGATGCCTACCCGGTCGGCCAGCAGTCCTCTTCCAACCCCGACCTCGACATCGCTACCCTTAACGCCAGCACCTCTCTCGACGAGTACTTCGGCTCTATCCGCCTGGACTACGCCCTCAGCTCCCGGTTTAGTCTCAGTACCCGCTATAACCGCGATCAGGGCGCCATTATCAGCCCCATGGACGTCTCCGGCAGCACCCAGCGAGTCACCGCCGTCCCCCAGAATGCCATGGTCAGCCTCCAGCAGGTTTACAGCGGCAGCATCATCAACGAGACGAAGTTCGGCTTCAACGGCTCCAAGACCCGCATCAACGGCGTCGCCCCCTCCGTCAACGGCATCGACATGTCCGCTCTCGCCGTCAGCTACACCGGCTCGGTCGCCATCCCCGGAATCGGAGGCCAGGGCGCCAGCGCCGGAGCCTCCTCCCTCGGCGGCCTCGTCCGCTCCAACAGTTCTCAAAACGGCCGCGCCCAGCCGTACACCAACTACACCCTCTCGTTCATCGACAACCTCTCCGTTCTGAAGGGCAACCACACCCTTAAGTTTGGTGGCGAATTCAGACCCGTCCAGCTCTACACCGACCGCCTTGGCGGTACAACCTACACCTTCGGCAACATTGCCGCCCTAATCGCCAACACCCCCTCTCAGATCCAAATCCTCGGCGACGTCAGCGCCCCCAATCCGCTCCACAACGGCATCGCCACCAACCGCTCGCTCCGCCAGAGCTACTCCATCTTCTACGCCCAGGACGAGTGGCATATCCGCCCGAATATCACCCTGAACTACGGCCTGCGATACGAGTACTACTCCGTCCTCCATGAGGCGAATGACCTCTATACCCTCTTCCAGGTCGGCAAGGGCCTCACTACCGGCCCCTGGTACAACAGTTCCAAGACGAACTTCGGCCCCCGTCTCGGCCTCTCCTGGTCGCCCACCCGCTTCAACAACAAGACGGTACTCCGCATCGGCGGCGGCTACTTCTACGGCCCCGGCCAGACCGAGGACCAGGTCCAGCCCATCGACTCTGACCGCGTCACCGTCACTCTGACCAATACCCCCTTCCCGGTCAACAGCCAGCAGATCATCGCCGGTGTCAATCCCAACAATCTCACTGGCTTCTCGCCGCGCGCCTATGCCCCCGGCTACACCCTGCCGGAGAAGGTTCTCTCCTACACGGCTTCCCTCCAGCAGCAACTCCCCGGCGGGACGGTTCTTACCCTCGCCTACGTTGGCAGCCAGGGCCGCAACCTCTTCCTCCGATCCTGGACCAACGGCATCGTCGGCGTCACCATGAACCCCACCACCGGCGCGGCTAGCCCGGTGCTCGAGCTCGGCAGCAAGTTCGGCCAGATGGACTACAAGACCAGCGGCGGCACCGACCACTACGACTCACTCCAGACCTCCCTCCAGCGCCGCTTCGCCCAGGGCCTTACCCTCGGCGCCCAGTGGACCTACGGCCACTCCATCGGCAATACCGGCGGCTCCAATGAAGCCCAGACCGCCCAGAATCCCTTCGACTTCCGCGTGGACCACGGCAACAACGCCTTCGACGTCCGCCACAGCATGAACGCCACAGCCCTTTACGAGCTTCCCTTCGCCAAAGCCCATAAGTACTTCGGCGGCTGGCAGGTCGGGGGCGTGGTGAACGCCCGGACGGGCCTCCCCATCGACGTCACCATCGCACGCAACGACATCGTCTATCGCGACACCCGCACCGGCGCTTTCGTCAACTCCCCCATCGTTGCCGGAGCCCAGGTGGTCACCGTACCCGTCATCAATAACCCCTACGGCGGAGCATTCCGCAATAACCGCCGCCCCGATGTCGTCCCCGGCGTCAACCCCTTCCTCCAGTCCGCCGACCGCCGCTACTTCCTCAACCCCACGGCCTTCGCAACCCCTGCTCCCGGCCAGTTCGGCAACCTCGGCCGCTGGGCCCTCCACGGCCCCGGTCTCTCCCAGTTCGACCTCACCCTCCAGAAGAAGTTCCGCCTCACCGAGCGCATGAACCTGGAGTTCCGCTCCGAGCTCTATAACCTGCTCAACCGCGCCAACTTCGCCAATCCTCCGGCGCGCTTCAACAACTCCCTGGGCACCGCCGCCGGCAACCTCCAACCGGGCCAGCCCTACACCCTCTCCGCCGCCGGAGGAGCCTTCGGCATCGCCAACTCCACCGTGACCAAAGATGTCGGTCTCGGCGCCAGCCGCCAGATCCAGCTCTCACTCCGCCTGAACTTCTGATTCAGGCTCACGCAGCCCAACGGCTGGTCTCCTCGCCTATGATCGGTTGAGGAGACCAGCACCAATGCGACCACTTGGCCGGTTGCTATTTCTTTGCACTCTGCTTGTGGCATCCGTGCCGGCCGGCGACCCAGCGCTCGAAAGCGCGTTCCTGAAACCGCCCGACTCGGCCTGGCCGTGGGTTTACTGGATCTGGCCCAACGGCAACCTCACCCGCGAGGGGATCACAGCGGACCTGGAGGCGATGCACCGTGTGGGAATCCGGGGCGCGTTGATCCTGGAAGTGGAATTGGAGGTCCCCGCCGGCCCCGTTCGATTCCTCAGCCCGCAGTGGCGGGATCTGTTCCGCCATACCATCGCCGAAGCCACCCGCCTGGGCATCGTCATCGCCACCAACAACGACGGCGGCTGGTCCGGCAGTGGCGGGCCGTGGATCACGCCGGAGCTTTCCATGCAGGTGGTCTCCTGGAGCGAAACTCCCGTCCGAGGTTCGCGCCGCTTCGACGGAGTGCTTGCCCGTCCCAAGGCAGTGCGCGACTACTATCGCGACATCGCCGTGCTCGCCATTCCGGCCAAGCCCGGCTCAATGACGGCTGCCGCTCCCAAGATCACATGCGGAGCCGATCACCTGCCGTTCGACGCATCGAAATTGCTCGACGGCAATCCCGCGACAGTGGCCGCCCTTCCGGCGCTCCCGAAAGGCGCGCCTCACACCATCAATCTCGAGTTCGCGAGACCCTTTGAAGCCCGCTCGCTCACCGTCGCTTTGGATGCCTGGTACACCCGGATTGACGCCACCGTCGAAGCCTCCACCGACGGAGTCACCTTCCGCCCGCTCGCCAAGTTCCTCGCCGGTTGGCCGTCTACCTCTGTCAGCTTCGACGCCGCCACCGCCCGGCACTTCCGCCTCTCGTTCGATCCGGGCCGGCCGATGCCCGTGCTCGGCGAACTCGATCTCAACGCCAATCGCCGTCTCGAGGGCCTCGCGTTCAAGGCGCTGTTCATCCACCACCGCCAGTTGCCTGCTTCTTCCGGCGCGGGCACGCCCGTCGAGACCATCACCTCTCGCCAGGGCGTGTTGGATCTGACCTCCCATCTCAAGCCGGACGGACGTTTCACCTGGGCTGCCCCGCCCGGCGATTGGGTCCTTCTCCGCGTCGGCTACACCACCACCGGCAAGTCGAATCACCCGGCGCCGCCGGAGAGCGTCGGCTTGGAGTGCGACAAGCTCAGCAAGCATGCGGTGGAGGTGCACTTCGCCGGGCTCATGGAAAAGCTGATTGAGGATCAGCGGGCCGTCGGCGGCAATGCTCTACGCTACGCCCACATCGATAGCTGGGAAGCCGGTTCGCAGAACTGGACTCCCGCATTCCGCGAGGAGTTCCAACGCCGCCGCGGTTACGATCCTCTTCCCTTCCTGGTTTCGCTCACCGGCCGCGCCGTCGAGAGTGAGGCCATCACCGAGCGCTTCCTTTGGGATTGGCGCCGGACCATCTCCGACCTGATCCAGGAGAACTACGCCGGCCATATGGCCAAACTGTGCCACGACCGCGGCCTGCAGCTCTCCATCGAAGGCTACGGCGGAGGACCCCTGGACGACGTCCCGTTCGGCGGCCGCGCCGATATGCCAATCAGCGAGTTCTGGACCGGCAAGGAACTCTACGAATCCTGGGTCGGCGAAGAGCCCCACCCGGTCAACAAGGAGATGGTGTCGGCCGCCCACGCCTACGGCCGTCCGGTGATTGCTGCCGAGGCCTTCACCGCCGTCCCGCGCAACGCCAAGTGGATGAACTTCCCCTTCCGCATGAAGGCGCTGGGCGACACCATGTTCGCCCTCGGCGTCAACCGCTTCATCTTCCACCGGTATGCCGCGCAGCCCTGGACCAACCGCCTGCCCGGCATGACCATGGGCCAGTACGGCGTGCACTTTGAGCGCACCAATACCTGGTGGGAGATGAGCACCGCCTACCTCACCTATCTCGCTCGCTGCCAGTACCTCCTGCAGCAGGGCCGTTTCGTCGCCGACGTGGCCTACCTCAGCGGCGAGAAGGCGCCCAACCTGTACCCCGGACGCGAGGCGCTGACTCCTTCGATGCCCGACGGCTACGACTACGACATCGTGCCGCCCGAAGTTCTCCTGACCGGGGCCCGCGTCGAGCACGGCCAACTCGTCCTTCAAAGCGGCATGAAGTACCGCGTGCTGGTGCTGCCTACAGGCGAGACCATGCGGCCCGCATTGCTGGAGAAGCTCAAACAACTGGTCGCGGACGGCGCCACCGTCATCGGTCCGCCGCCGCGCCGCTCGCCCAGCCTCTCCGGCTATCCGAATGCCGACACCGAAGTCATCCGCCTGGCAGGCGAGTTGTGGAGCGCCTTGGACGGCGCCAGTCTCACTGAGCGCCGTTACGGCAAGGGCAGGGTGATCTGGGGCAAGCCCATCGGCGATGTCCTGCGCGATTTCAATCCCATGCCCGACTTCACCGTTATCGGCCCGCGCACCGCCCAGACCGTGAACTACATCCACCGCGAAATCGATGGCGCCGACGTCTACTTCGTTGCCAGCCCGCAGGCCGGCGAGACTACTTACCTTTGTTCGTTCCGCGCCTCGGGCCGTCGGCCCGAGTTGTGGTGGCCGGACACGGGCCGCATTGAACGCACCGCCGTCTACGACACGGTTCCGGGCGCCACGCGCATCCCCATCGGTCTCGGCCCCTATGGCAGCGTGTTCGTGGTCTTCCCCAAGTCCAGCGCCTCCTCTGACCAGGTGGTCGCCGCCACGCGCGACAACCTCGAAATCACCGGAATGCAGGCTACTTCGCCTGTCGATCTGCGCGACTCGCAGAGTGAGATCCGCATCGAGCGCGGCCAGCGCGACGGCTTCTCTCTGGAAGTGGCACGAGGCGGCGTCTATGAGTTGCGGACAGCCGCCGGCCGCCGGCTCCGCACCGAGGTTCCCCCGCTGCCCGCTCCCGTCGAGATCGCAGGCCCCTGGACCGTCGATTTCCCCAAGGATTGGGGCGCCCCTCCGCGGGTCACCCTGGACCGGCTCGTCTCCTGGACCGCGCATCCGGATCCGGGTGTGAAGTACTTCTCCGGCACGGCCAGCTACCGTCGCCAAGTGCAGATCCCAGAAACCCAGCAAGGGCGCAAACTCTATCTCGACCTGGGGCGGGTGGAGGTGATGGCCGAAGTGATGCTGAACGGTCAGAACCTGGGCATCGTCTGGAAGCCCCCCTATCGTGTCGACATCACCCCGGCCGCACGTCCCGGCGCCAACGACCTGGAAATCCGCGTCGTGAACCTCTGGCCCAACCGCTTGATCGGCGACGCTCACCTACCCGAGGACGCCGAGTGGAACGGCCCCAGCCTGATCCGCTGGCCGCAATGGCTGCTCGATGGCAAACCAAGCCCCACCGGACGCCTTACCTTCGCCACCTGGAAGCACTGGAACAAGGACGACCCTTTGCTGGAATCCGGTCTCCTTGGCCCGGTGGTTCTGGAAACCTGGCAGCAGGTCACCGTCGTGGCGCCCGTGCTCCCTGCCGCGCGTTAGAAAGCGCAGCAGTCCCGGCGACTCGTCCCTGTTCCAGACAAGTCCCCGCGGGGTGGCCGCATTAGTGAACGTGTGTTAGCCTAAGTCTTTGGGCCCCAGGATTCCCCCGCCTGGCGGCTGCCTCACGGCTGGTATTACGGTCCGCCGGACCCTCGCGCATGCAACAGATCTTCAACGCCTTGCCGGGCATCATCGTTCGAGCCCTGCCCACATTCTTCCTGGTCATCCTCCTTCACTGGTATCTGAAGAAGGTCCTATTCCAGCCCATGGAACGCGTCCTGGCAGAGCGCCGCCGCCGCACCCAGGGCGCCGTCGAGGCCAGCGAGGCCGCCATCGCCCAGGTCAACCAGAAGCTGGCCGACTACGAAAACCGCCTGGCCGAGGCGCGCGCCGCCATCTACCACCAGCAGGAAGCCTCCCACAAGAAACTGCTCGATCGTCAGGCCGCCCTTATCGCCGAGGCACGCAACACCAACGCCGAAGCCGTCGCCCAGGCGCGTGCCGTCATCGCCGCCGAAGCGGACGCCGCCAAGACCTCACTTGAATCGCAGGCCGGCCTCCTCGCCGGCCAGATCACCGACGCCATCTTCGCCGGAGGCGCGAACTAACCATGCAACGCCTCCTTGTCCTGCTCACCTTCGCCGCCTTCTCCCTATTCGCTCAGGAACATGCCCAGGAGCACGCCGCCCAGGCAGGCCAAAGCCATGAGACGGCCGGCGAGAACCTCACCGCCAAGTGGGTCAACTTCGCCATCCTCGCCGCCGGTCTCGGCTTCCTGGCCGTCAAGTTCGGTGGACCTGCGCTCAAGTCCCAGCAGAAAGAGATCCTCGACGGCCTCAGTGAGGCCGCACAGCGCGCCGAAGCCGCCGCCGCCCAGGCCGCTGAAATCGACCGCAAGGTCGCCGGCTTGCAGGGCGAGGTGGACAAGGTCCGCGCCAAGGCGGAAGCCGAGCTCGCCGCCGAAAGCGTGCGCATCGAGGCGGAAACCGCCCAGGCGATCGCCAAGCTTGCCGAAACCGCCCGCCAGGAGATCGCCTCCGCCGCCAAGTTCGCCGCCCACGACCTCAAGGCCCAGGCCGCGCAACTCGCTCTCCAGTTGGCTGAACAGAAGATCCAGGCGCGCATGGATTCCGCCGCGCAGGGCCGGTTGGTGGACTCCTTCGTCACCCGGCTCGGAGAGAGGCAGTAGGAGCAGGCCATGTCGAACCTTGCAGTCGCCAACCAGTACGCCAAGGCGCTCCTCGACGCCGTCTCCGCGCCGGCCACCAAAACCAATCCCGAAGAGGCCCTCGCGCAGCTCGACCAGTTCGCCGAGGTCCTCAAGTCCTCACACGAGTTGCACAACGCCCTGCTCTCGCCGGCCGTCAGCCACGATCAGAAGCAGCGCGTGCTCGACAGGCTCGCCTCCATGCTCGGCCTTGCCGGGCTGGTCAAGAATTTCCTGATGGTGGTCACACGCCACCGCCGCCTCAATTTGATGACCGATGTGCGCCTCCGTTTCCAGGCGCTTCTCGATGAAAGCGCCGGGCTCGTCCGTGCGCGCGTCGCCGCCGCCCAGCCGCTGTCGGACAACCAAAAAGCGGCCTTGGAAGGCGTGCTCGCCAGCGTCACCGGCAAACAGGTGCGCTGTGGTTATGAAGTGGACGGTGCGCTGCTCGGCGGCGTCTCCGTTCGTGTCGGTTCTACCATGTACGACGGTTCGGTCCGCGGCCAGCTCGATGGCCTCCGCCGCCGTCTCACCAGTAAGTAAAGGGTTCCCGAGAGAGAGCGAATATCGTATGGCTCAGATTCGTGCGGATGAAATCGCCCGCGTATTGCGCGACGAGATCGAGAATTACAACCAGGCCGTCCAGGTCTCCGAGACCGGCTATGTGGTCACCGTCGGCGACGGCATCGCCCGCGTCCACGGCTTGGACAAGGTCATGGCCGGCGAGCTCATTGAGTTCCCTCACGGCGTCTCCGGCATCGCCATGAACCTCGACGAGGACGAAGTCGGCGCCGTGCTGCTCGGCGAAGCCTACGCCATCAAGGAAGGCGACGAAGTTCGCCGCACCGGGCGCATCATGTCCGTCCCGGTCGGCCCGGCGCTGATCGGGCGTGTCGTCAACGCACTCGGCCAGCCCATCGACGACAAGGGCCCAATTGACACCCAGGACTTCGGCCCCATCGAGCGAATCGCCCCCGGCGTCATCGACCGCAAGCCTGTCCGCGAAGCCCTCCAGACCGGCATCAAGGCCATCGACGCCCTCATCCCCATCGGACGCGGCCAGCGCGAGCTCGTCATCGGCGACCGCCAGACCGGCAAGACCGCCATCGCCCTGGACACCATCATCAATCAGAAGGGCAAGGGCGTCACCTGCATCTACGTCGCCATCGGGCAGAAGCGCTCCACCGTCGCGCAGGTGGTCAAGACCCTCACCGACTACGGCGCCATGGAGTACACCATCGTTGTCGCCGCCACCGCCTCTGAGTCCGCCGCCCTCCAGTACATCGCCCCCTACTGCGGTTGCGCCATGGGCGAGTACTTCCGTGACCGCGGCGGCCATGCCCTCTGCATCTACGACGACCTTTCCAAACAGGCCGCCGCCTACCGCGAGATTTCACTCCTCCTCCGCCGTCCCCCAGGCCGCGAAGCCTTCCCCGGCGACGTCTTCTACCTCCACTCCCGCTTGCTCGAGCGCGCCGCCAAGATGAGCGATGCCCTCGGCGGCGGCTCCCTCACCGCCCTGCCCTTCATCGAAACCCAGGCCGGCGACGTCTCCGCCCACATCCCCCCCCACGTCCAGGGCGACATGTTCAACTCCAACCTGCGCCCCGCAGTGGATGTCGGCATCTCGGTCAGCCGCGTTGGCGGTAACGCCCAGATCAAGGCCATGAAGCAGGTCGCCGGCTCGCTCCGTCTCGACCTCGCCCAGTACCGCGCCCTGGCCGCCTTCGCCCAGTTCGGCTCCGACCTCGACAAAGCCTCCCAGGCCCAGTTGAACCGCGGCCGCCGCCTCACCGAGATCCTGCGCCAGGGCCAGTACAAGCCCCTGCCCGTCGAAAAGCAGATCCTCATCCTTTATGCAGGCGGCAATGGCTGGCTCGACGACCTCGCCGTCGAGCAATGCCTCCCCTTCGAGGAAGAGCTCTATCGCTTCGTCGACAACGGCCACCCCGATCTTCTCAACGACATCCGCGAAAAGGGCGCTCTCGACGACGCCCTCAAGGCGCGCATCGACGCCGTCCTCAAGGAGCTCAAGCAGCGCTTCCTCAACTCGCACAAGGCGCAGAAGTAAGGGGCCAGCCAGCACGCCATGCCCAGCCTCATCGACATTCGCCGGCGCATCCGCTCGGTAAAGAATACCCAGCAGATCACCAAGGCCATGAAGATGGTCTCCACGGCGCGCCTGCGCCGCGCCCAGGAGCGCGTCATCAACGCCCGCCCCTTCTCGCGCATGGCCGGCGAGATCCTGCGCAGCGTTGCCGCAGCGGCTGCTTCAGGCGCCGCCAGCTCAGGCAACGCCGAACGAATCAGTGAAAATCCACTCCTCCGCGCCCGCCCCGAGAACAGAGTCCAGCTTGTCGTCGTTACAGCCGATCGCGGCCTGGCCGGCGGCTTCAACACGAACCTGATCAAGGCCGCCCAGCAGTTCATCGCCGAGCGCTCCGATCAGAAAGTCGAGCTTGAACTCCTCGGCCGCAAGGCGCGCGACTTCTTCTCCCGCCGCCCCGTCCAGATCAGCGGCGAGCTCACCGGAGTCAGCCTTACCGCCGGCCTGCCCGAGGCCACAGTGCTCGCCGAAAAGCTCACTGGCCGCATCACAGCGGGCGAAACGGACGCCGTCTACATCCTCTACAACGAGTTCAAGAGCATCCTCACCCAGAAGGTCACCCTCAAGCGAATCCTGCCGGTCGAGGTCGAGGCGGGGCCCCAGCGCGACTATATCTTCGAGCGTCCGCCAGCCGAGATGCTCGCCGGCCTCCTGCCCAAGTATGTTCTTCTTCAGATTCTCGAGGCCTTCCTCGAATCCGCCGCGGCCGAACACGCCGCGCGCATGACGGCGATGGACGCGGCCACCACCAACGCCAACGATGTCATCAACAAGCTCACTCTTTACATGAACCGCGTCCGCCAGGCCAGCATCACGCGCGAAATCATCGAAGTGGTCAGCGGCGCAAGCGCCCTCGAATAGGAAATTCATCATGTCCACAGCAACGAACCAGGAAGTTCTCGGGAAACTGATTCAGGTGGCCGGCCCGGCCGTCGACATCCAGTTTCCCGAATCCCAGATTCCCGTCATCTATACGGCGGTGCGCGTCACCAGCGAGGGCTTCGACGTGCCCACGCCCATCGACATCACCGTCGAAGTGATGCAGCACATCGGCGAGGGGCGCGTCCGCTGCGTCGCCCTCCAGCCCACCGACGGCCTCGTCCGCGGCATGAAGGCTATCTCCACCGGCGCCCCCATCAGCGTCCCCGTTGGCAAACAGACCCTCGGCCGCATCCTCAACGTCCTCGGCGAGCCCGTCGACCAGCAGGGCCCCGTCAACACCGAAAAGCGCTCCCCCATCCACCGCGAAGCTCCCGCGTTTGACGAGCAGGCCACCGGGCAGCAGATGTTCGAGACCGGCATCAAGGTCATCGACCTGCTCGAGCCCTACCTCCGCGGCGGCAAGATCGGCCTCTTCGGCGGCGCCGGTGTCGGCAAGACCGTCGTCATCATGGAGCTCATCAACAACATCGCCATGAAGCACGGCGGCGTTTCGGTATTCGCCGGCGTCGGCGAACGCACCCGCGAGGGCAACGATCTGTGGCTGGAAATGCAGGAATCCGGCGTCCTCGATCCCACGGACTGGACCAAGTCCAAGGTCTCTCTCATCTACGGCCAGATGACCGAACCGCCCGGTGCGCGCCTCCGCGTCGCTCTCAGCGGTCTCACCGTCGCCGAGTACTTCCGCGACGAGGAGAGCCAGGATGTCCTGCTCTTCATCGACAACATCTTCCGCTTCACCCAGGCCGGCTCCGAGGTCTCCGCCCTGCTCGGCCGTATGCCCTCCGCCGTCGGTTACCAGCCCAACCTCGCCACTGAAATGGGCGAGCTCCAGGAGCGCATCACCTCCACCAAGAAGGGCTCCATCACCTCCGTCCAGGCCATCTACGTCCCCGCCGACGACTACACCGACCCCGCCCCCGCCACCACCTTCGCCCACCTCGACGCCACCACCCAGCTCTCGCGCGATATCGCCGCGCTCGGCATCTACCCGGCCGTCGATCCTCTCACATCCACCTCCCGCATTCTCGATCCCCTGGTTGTGGGCGACGAGCACTACAACACAGCCCAGCGCGTCAAGCAGATCCTCCAGCGCTACAAGGACCTCCAGGACATCATCGCCATTCTCGGCATGGACGAACTCTCCGAGGAGGACAAGCTCAGCGTCTCGCGCGCCCGCAAGATCCAGCGCTTCTTCTCCCAGCCCTTCCACGTCGCCGAGCAGTTCACCGGCTTCAAGGGCAAGTACGTCAAACTCGCCGACACCATCAAGGGCTTCAAGGAAATCTGCGACGGCAAGCACGATGACGTCCCCGAGCAGGCCTTCTACATGCAGGGCTCCATCGAGGAAGTTCTGGAACGCGCCGAGCAGATCAAGAAGGTGAGCTAGGCCATGGCCGGCATGCTGCAGCTTGAAGTGGCCACTCCGGAACGGATGCTGCTCAAGGAGCAGGTCCGCGAGGTGGAAGTCCCCGGCGCCGGCGGCGCTCTCGGCATCCTGCCCGAGCACGCGCCGCTGCTCTCGGAGATCGGCAATGGCCGCCTCGGCTACGTCCTGGCCGACGGCCGGCGTAAGTGGATGGCTGTGTGCGGTGGATACGTCGAGGTCCAGCCCGACCGCGTCCGCATCCTCGCTGACCGCGCTGAAAACGCCGACGAAATCGATGTCAACCGCGCAGCCGCCGCCCTCAAGCGCGCCGAAGAACGCGTCCTCCATCCCCTCCCTGGCGTCGATGTCGCCCGCGCCCTCAACGCCGCCGCCCGCGCCCAGGCCCGCCTCACCGCCGCCAAGAGCGCCAAGTAGCTTCAGCCGCTACCGCGCCACCATCACCAGCGGCGCCCTGGAGATTGCGAACTTCTGGCCCACTTGGTCCACCACGTTCAATTGCGCGGTGTATTCCCCGGCCGGCAACTCCTTCAGCGGAATCTCCAGGTACACCCCCGCTGTCTGATTGCGCCCCTCCTTGAGCGCGCTCACCTGCACCGGCGCCGACTGCAGCACCATCTTCTTATCTCTGTACACCGTCACTGCCGCCGCCACGGCCGGCCGGCTCTGCTCCTCTGGCGCCGCCGGATCGTAGACCTCCGCATACACGTAAAGCGTCTGCCCCGCATGGAACACGTGCGTCACGCTCGGCAGTAGTTTCTGCTTGTCCCGCACCAGCGGATGGCTCTCCTGTTTCTTCGCCGCTTTCTTGTCCGCCACTCCCACCGCCTCTGTTACCGGCGTCCGCTGGCTGCTCCAGACCACCGTGCTCAGCCGCGCCTTGTTCTTCACGTCGCCCAACTCAGGAATGGTGAAGCCGGTTTCGAACGTCCCCATCTTCCCCGTCTGGTTCTCACGCACCAGCATCTTGATGCTGTACTTGCCCGGCGATAGCGTGAACCCCGTATCGTAGATCAGGTTCCGCGACGCCAATTGCCCCGCCTTCTCCTCCCGCAACTGGATCTTGATGCTGTCCCGTACCGCGGCCAGTTGAATTCCCTTGCTGTCTTTCACCTGTCCGATGAAATCGAACGTCGTCGTCTCCGCGCTGCCCTGCTTCTTCAGGGGTATCGCCGAGCCGGGTATCTTCACGGCTACCGGAATGAAATACCTCTCCCGGTTCATCCGGAACCAGTTCACCTCCAGCGCCAGCCGCAGATCCGTCACCGGATCCCCCAGCAGGAGCGCATCCTGCAACTGCTTCTCCTTGTCCGAGCTATCGAAGCTCTTCCATTCCTTCTGCGCGAAGTACCCGCGCCGGAACTCCAGCTTTGCCTGCAGCCGCTTTCCCGTCTCCGGCGCCAGCTTCACGTCCACGCGCCGGAACTGCCCGTCCTTTCGTTCATCGTTGGAGTAGTAGCCCAGGATGTAGTAGCTCTGCATGTCCTCCTGCGCCTGCTGGATGCCCAGCGTCAGCTCGTTGTTGTCCAGCAGCGCCTTCCCTCCGGTGTCCTCGGCCAGCATCACCAGCGTGTCCTCGCTGCTCAACTTGCTCTGCCGCTGCCGGTTCTGGGTCTGCCCGGAGAACATCCCCGTGCCTCGCCCGCTCCCGCCTCCGCCCGACGCCGCCCCGCCCGGAGGCTCCGCTTGCAAGCCCCGCACATCAATCGGGTAGAAACTCACGTTCGCGCGCACCGCCGCGTTCACCGTCGCCCGAAGCTGCGCCTGGTTGTCGTCCCCAGTCCGGCTGATGCCGCTCGAAAAGTACACAACTGCCTTCTTCTCCGGCAACGCCGCCAGCTTCTTTGCCATGTCCTCCAGAGCGCCCAGCTTCCGGTCCGTGTTGAAGATATTGAACTCCGTCTCGTCCGCCGCGTACGCCGAGCTGTCATCGCTCTCCGTATCCGTGTTGCCCTCCCCCGCCAGTTCGCTCATCTCGCCGGCCTGGTACTTCTTGATCAGCGCCAGCAGCGCCTCTTTGTCCGATGTGAACTCCTGGTCCACCTTCAGCCTCGACCCAAAGCTCACCACCTGCACCCGGTCCACCGGCGACATCTGCTCTTTGAGGAACTTCTCCGCCGCGTCTTTCGCCCGCACCTGTTCGGCCGGCTGCAGCGACGTCCAATCGAAGAACAGGGTCAACAGCCGCCGGTCCCGGTACCGCGTGCTGCCCGCCGGAGGCGCGGCCGCAACCGGTGCTGCCGCCGCGCCCTCCAGCGACGCCGTGGCTACTCGCGGCGTCTCCTCCAGTTCCTGGAAATCGAAAACGCTCACCACCTGCGCCTTGCCGTTCTCCGTCACTGTGAAGTCCGTCTTCTGCAACCCCTTTACCGGACGGCCGTCCTTCCCTTTCACCGACACCGTGACGATCACCAGGTTCGCCGACGCCTTGAAGACCGGAGTCTCCTCCTGCCTCTGCGCTACCAGCGCGCCACATAGGACCATGGTCACAATCGCGCGCTTCATCAGAACCTCATCCTGAGCACAAGCTGCAGGCTCCGCATCTGCCCGGCCGACGTCGCCAGCCCGTAATTGGCCGCGTTCACCACCGTTCCGTACCCCGTGATGTTCACGTGGTTGAGCGTGTTCTCCGTCTCCACCCGGCCCTCCAGCCTCCGGCGCGAGTTCTCGCCGATCTGCCACGACCTGCCGAAAGATGCGCTCAAGCTGAACATGCCCGGCCCCGGGATCGTGTTCCGGCCCGCGTTGCCAAACCGGTTGCCCGGCGGAATCGAAAACGCCAGCGTGTTGAAGTAACCGCTCCCGGACGTCACGCCCAAGCCTGTCGCATCTGCCCGCGCGCTGCCCGTCGCTCCGGTACCCGCATCCGCCACCGCCCCCAGCACCCGCGCCGTCAGCGGACCGCCCGAGTTCATATTGATGTTCCCGTTCAGTGACCAGTCCTTCAGCACCGCCGTCAGCTTGTTGCGCTCCTTCATCCAGATTCCCTGCGGCCCGAAGGGAGACGATAGCGAGCCGTTGAAGTTCAACTGGTGCCTCCGGTCGAATCCCGACAGCCCGCGCTCCGCGCGGATATCTTTATCGTTCTGCACCACCGTGTTGCCCGTTCCTCCGATCGAAGATGCATTGTCGATCGACTTCGAGAACGTGTACAACGCGCTCCACGCCACCCCTCGCCGCATCCGCCGGACCACCCTCAACTGCCCGGCATGAAAGATCGAGTTCCCCTCCGGGCTGTCGAACGTGAATCCCACGGCGTACGGAATCGGCCTCCGGTCCTCGGCTGTTGCCGGTGACCCCGGCGGCGCCTGGTTGGGCATCCTCTGGATCACAAGCCTCGTCCCCTTCGTGCCCAGATAGCCGAACTCGAACACGAATCCCTTCACATCCTGCTGCACGGAGACGTTCCACGTCTGCGCGTACGGCGCGTGGTACTCCGGATTCACCGCGTACGTGTTCTTTATCGTCGTGTCCGCCGGCCCTACAAATGGACTAGTGATCAGCAGCGGCGCGCTCGCCGTCGTGTTGAACGTCGACGACGTAGCAAACGGCGGCTGCGAAATCAGGCGCGCCGGAATCCGGCTGAACACGGAGCCGTCGTAGAACAAACCGTATCCCACCCTCACAATCGTCTTCTTCTTCGGCCGCGGCTTCCAGCTCATCGCCACCCTCGGCGAGAAGTTGTTGCGGTCCGGCCTCACCATTCCCTGCGGCGCGACGCCTCCGTACGGCCCAGTCTGCCCCGCTGTCACGATCGCCGCCTGCGCGAATCCCGGCGCCAGGTCATAGTTCGATAGCCGTCCGTACTTCTCCTGGAACGGCTCCCAGTCGTCGTACCTCAGCCCGAGGTTCAAGGTCAGGTTCGGGCGCGCCCGCCACTCGTCCTGCACAAACGCCCCGTACTGCGATTGCCGCAGGTAACTGTCCGGCGCACCGTAACGAATGCTGCTCTGTTGCGGGTACCCCAGGAGGAAGTCCGCCAGGTCGTTGCCTGTCCTGGCCAGCGGCAACCCCGCCGCGTCCATGCCGCTCGTCGCCAGGCCGCCCCAGAACAGAGTCCCGCGGGCGTTGGCGTCAGCCAGCGTGTTCTGCTGCGTACGGTTGAATTCAAACCCGGCCGTCAGTGTGTGCTGCTTTCTCACCACGGACCACCCATCGCCGAAATTGAAGGTGTTGACCACGCGTCGCGACCTTCCCCCGTCCGTCAGGTCGCCGTAATTCGTGAAGTTCAAGTTCGGCGGCCCATAGTTGGCCGGATCCCGCGATGTGCCCAGAATCCCCAACATTCCCGCCACGTCCGCACCGAAACCGAAGTACGGCAGCGTCTGGTTGTAGTTGCGATTGAACCGCGCGTGCACGTTGTGGATCAGCCGCGGCGCGAACGTATGGCTCCAGTTCAGGTTGTAGTTCATCCCAGACCCGTCGCTGGAGTCGCGCCAGCCGTATAGCTGCACGTTCTCGCTCACCCGCCGCTGCCAGCTCATGTCGTACGCCAGACGGTCCTTCTTCGTCAATGTCCGGTTCAGCCGCAGGCTCAGCGTGTCCGTCTTCTGCGGCACAGTGGTCGTATACCTGTAGTTCTGCAGCGTGCCCGTGCCTTCGGTTGGCAGAGGGATATATCCCAGCAAGCCCCGCGACACGCTATTGATCCGCGCCCCAGGAATCACGTTGCCCGCAAATGGAGCCCCCGAAAGCGGGTCGTAGATCGTCGTACTCTTCGTGCCCAGGTTGTTGAAATCCCCGGCCCGCATCGCCTCAGTTGGCATCAGCGCGTAGCCGTTGTACACGTTGCTGCCCCGCTGGCCCATGTAGTTGATGAAGAAGAAGCTCTGGTTCGGCTTGAACAGCTTCCCCAGAGATAGCGGTCCTCCCAGCGATACGCCGAACCGTTCCTGCGCATACGAGGGCTTCTCCACGCTCCTTCCATTCAGCGCATACGGCGACGCATCGAACAGCCCGTTCCGCAGACTCAAGTTCGCCATTCCCCGGATCTGGTCTCTAGTCCTCCTCGACCGGTTCCCGAATCCTTCAGTGTTCCGCTGCCGCATCCGGGCCTCAAACTCCTTGCGGAACTTCTCCCGGTCCTCCGGACTCATGCTCGCCATGTCAGGCGGCCCACCCATTCCCGGTCTGCCGCCGAACTGCCCCGGTCCTCCGGGTCCTCCCGGACCCCGCATCCCCCCTCCTCCGGGACCTCCCGGGCCGCCCGGCCCCCCCCGGCCACCGCCGCCTCCACCGCCACCGAATCCGCCCGCTGCGCCGCCAAATCCAGGGGCGCCTCCTCCGCCACCCATCCCTCCTATGCCACCCTCGCCCATCCCCCCGGGCCGCATCCCAAAGTCCATCATCATCGGCCGCTCCGGCTCTTGCAGCCCCCGGCTCATCGATCCTTGCACCAGGAAGGCCTCGCTGCTCTCTCCCGATTCGGCGGCTGGCGGCGCCGAAGGGACTTGCGCCAGCGCGCGCGCTACCTGCGTCTCCACCGTCTCCCCGTTCTCCGCCGCTTGCCCGTTCTGCACCTGTGCGGCCTGTCCCGATCCCGGCCTCATCGCCGCCCGGTACGGCCTCAGTGTGAGCGCCAATTCGGCCTTGCCCGCCCGCTCCTCCTCCTTCACTTCCCTCGCCAGAGGCTGGAAGCCGAACAACCGCACCTCCGCCCGCAGCGGCCCCGCCGGCAAACCATTGAGAGAGAAGCCACCCTCGTCGTCGGTCACCGTCGTCCAGCTTTGCCCGCCTAGACGCACCGTGACCTCTGCTCCAGGCACCCCCGCCCCCCCCGACACCACCCGGCCCGACCACGCCGTCTGCGCTTCCAGTCCGGTCGCCAGCAGCCCCCACAACGCCACCATCGACAGATTGAAAATCGCCTTCACACTGATGCAAGACGCCGTCTGAGGGGCCGCAGATTACACCACGCCTACCACCGTCTGTAATGTTTCGTAATCCCTACCCCCCGCCCATCAACCTTCCGATAGCCCCTTGTGAGAATGCCGCTGGCGCCCTGCGCTCTCTTCATCCTGAATATCCTGCCGGCGACGTCCCAAACTCCACAACAGAACGCCGCCGCCCGCCAGGCCGCGTCGGTTGCCCGCCAGTTGCGTTCAGTCCAGCGCCAGATGGCCCGGCCCCTATCCGTACCCCTCGAAACCTCACATCCTGTCGCCGATTGCTCTCCTCTCAACCCTGCTGGACTCGACTCCAGCCTCCGTAAGTCCGCCGTCGAGAACGGCCTCACCCCGGATCTGCTCCGTGCCGTCATCCAGCGTGAATCCGCCTTCGACCCCTGCGCCGTCAGCCGCTCCGGCGCCCTCGGACTCATGCAGTTGATGCCCGGTACTGCCTTCGACCTAGGCGTGGAAGACCCCTTCAACCCCGAGCAGAACATCGCCGCCGGTAGCCGCTTTCTCCGCCTCCTGCTCGACCGCTTCGGCGGCGACCTGCCCCTCGCCCTCGGAGCCTACAACGCCGGGCCGGCGCGTGTTGCCGCCGCCGGCGGCATCCCGCCCATCCGCGAAACCCGCGATTACGTCGACGGCATCATGCGCCGCCTCAACCCGCCCTCACATTGACCTGAGTCGCCCGTCTCGCTCTGACGCTCCGGATTCTCCCACCCGCCCGTGCGCAACCTGAGTTTCTCCTTAACTAAGGTGATCGCCGTATTCCTACTCTATTACTTTTCTTCGCCTAATCCTGACTCGGGAAACCTGTTCCCAGACATCGGTATCTCTACCTACTAGGTTGATTCCTGAAAGGCGGCCCCCATGGCTAGCAGACAAGCGCTCTTCCTGGCGGCGTACTTGACTTGCACCTGCGGACTCTTTCACCTGAAGTCCGAGGATCGCAAGAAAGACGCCGTCTCCCGCCCCGACGATGTGCAACGAGACTTCTTCCAGTCCATCAATGCGCGCATCCCGCGGGCTCCTGTCCGGGAACTTGAGTTTTGGGCCATCCCAGACGCGGCTCTCGTCGTCTTCGCTTTGCGCCGATCTAAGTGCGCCGCGAAGGTCGGAGGTGAATTCCGCGACTACGTCAAGACCCGTCTGGAGACCACCAAGTACCTGCGCTTTTCCTTCTCGGCGGCCCGAAAAGTCGCCGAGAACCGCATACTGGGCCTGCTAGCCATCTCCAACGTAACCGAGCGCCGGATCGGACTCATGCAGCCCTTCTTCTCCCCCTCCGCCGCGAGAACCGAAATCGGCGCCACCGGCGTTCTTGAGGTCACCAACCTGCTTCCTCAGATCGAGCTGACTCATGGATTCCGAACCGGCAGCTTGACCGAGCGAATTCTTCGGGCGCTGATGGTATTGCATGAACAGGGTCACTTGAATCACGCAATCCCTGTCGACGACGGGTGCCTCCCTCAGTCCATGCACAATACACGCGACATCGCCGAGGCCTGCTTCGAGGAAATCGTCGAGCCCCTCTCCGAACACCTGCTGACCGCGTTCAGCACCTCCGGTTGCGTCGGCGGCAGGCGTTAGCGGTCGCCGTCAACGCGCTGCCGCGGCCTGCCTGTCGCCTGCGGCGGGTCCTGGCCACACGGCGATCACTTCGACGTTGGTCACCAGTTCTCTCGTCCTGCGGGCTGGCAGGGTCACCCTGAACAACGCTTGAAACTTGTCGGGAAGCTCGCCCGTGCCTGCAAGCCGCTCCACTAGGTCCACCAAGTCGCGGCCCGTCGTCAGGTACTCGGCTACCCCTTCCGCCGCTCGACCGTGATTGGCAGCAATCAGCGTCACCGCGATCCCGTCGTGATAGCTCGGCCGTCGCGTGAGGACCGCGTGCTTGATCAACCGCCCGTGCACATCAGAACCGTCCGAATACGTGATCGTTGAGCCTTCCACTTCGACGTGTGTCTGATTCACGATGAAGTGCAGTCCCGCTTGTTGATCGTCCAGGTACCAGTTCGTTCGCCCGGAGCCTATCGCAATCAGGTGGTTGTCGTGGCGTTCCGGCAGTTGGTCTTCAGAGTCAATCGCCCGGCAACGTACGTGCGCACCCTCCTCGTGCAGGCAGCTCAGGATCTTCAGAACCGACTCCACTTCTCCCGCCGAATAGTAATGCCGCGAAGGAGCCCACTCGGCTATGTTATCGGCGCCAAGCACCGCCCCAAGCTTATCTTTCTGCTGCTCGTTGTTCACGTGGATGTCGCGCACATACCGGTACTGTGCGTCCCGGAAAAACAGCGGCGATGTGAAAACAATCGTAGTTTCAGCGCCATTCTGCAGGTAAGGCGACCAGAACTTCTGGAACGCCTCTCTTCCCTCAGCGCTCTCTGCCTCCTGCCGCCTTCCCGTCACTTCCAGACGGTACGGCGACTTGGACACCGATACGTGTATTCCGGAGTCGTTCGCGGCCGACTCGGAAAACTCGCGCAGGGTCCGGTTCACCTTGTGCCGCAGCGGGTAGATGTTCGTCGCATCGCGCCTCTGCTTCGCCCCTCCATCTCCGTAAATGGCCTCCACCAGTTCCTGCGGTTGGCACTCAGCCTTGCCTTTGAGATAACGCTCGCTCAACTGTTGGATCAGCTTGAGCTCCGCATCCCTCCGCATGCTCCGCAGTTCCTCCTCCAAACCGCACATGAACACGCGCAATTCCCGGCTGAACGGTGCAGCCTTTTCACCATGCTCCATTTCCACTGGTCTTCTCGTCCTTCAGTGATTGCCCCATCCATGTGTGCCGAACCTGCAATCCTATATTCACAAGACGTGGCGTGTCCACTCTTCCCGCACGGCGTTGCGCTAAACTCCCCCTGAATGCTCCCCCTCCTGCTCGCCTTCCAACTCGCGCCCGCTGCCTCCCCCATGGTCGAAAACACCCGCGCCCACCTTCGCATCGAGCGCAAGTCCATCCCCGGCGATCGCATCCCCACTCCTTACGGCGAAATCCTCCTGCCGCCTCGCGCCCGCCCCAACCGCCCCCTCCCCCTCGTCATCCACTTCCACGGCGCCCCCTGGCTGGCCGAGCAGTCCATCCGGCATGCCATGCCTCATGCCGCCGCCCTCGCCGTCCAACTCGGCGCCGGTTCGCGCGTCTACGCGCAACCCTTCCTTGAGCCGTCGGCTTTCCAGTCCATCCTCAACGCCCTCAACCGCCCCCGCGGCCCGATCTACCTCTCCGGGTTCAGCGCCGGATATGGCGCCATTCGCGAGATCCTCCGCCAGCCCGAGAACTCGCCGCTCATCACCGGCGTGCTTCTGCTCGATGGCATCCACGCCGGCTACGAACAACCCGAGGAGCAACGCCATCCCCTGCCCGCCGACATCGAACCCTACCTCGAATACGCCCGCAAAGCCGCCTCCCGTCAAACCCGCTTCTCCATCCTCCACTCCGAGATCTTCCCCGGCTCATATGCGTCCACCACCGAAACCACGGACTGGCTGCTCTCCCAACTCGGACTCCGCCGCAAACCGGTCCTCCGTTGGGGCCCCCTGGGCATGCAGATCCTGCCCTGAAAACGCTCCGGTAGCCGCCCTACTTCTTCGGGAAGCCCGCCTCTGCCATCACTTCCTTGATCTGGTTCACGTGCCGTTCCGTGTGCCCGCCGATCAGCACATACCACTGCAGCCCGTCCAGATCCCCAAACACCGGATGCGGCGCAAAGTGCACTCGCAAGTCGTCGCCCGTCTCCCTCACATAAGCGATGTTTTTGTCCCGCGCCGACTTGAAGGCCTCCGCTAACTCTTTGATGTTCTTGTACTTGCCCACGGGACGGATGCTCTCCGGAGCCTGGAACTTCTGCTCCCGAACCGGCAGCATCTTCACCAGCATCATGTCCGTCTCGCGAGGGTTCGCCTTCTTCTTCTCCGGCGTCGCCGGAGCCTGCATCGCCTTCTGCACCAGTTGAGGAATCATCAACTCGGTCGCGGCAATGTGCTCGGCCACTTCCATCACGGACCAGCCGGTGGCCGGCTTCCACTTCAACTGCGCCTCGCTTAGCCCGGTAACGGTGTCCAGGAACAGTTTTCTGGTGGCATGCAGTTCGCTCATGCAGTAATCCCTGTCTCCCTGGGAGAGGGTCTGCGCGCTCAGTGCGGCCCCGAGAATCAGATAGCAAATTGCAGTTCGAGTCATTGTCTCAAGCTACCATCCCCGCCGCGCCTTCGCACTCACGCCCTCCGGCGAGGGGCTAAAGTCTTCGCCTGACCTCGCCGATAAGACATTAGGTTCACATGGAACCCCCTGAGACTATGTCTGCTCGCGAGGAGACGCTGGTAGCTCAACGAGCTCCCAGTCTGAGTGCACCCGCATCTCCGCTGGTCAGCGAGCCTCTGGGCCGTGCCACCATCCTCCTGGTCGACAGCGTCGAGATCAATCGCCAGCTCCTGAAGGGCATCCTCAAGGCCGGGCCCTTCCGCCTCCTGGAGGCCCGCCAACCTTCCGACGCCTTCGCCATCCTTGATCGCGAGCCCGTGGACCTGATCATCGCCGACCTGATGCTGCCCGAAGTAGGCGGCTCCATGGACGGCGGTCTGGACTTCTGCCGGCGGCTCAAAGCCCATCGCCGCACCAGGTTGATCCCCATCCTGATCCTCACCAGCGTCCAAGGCATCGACAACGAAGTCGCCGGTCTCGAATCCGGCGCCGATGAATTCCTCATCAAGCCCCTTCAGCCCGCTGTCGTCCGCACCCGCGTCCGCACCATGCTGCGCAACAAGCGCACCATCGACTCTCTCGAGGAGGCCGAAACCATCCTGTTCGCCCTCGCCCAGACCGTCGAACAGCGCGACCAGGAGACCGGCAACCACTGCCAGCGCCTCGCCGCATTGAGCGTCGCCCTCGGCACGGCCCTGGGCCTCCCCGAGGAAGATCTCGTCGCCCTCTACCGCGGCGGCTACCTGCATGACATCGGCAAGATCGCCGTCCCTGACGCCATCCTCTTCAAACGCGGCGTGCTCAACGAGGAAGAGTGGACCATCATGCGCTCCCACACCTGGAAGGGTGAGGAGATCTGCCACCGCATGCGTTCGCTCGCGCCCGTCCTGCCCATCATCCGCAACCATCACGAGAAGTGGGACGGCTCCGGCTACCCCGATTCGCTCGCCGGCGAGCAGATCCCCCTCCTGTCCCGCATCCTTCAACTCGCCGACATCTACGACGCTCTCACCTCGCGCCGCAGCTACAAGTCGGCTTACACCCCCGAGGAGGCCGTGGCGATGATCCAGCAGGAGGCCGCCATGGGCTGGCGCGACCCTGAACTCGTCTCCGTATTTGTTGAAATGGTTCGCGAACCGAACTTCGTCGCCCGCTCCGCCGCCCTCTTCGCTCCCAGCACCGGCGACCCTGCCGAGGACGCCGAACTCCAGTCCATGCGCGAATCCCTCGCCCGCATGTCCCGCGAAGTCCTCAAGTAGCTAGCTGAACACCCTGTACGCCGCCAGCGCGCACAGCCACGCCAGCGCCCCCATATACGCAAACTGCACCGCCGGCCACTTCCATCCACCCGTCTCCCGCCGCACCACCGCCAGCGTCGACATGCACTGCATCGCAAATGCGAAGAACACCAGCAGCGCTACCGCGCCCGCAAATGTCAGGTCCTTCTGCAACGCTGCCTGCAACCCTGCCGAGTCTTTATCCGGCTCCATTCCGTAAATCGTCCCTAGCGTCCCCACGATTACTTCCCGCGCCGCCAGCGACGTCACCAGCCCGATGCCGATCTTCCAGTTGAATCCCAAGGGTGCAATCAGCGGCTCGATCGCCCGCCCCAGCGTCCCCGCCAGGCTCTGCTCGATCGGCGGAGCCTTCCCGTCCACCAGCGGAATGCTCGCCAGCGCCCACAACACCACCGACACCCCAAGGATCACCGTTCCCGCCCGCTTCAGAAAGGCTAGCGCCCGGTCGTACAACCGCAAGCCCACCGTCCGCCACGACGGCACCCGGTAGGGCGGCATCTCCAGTACGAACGGCGTCCGCTCGCTCTTCAATATCGACGATTTCAAAACCTTCGCCGTCAGCACCGCCGCCGCGAATCCCAGCACGTACAACCCCATCAGCGCCGCCGCCCGCGTATGCACGAACGGCCCGATGAACTGCCGGTCCGGAATGAACGCCGCGATAATCAACGTGTACACCGGCAGCCGCGCCGAGCACGTCATGAACGGCGCGATCAGGATCGTCGCAATCCGGTCCCGCTTGTTTTCGATCGTGCGCGTCGCCATGATCGCCGGCACCGCGCACGCGTAGGCCGATAGCAGCGGAATGAAGCTCTTGCCCTGCAGTCCCACCCGCGCCATGGTACGGTCTGCGATCAGCGCCGCCCGCGCCAGGTAGCCCGAATCCTCCAGCACCGTGATGAACAGGAACAGCAGCAGGATCTGCGGCATGAACACCAGCACGGCGCCCACGCCGCTCCACACGCCGTCCACAAGCAGGGAGCGCAGTACGCCCTCCGGCAGTACCGCCCGCATCAAACCACCGGCCGCCGCCACCGCCCACTCCACGCCGTCCATCAGCGGGCGCGCCCCTGTGAAGATCGTCTGAAACACCGCCCCCACCACCAGCACGAAGCTCAGCGGCCCCCACACCGCGTGCAGGAACACGGCGTCCAGCCGCCGCGTCCACACCGGAGGCGCCGGATGTGTGTAGCCCGCCTCCCGGCTCACCTCGCGCGCCCACTGCCTGCACGCCGGGACGTCCTGCAACACCGGCAGTTCCACCGGCTTGGGCACGCCGATGCCCCCGGTGAGGAACCGCGCCACTTCCTCCACACCCTCGCCGGTTGACGCGCTCGCCAGCACCACCGGCGCTCCCAACTCGTCCGCCAATGCCCCCGTGTCCACCGCGCCGCCCCGCTGCCTCATGTCGTCCGCCATGTTCAGCACAACCAGCGTCGGGATCCGCAGGCTCAGCACCGATGCCGCAAGCGGCAGGTGCCGGCTGAGGTTGGTGGCGTCCAGGATCAGGATCACGCCGTCGGGCCGCTTCAACCCAGGCATCTTCCCATGCAGCACGTCGTGCGATACGCGCTCGTCCTCGGAACGCGCGTGCAGGCTGTAGACGCCCGGCAGGTCCACCAGTTCCACATCGTGGCCCCCCGGGAGATCCGCCTTCCCCGTGTGGTGCTCCACCGTCACGCCGGGGAAATTCGCCACCTTCTGCCGCAGGCCCGTCAGCCTGTTGAACAGCGTGGACTTGCCCGCGTTCGGCGGGCCGATGATCGCCACCAGTTTGTGCGTTGCCGCTGTGCCCGCACTGGCGGGCGCGCACGAACCGGCGCACTCGTGGCAGTCGCCCATCGCCTATTGCTTTCTGAGTAGAATGTGCCGCGCCGTCTCGCGCCGCAGCGCGATCTCCGAGCCATCCACCCGGAACACCCGCGGGTCGCCTCCCGGTGCGCTGTGCGCCACCGTGATCGCGTGCCCCGGCACGAATCCAAGCTCCATCAGGCGGTGCGCAAAGTCCGCCGGCAGGTCGATCCGCTCCAGCGTCCCTTCTTCGTTCTCGCCCAGATCCGCCAGGCTCGCCGGTCCGTTTGCCCGCGCTCCGTTCTTGAAACTCAGTTGCATTCTCCTTTTTCTATCGTCCTCCTCGCCCGCCCCGGAGTCAAGCCCCGCAAGCCCCCTGTTCGCGGATGCTACAATGAGCCCCGTGCCCGATCCGGCAACCAAGCGCTCATACTCACGCGACGAAGTTTGCCGCCTCCTCGGCCTCCGCGAAGCTACCATCGAGCAGTGGGAGTCCCACGGTTTCGTGCCGCGCGCCGAAACCTACGCCTTCCGCGACCTTGTGGCTCTCAAAGCCTTGCGCGAATTGAAGCACAAGCGCATCCCCCCGCAACGCATCTGCCTCATCCTCAAGTCTCTCCGCAACAAGCTCACCCACATCGTCGATCCCCTCAGCGAGTTGAAGATCTTCTCCGACGGCCGGCGCCTCGCCGTTCAGGTGGATGGCGCGAAGATGGAACCCATCAGCGGCCAGTTGCTGCTGGATTTCGACCGTGAGGAACTGCGCCGCCTCTTGCAATTCCCTGGCAAGAGAGCCGACGACACCCTGGCCCAGGCCGTCGCATCCCGTCTACTCGAATCCGCCAAGTGGTTCGATCGCGGCGTCGAACTCGAGCAGACCGGCGCGCCCCCGGACCACATCATCGCCGCTTACCGCAAGGCCCTCGAGCACGACCCCAACTCCGCCGCTCCCCATGTCAACCTCGGCACCGTCTTCTTCCACCAGAAGAACTGGCGCGAGGCCGAAGCCCACTACCGCGCCGCCATCCAGATCAACCCCGGCTACGCCCTCGCTCATTTCAACCTCGGCAATCTGCAGGACGAGATGAACGACACCGCCGCCGCCCTCGCCTCCTACCTCCGTGCCCTCGAGATTCAGCCCACTTACGCCGACGCTCACTACAATGTCGCCCTCATTTATCAGGGCAAGGGCGACACCATGCGCGCCGTCCGCCACTGGCGCTCCTACCTCAAGCTCGACCCCTCCGGCTACTGGGCCTCCATCGCCCGCCGCGAACTCTCCCGCCTCCGCCAGGAGACCATCGTCGGCGGTGCCCACTAGACCCCCGCGCTCTAAAGACGAGCCAGCCGGCGGCGGGCCTACAATGGAAGCGCATGGCGGAACGACCATTTGACGAACCGCGTCTGAAGCTGAACCGGATCTACACAAAGACCGGCGATGAGGGAGAGACGCAACTCGCGAGCGGGGAGCGCGTGAGGAAAGACACGGCACGCCTGGAATGTTACGGGACGGTGGACGAGCTGAACTCACTGGTGGGGCTTGCGGCGGTCTCGGCGGGAGAGAGGCCGGAACTGGCGGAGCTGGCGGCGATTCTCGAGCGGGTGCAGCACGAACTGTTCAACCTCGGGTCGACTCTGGCCACCTCTCCGGGTAAGGCGCGCGCGCGCCAGGCGCGGATCACGGAGGAGGACGTCGCGCAACTGGAAACCGGGATGGACCGGATCACGGCCGCGCTGCCGCCGCTGACCAGCTTTGTGCTGCCGGGCGGGGCGCGGATCAACGCCGAGCTGCACGTCTGCCGGACTGTGTGCCGGCGGGCGGAGCGCCGTCTGGTGGCGGCAGCGCGCGAGGAGGAGATGGACGGGGTGAGCCTGCGTTACTTGAACCGGCTCAGTGACGCGTTCTTCGTCTGGAGCCGCTGGACGAACCTGCTGCTGGGCGTGGAGGAGCGGCTGTGGTCGCCGAACAAAGCGGCGGGCGGACGGGAGTCCTGAGCGGCGCGGCGGCGCATGTGGTCGGCTCCCCGGGTATCGTCCTTGAACAGGCGGTCGAAGACGCCGAAGCTGCGGACGGGTGCGTAGTTGGTCGCCCCGGCCGAAGTTGGCGGCGCTGGATTCGTCGAAGCGGCGGGTGTGGAGCAGGACCCGCTCGACGCGATGTGCGGCCGCCTGCCGGTGGAAGCGGGTGAGGCGCTGGAGAGCGAGCTCAGAGCCGGGCAGCTGTATTCTGTCTGCGACTTCGCTCTGGCGCTCCCGCCAGGGCGTTACTGTTCGATCTGAGCGGGGCGTTGCTTCTCGACGACGCGGTAGCGGCGGGGGCGCGTGGGGCTGCCGCCGGAGAAGGCGTCATCGATCACAGCAGCCTGTTCCTGAGCGTGGCGTTTACCTGAGCCGGTGGACGTAGCCGCGGCTTCGGGGCGGCCGGCATAGCGGAGGCTGCGCCGCGTTGCAGCGAGCATGGGTTCCAACTTATCGCGAACAAAAAGGAAGGGGCCTTGGTTGCGGGGCTCTTCCTGAACCCAGACGATTTCGGCGGTGGACGGGTATCGCCACAAGGCGTTTTCAATCTCCCCGGCGGGCCAGGGGTAAAGCTGCTCCAGGCGCACAATGGCGGCGTTGGAGGCTTCGCGTTGCTGGCGGGCGGCCAGCACTTCGTAGTAGATCTTGCCGGAGCAAAAGATGACCTTGGACACGCGATCGGTGGCGACGGGGCCGGTATCGCCGATGACGGGTTGGAATCCGCCCTGGGTGAAATCAGAGAGCGGGCTGACAGCCTTGGCGTGGCGCAGGAGGCTCTTGGGAGTGAAAAGGACCAGAGGCTTGCGGACACCGCGGCGATCGTGACCGCTGTACATCTGCCGGCGGAGGAGGTGGAAGTACTGGGCGGGGGTGGTGACGTTGGCCACCTGAATATTCTCCTCGGCGCAGAGCTGGAGGAAACGTTCGATGCGGGCGCTGGAGTGTTCCGGACCCTGGCCCTCATATCCGTGGGGAAGGAGCAGGACGAGGCCGCTGGGCTGGCCCCACTTGACCTCGCAGGAGGAGATGAACTGGTCGATCATGATCTGGGCGCCGTTGGCGAAGTCCCCGAACTGCGCCTCCCACAGGGTGAGCGTGAGGGGGTCGCCGAGGGAGTAGCCGAACTCGAAGCCCATGACGGCGTATTCGGAGAGAGAGCTGTCGACGACTTCGAAACGGGCCTGTTTGGGGTCCAGGTTCATCATGGGGGTGTAGACCTGGCCGGTCGAGTTGTCGAAATACTCGAGGTGGCGCTGGGAGAAGGTCCCGCGGCCGCTATCCTGGCCGCTGAGGCGGACGGGAGTGCCTTCCAGGGCCAGGGTGCCGAACGCGAGTGCTTCGCCCATGGCCCAGTCGGCGGGAGCGCCTTTGAGGATGTCCTTGCGCTTATCGATGAAGCTCTTGAGCTTGGGGTGTAGGGTGAAGGTCTCAGGGAAAGTGGTGAGCCCGTCGACGACGCGGCCGATGAGGGCTTCCTCGACAGCGGTGCGCGGGCAGACCAGAGGCAGCGCGTCGTCTTCGTAGGAGGTCACCTCCTGGAGCTCCCATTTTTCGCCCTTGGCCTGGGCCTCCTCGTGGGCGGCGTTGAGGGCGTCCTGAATCTGACGGCGGATGCGCTCCACGGCTTCCTTGTCCACCGCGCCCTCGGCCAGAAGACGGGCCGAGTACTGCGAGCCGACGGTCTTCTGCGACTTGATGACGCGGTACATCAAGGGCTGGGTGTAGCTGGGGTCGTCGCCCTCGTTGTGGCCGTAGCGCCGGTAGCAGATCATGTCGATCACGACATCCTTCTTGAACCGCTGGCGGTAGTCGATGGCAATCTGGGTGGCGCGGGCGCAGGCCTCGGGGTCGTCGCCGTTGACGTGCAGGATGGGGGCTTGGACGGTGCGGGCGACGTCGGTGCAGTAGGTGGAGGAGCGGCGTTCGTCAGGGGTGGACGTGAATCCGATCTGGTTGTTGATGACCAGGTGGAGCGTGCCGCCGGTGGCGTAGCCGCGCAGCAGGGAGAGGTTGAGGGTCTCGGTGACGACGCCCTGCCCGGCGAAGGCGGCGTCGCCGTGGACCAGCACGGGCATGACTCTTTCGCGTCGCGCGTCGCCCATCCACGTCTGCTTGGCGCGGACGATGCCTTCGACGACGGGGTCGGCCGCCTCGAGGTGGCTGGGGTTTGGCGACAGCGAAACTTTGATCTCGCGGCCGTTGGCGGTGCGCTGGATGCCGGAGGCCCCAAGGTGGTACTTGACGTCGCCGGACCCCTGGGTGGCCTCGGGGTCGACGTTGCCCTCGAACTCGCCGAAGACCTGCGACATGGACTTGCCGATCAGGTTGGCCAGAACCGTGAGGCGGCCGCGATGGGCCATGCCGACCACCACTTCCTGGACGCCCGAGTCGGCGGAGCGGTTCAGGCACTCGTCGAGGATCACCATGGCGCTCTCGCCGCCTTCGAGCGAAAAGCGCTTCTGGCCGACGAAGCGTGTATGGAGGAAATTCTCGAAGCTCTCGGCCTGGAGGAGGCGGAGGAGGATGCGGCGGCGGGCGGTCTCCTCGAGGGGCCAGTTGTTGGCCTGGGGCTCCATGCGCTCCTGAAGCCAGCGTTTCTCCTCGGGGTGCTGGATGTGCATGTACTCGCAGCCAATCCGGCCGCAGTAGGTCTGGCGGAGGGTCTCCAGGATCTGGCGCAGTGTGGCGACCGTCGCCGGACCGGAGGTGGCCAGGTTTCCGATGATGAACTCGCGATCGAAGTCCCAGATCGTGAGGCCGTAGGAGGCGGGATCGAGCTCGGGGTGGTAGCCCGGCTGCACGCCCAGGGGGTTGAGGTCGGCAATGAGATGGCCGCGGACGCGGTAGGCGTTGATGAGCTGGAGAACGGCGGCCTGCTTGGCGATCTCGTCCATGCGCTTCTCATCGCTCGAGCGGGGGCTTGCTCCGGAGCGGGAGCCCGCGCCGCGGCGGTCTACCTCCCAGCGGAAGGGCTGGTAGGGCATGCCGGTCTGCTCGAAGATCTCGTCGTAGAAGCCTTCGCCGCCTTCGAGCAGGGATTGGAGCTTGCCGAGGAAGGCGCCGGACTCGGCGCCCTGGATGATGCGATGGTCGTATGTACACGACATGGTCATCACCTTGCAGATGCCGAGCTGGGCGCGGAGGTCTTCACTGACGCCCTGGAATTCGGCGGGGAAGTCGATGGAGCCGGTGGCGATGATGGCGCCCTGACCGGGCATGAGGCGCGGGACGCTGGCGAGCGTACCCACGGTGCCGGGGTTGGTGAGGGAGACGCTGGTGAGCTGGAAGTCAGCCGGGGTGAGCTTGGCTGTGCGGGAGCGGGCGACAATGTCGTCGAAGGCGGTGAGGAACTCGTAGAAACCCATCGCGCCGGCGTTCTTGATGCTGGGGACGAGCAGGGATCGGTGCCCGTCCTTGCCGGCGACGTCGACTGCGATACCAATGTTGATTTCGGGGCGAACGAGGCGATGGGGTTGGCCGTCAACTTCGGCATAGGCGTGGTTGATGCCGGGAACGTGCTTGATGGCCTTGACCACGGCCCAGGCGATGAGGTGTGTGTAGCTGATCTTGCTCTTGCCGTGGAGATCGCGCCAGTGGTTGAGCAGGCGGCGGTTCTCGTCGATGACTTTGACCGGAATTGTACGTTGGGAAGTGGCCGTGGGGACCGCCAGAGAGGCGGTCATGTTGTCGGCGATGCGGGCCGGGGCGCCCTTGAGCGGCACAAGCTGCTCGGCTGGACTCAGGGTGAGGGCCGGAGTCAACGCGGGAGCAGCGGCGGGCTGCACAGCGACGGCTGCCGAAACGGGAGGAGGCGTGACCTCTTCGACGGGGGCCTCGCTCTCAAAGACCTCCTTCCAGCTTTCGTCCACACTGCGGCGGTTGTTGACGAACTCCTGATAGAGCTCTTCCTCGAGCCAGGAATTGACGGTAACGCGGGGTCGGGAATCGGTTGACATGGTAATGCGGACGGCGGGGTGGCTTCGGGCTGCGCCCTGTCTAGTCTTTAGTTTATCTCCGTTTGTTGGATGCGCCGGGGGGACTGAGGGAGGCAGGAGACAGTAGTCAGGAGTCAGAATAGGAACATGCGACTGCTGGTGTTTTCAGACATCCATGGCGACCTGCGGGCGCTGCAGCGGCTGATGGAGATGGAAGCCGACGCCTATGTCGCTGCGGGGGACATGGTGACGTGGTCGCGGGGACTGGACGCGGTGGGTCCGCTACTGGCTCAGCGCGCGGCTCAGATGTGGGTGCTGCCGGGCAACCATGAGCACGCCAGCCAATCGGCGCGGTTCTGCGAGCGATACGGTCTCCACGACCTGCACGGCAAGTGGTTTGATTTCAACGGCTGGCGGGTGGCCGGGTTGGGACATTCGAATCCCACGCCGTTCAACACGCCAGGCGAATACAGTGAGGAAGAGATGGCGGAGCGGCTGGCGCCGTTCGCCGGGTTGGAGACGCTGGTGCTGATCTGCCATTGCCCCCCGTGGGGGACGGCGCTGGACGAGGCGGCCCCGGGGCGGCACTTCGGCAGCAGGGCCGTGCTGGAGTTCATCGAGAAGAACCAACCGCAGTGGTTCCTGTGCGGGCACATTCACGAGGCGGCCGGACGGGAGGCGCTGATCGGAGCGACGCGGGCGGTGAACGTGGGGAAAGAGGGCTATCTGCTGGAGGTGGGGTAGAAATACATCGACGGTAACTCGACTTGGACGTATACTGTCATGGAACTGGACAAGACTATGAAGATTCACCACCACCATCATGGGTCGCGGCTGACGCGGCGAGGGCTGTTTGCGTCGGTGATTCCGGGGGCGCTGCTGGCGCCGGGGGCGTTTCCGCAGGGCGTGGAGGAGACGGCGGCACGATTCCGGCAGAGGTCGGCTGAGTTCGAGGCCAAGGGCCTGGCCGATCCATTCAAGGGGATCACGGCGGACGGGAATGTGGAGACGGGGTTGTACGGGATTCACTCGACGGGTGTCTCCACCGAGCCCGTGCGAGTTGCGGTGGAGCGATTCCTGGAGAGCTTGAGCGTGGAGCAGCGGGGACGAACGATGTTCGGGGTGGAGAGCCTGGCGGAGATGACGGATGCGCAGCGGCGGGCTGCGTTCGGGGTGCTGGGAGCGGCGCTGAGCGCGAAGGGGTTGAAGCTGACCCGGGACATCATGCGGCTGAACGAAACGCTTGCGGAATTGACCGGCGATCACGATTTTCTGGGCGAGTGGTTGTACCACTTTACGGTGATGGGGAAGCCGTCGGCGAGGGAGCCGTGGGGGTTCCAGTTGGACGGGCATCACGTGATCATCAACTACTTCGTGTTGGGGGACCAGGTGGTGATGACGCCGTTTTTCGCCGGGTCGGAGCCGGTGACGGCGCCTTCGGGCAAGTACAAGGGGGTTTCGATTCTGCAGGAAGAGCAGGAGCGGGGCTTTCAGATGTTGCAGGGGCTGAACCGGGGCCAGCGGGTGAAAGCGATACTGAATCCGGAGAAGACAAAGAACTACAACTTGACCGAGGCGTTCAAGGACAACGTAGTGTTGGACTACGCCGGAGTGCGGGGCGCCGAGCTGGCGGAGCGGGAGAAAAAGCAGCTGCTGGACTTGGTGGCGTTGTACGTGGGCAACATGGACGAAGGACATGCCCGGGTGAAGATGGACGAGGTGAAGAGGCACATCGGCCGGACGTGCTTTGCGTGGGTGGGCGGCGAAGAGGCAGGCGGGACTTTCTACTACCGCATTCACAGCCCGGTGATCCTGATCGAGTTCGACCACCAGTCGCCGGCGAACCTGGGACGGTTTGCGAAGGATCCCAAGGCCCCGACGAGACAGCACATTCACACAGTGGTACGGACTCCGAACGGAAACGACTACGGAAAGGATCTGCTCCGGCAGCACTACCTGGCGCACGCCCACGCGTAACGGGGGGGTGATGCCCGGTTGCTGGCGTGCGGGAAAGTCGGGCGGGCGGGTTAGTTGTTGGAGGTAGCGTCGACGGTGACGGTGGACGTATCGCTCACGGCTGGTTCAGTGAGAAGGATGCGGCGGGCGCCGACATAGTTGGCGCGCCAGTAGGGGTCGGTGAAGAGCGGGCTGATGGAGACCGGGCGGCGGCGGTTGGGAGCGTGGAGGAAGGACCCGTCGCCCACGTAGAGGCCGACGTGCCAGCCGCGCCGCCTGTTATTGAAGAAGACGAGGTCGCCGGGTTGGAGTTCGTCGCGTTCCACTTTGAGGCCCAGGTTGAACTGGGCGGGGGCGGAGGTGGGCAGGGAAACGGGGAATGAGGACTGGAAGACGTAGCGGGTGAGGCCGCTGCAGTCGAAACCGACCTGGGGGTTGGAGCCGCCGCGCACGTAGCGTTTGCCGAGCTGCTCGTAGGCCACCGAAAGGAGGGTTTCGGCGCAAGGAGCACACTGGGAGGCGGCGCGGGGCGGGGGCTGAGTGGGCGGAAACGGCGGCAGTAGGTAGGAAGGTAGAGATGGAACGGCGGCCAGGAGGGGGTTGACTGCGGGCGGCTTCGCGGGCGGGCGGCGTACGGCGGCGCGCCGCACGGGCGCCTTCTTCAAGGCCGGACGCGCTGCAGGCCTGACGGGCGCGATGGCGCAGAGCGATGGCGCGGCCAGGAGCGCAAGAGCACAGATTGATGCGACCTTCACCAAACTTCCATAGTCTATACAAACTTGGCCCGCTCGTGGGAAGCGGGGTCGGGTTGGTAGGATAGAGATATGACCCTCGACGAACTCGACCGGGCCTACTCTGCGCTCCGCCAGCAATCGGAAGCTGTGCGGAGCTATCTTTGACACGGCCAGCAAGCGCAAGCAGTTGGCGGAGATAGAAGAGCAGATCTCGGCCCCCGATTTCTGGAACAACCAGGAAGCCAGCCAGAAGGTAATGCAGGAACGGAAGCGCCTGGAAGGGGCGCTGGCGCAGGAGTCCTCCGTCACCTCGCTGGTGAGCGACATCGACACCCTGTTCGAACTGGGCCGGGAGGGCGAGGACATCGGCGCAGAGCTGTCGAAGGAGATCGACAAGCTGCGCAAGATGGTGGACCACCTGGAGACGGCCATGTTGCTCTCCGGGGAGAACGACCACTGTGGGGCGATCATCACGATCCACCCTGGAGCCGGCGGTACCGAGAGCCAGGACTGGGCGGAGATGCTGCTGCGGATGTACCTGCGGTGGGCGGAGCGCAACGGCTTCCAGGCGGTCGTGACGGACCGGCAGGAGGGTGAGGGAGCCGGCATCAAGTCGGCCACGGTGGAAATCGACGGCGAGGGCGTGTTCGGGTTGCTGCAGAGCGAGATCGGGGTGCACCGGCTGGTGCGGATCTCGCCGTTTGACGCCAACGCGCGGCGGCACACGTCGTTTGCCAGCGTGTTTGTAATCCCGTTGATCGACGACACGGTAAACATCGACGTCAAGACGGAAGACCTGCGGGTGGACGTCTTCCGGGCAAGTGGCGCGGGCGGGCAACACGTGAACCGGACGGAGTCCGCTGTGCGGTTCACGCACATTCCCACGGGCATCGTGGTGCAGTGCCAGAACGAGCGTAGCCAGCACAAGAATCGCGCGGCGGCGTTGAAACAACTGCGCGCGCGGTTGTACGAGCACGAGATGGAGAAGCGCCGGGCGGTGGAGAAGAAGCTGGAGGACTCCAAGGCGGACATCAACTTCGGCAGCCAGATCAGAAACTACGTGCTGGCGCCGTACCGCCTAGTGAAGGACCTGCGGACCAAGCTGCCCATCGGGGATGTGGACCGGGTGCTGGACGGCGACATCGACGAGCTGATCCACGCCTGGCTGGTATGGCGGAAGACCGGGCGGATCTTCAGCGACGGCAAGGACGAGCCGTCCGAATAATGGCCTCCGAACTGGAGCGCGCGGCGGCACTGATCCGCGAGGGGCGGCTGGTGGCGTTCCCCACCGAGACGGTGTACGGGCTGGGGGCGAACGCCCTCGACGCCGCGGCTGTGGCACGGATCTTTCTGGTCAAAGGGCGGCCCTCCACCAGCCCGCTGATCGTGCACGTTGCATCCGTCGAGATGGCGCGCGAACTGACCTCGGAGTGGCCTGAGGCGGCCGAAAGACTTGCCGGGAGGCACTGGCCGGGACCGCTCACTCTGGTGGTGCCGAAGCGTGAGCACGTGCCCGAAGCCGTGACGGCTGGGCTGAAGACGGTGGGGCTGAGGATGCCTGCGCACCCGATGGCGCTGGAACTGATCCGGCTGAGCGGCGTGCCGATCGCCGCGCCGAGCGCGAACCTGTTCATGCAGTTATCGCCAACCTCGGCCGAACACGTACGGGCTGGACTGGGCCAGGCGGTGGACATGATCCTCGATGGCGGCTCGACGCCGGTGGGGATCGAGTCGACCGTGGTCTCGCTCGTTGGAGAGCGGCCGCTGCTTCTGCGAACTGGAATGATCTCGCGCGAGGAAATCGAGGAACTGGTTGGTCCTGTGGAGGTGGCGGGCGGCCCGGGCGAGGGCGGGCACGCTGCGCCGGGGATGCATGCGCGGCACTACAGCCCGCGCACGAGGCTGGTGTTGGTGCGAGGCGCGGCGGTGCCGGCGGAGGGCCGGGGCGTCTATCTGGCTCCAGGCGGGCGGATGCCGGCCGATGCGCAGAGCTACGCGGCGGCCCTCTACGCCACGCTGCACCAACTCGACGGCCAGGGTCTGGATTGGATCGCGGTGGAGGAGCCCCCTGCCCAGCCGGCATGGGAGGGCATCCGGGACCGGCTGCGGCGGGCGAGCGTACGGGCTTAGGGGGACAATTCTCCCTGACCTGACCCTCGTGAGCTCTACCAGGAATAATTGAGAAGCTCCGGATCACTGGCGGACAGGCCCCTCCAGTTTCACCCGGACACAACGGAAGCCAAAGCTGTAGATCTTGGCGCCGGGATTGAAGCTGAAGCGACTATTGATGCGCAGGTACTTCACGCTGTCGCAATACGAGCCGCCGCGAAGCACTCTGAAAACCCCGGACGAAGGCCCCTGCGGATCAACTGCCGGGCCGCTCGATGAGACGATCGAGTAGTAGTCCGAACTGTACCAATCCTGGACCCATTCCCACACGTTCCCCTGGATGTCATGCAATCCCCACGCATTCGGCAACTTCCGCCCCACCGGGTGGAGTGCCCCCCATCCCATATTGGCGGAGTACCACGCAGTGTCCCCCGGCTTGCTTTCGCCCGTCTCGCCACCTGCTGAGGCGGCGAATTCCCATTCCGCCTCCGTCGGTAAGCGGTAGTGAAAGCCGTCATGGAGAGCGTTCATCCTTGCCATGAAAGTCCGGATATCATCCCATGACACCCCTCCCACCGGACGGTCGATGGATCTTCCGCGATTTGGTTTGCTTCCCATCACGGCCGTCCACTGCGCTTGTGTCACTTCGAACTTCCCCATCTGAAAGCTCGTCGAGATGATCACTTTGTGCCGAGGTGATTCCCCGACCCGGCACGCCGCATCCTCTGGTGCGCACCCCATCATGAATTCGCCGGCGGGGATGTTCACAAATTCCATCGACGTCGGACTAGGGGGAACGCCCGGCGAGGATGGCCCGTCCCGCTGTTTCCAGGTCCATGAGCCGGCGGCGAGACCGGTCGCTGCAAGGAGTAACCCCGCGAGAGTAGTCGCCCGCACAGGGCGGTCTTTCATGTGATGCCCCACCTGCCCGCACATCGTGTCACTTGGACTTGTTGGGCTTGCGAGTCCAGATACTGAGATAGGCCTCGCCCAGCTTGTGCATCACCAATTCCGGACTGTGCTGGGATAGTTGGACTTCGAAGCCCGGATTAAACGAGCCGCTGTAGTCATCCTCGAGAAAGTAGTATGCTTTCCCCGACTCGAGTTTGGTTTGAAGCACGCTCGCCTGAATTCCTGAGGCCTGCACGGCAAGCTGGTAGTCGCCAGGTGCGAGATAAGCGAAGCCGTAGGTTCCCACCTTGTTGACCAGGACGACCTCGTCGTTGGCGTGGATCTTGGCTTGAGAGGCGAACGTCTCTCCGGCTTTATGCGTCTTGATCTTGCTGAACAGAAGCGACCCATCGCCCGCCTTGTAGAGCGGATACACAACCACAATAAGGGCCTTGTCCGGCTTTAGTTCGGGAAGCGGGTGGTTCTTCTGCTCCGCCAGTTGGAAAGTGTGCTTGGAGCCGATGTCCTTGAGCGTCTTCTGGTTGACGAGTACGCCGACTCGCACATCGGTCACCACGACCCGGTCCGCAAAGATCTTCTTCGTCTTCTCCAAAACCTCGGTGGCGCACTCGCGAGGGATCTGCAACATCACCTTGGCCAACGTCCCGCCTGGCCCGGCGTGTTCCATGTACATCCAATAGTCGCCGTGTACGCGCTTCACCTGTTCTCCGATCTGCGACAAGCCCATGCGCCGCGGGCGCATGTGAGTGGCCTCGTCCAGGACAATCCGGCGCACTTCGTCATAGCTCGTTTCGAACGATTGCTTGCCCGAAGCGAAGCTGAGTTTCTTCGCCGCATCGTCGTAGGTCAAGTCGCCCTTATGGTCATCGAGTGAGGGGTTCTTGGGGCCTTTGCTGGCCCATTTGATTACGTCCTTTGCGACCAGCGGCTGCTGGGCCATCGTGGTTGTGGATGCTCCCGTGAAGAGCAACAGGAGAACCGGCGGAGTGCCGTACCAGCGATTGTTTTTCATGCGTTGATCCTCTTTCCGTTCTGACTGGACTTACCCGAGCGCAGTTCGTCAAAGCGGCCGGCACCTGACGGGCCTGCACTTTGCCCGCTCGACTGGCCTCGGGACCGCTGCCGCCGCCCCCCAGCGCAAGGCTGTAAGAGATACCCCGGCCAGACTAGCAGCACCACTTAGCGCGCTCCCCTGCACCGGGGTGCTGCGGTGAGTCGTTGTCCCGTCGCCTAATTCACCCTTGGCGTTTGAACCCCTGGCCCACACCCTGCCGCCCACGGCAGCGGCAAGTGCGTGGGTGCCTCCAAATGCCACCTTCATAGCCGCGACGGCAAACCATGTGCCCGTACTTTCCTCTCCCTGCACGTGGTGCGCGTGGAGGCATCCCGCCGTCAGGAGAGGTGCGAAGATCCGAAGGCCATTGCAGGTAGGCATCCGCGGTGGAACCTCGTATTGCGATTAGGCTGGCTCACAGTATATATCAGATCTGTTTGTCCCAAAGCGGCACCCGCTGATTTGCTGCACTTGGTCCTTGTCCACCATCCATCCAGCGCGTTCCAGCGAGGCTGTAAACCGCCGGTAGCCACAGCGGTTGTGTTCGCTGGCCACGGTAAGGACCGTTCTCGTCAGATCCTCTTCGTCGTTTCGTTGCGTGGGCCCATGCCACTGGGTCCGACTCGGAGGACACGTCAGCCGGCACTCCCGCCGTCTACCGCTAACCGCCTCAGAAACCGGCTTTTTGGCAGTGGGCTCGTGAGAAAGGCAGCTTAGGGGAGCCGCGATCCGGTGAGCTGTGCCGCGGCCTCGACGTCTTCAGGCCGGCCGACGTCGCGCCACTCGCCCTGGAGGGGGTGGACCAGGATGCGCCGCCCCTGCTCGATCCACTTCACCAGGGCGGTGGTGAGCTCGTATTCTCCGCGCGGAGATCTCTCCAGACGGGCGAGTTCGTCGAAGATGGCCGGGCGGAAGGCGTAAATGCCGGCGCTGTTCCAGTTGGTCTTGCTTGTGCCGAGTGGGGGCTTTTCGACGATGCGGGTGAGGAGGCCGGAGTCCTCATAGACGGCTGCGCCCTGGAAGGGATCGTCGACATGCTGAACGGCGAGGACGCCTTCGGCCGTGGAGTCGTCCCCGAGCTGCTGCCAGAGCGCGAGGATGTCGTCCGGCGAGGCCAGGATGTCACCGAAGGTCAAGAGGAACGGCTCATCTGCAGAGAAACCGCGGGCCAGCAGGGCGGCCGAACCGGTACCGTCGACGGGGTCCTGCAACGCGTAGTGCACGGTGGTATCGGCGGCATAGCGGCCGTAGAACAGCTCATGGCGATAGCCGACCACCAGCAGGAAGCGATCAAAGCCGGCATGGCGCAAGTTGGATAGAACATAGTCCAGCAACGGTCTGCCATGCAGGTGAAGCAAGGGCTTCGGAAGATCGCCGGTCACGGACTTGAGCCTGGTACCGCGGCCGGCGGCGAGAATCACCGCGTTGGGCATCGATACTTCACTATAATCGGACACGTGCATCCGCGTCCCACAAGAATGCGCTGGTGGATCCTGGCGCTGCTATTCCTCATCACCACCAACAATTACCTGGACCGCATTGTGCTGGGCATCCTGAGCCCGGTGATTCTCGAAGACCTGCACTTCACCAAGCAGGAGTACGGGTACGTGAGCGGCGCGTTTCAGTTCGCGTACGCGATCGGGTTCCTGATGATGGGCAAGGTCATCGACTGGCGGGGGACGCGCTTCGGCTACGCGCTGGCCATCACGTTCTGGAGCGTGGCGGCGGGGCTGCATTCACTGTCGCGAAGCTGGCTGCAACTGGGCTTCTGGCGGGCGATGCTGGGGCTGGGCGAAAGCGGCAACTTCCCGGCGGCCATCAAGGCGGTGTCGGAGTGGTTCCCGAAGAAGGATCGCGCCTTCGCCACGGGGATCTTCAACGCAGGCACCAACGTTGCGACCATGATCGGGCCGCCTCTGTTTGTCTGGATGAACGCCCACCTGGGTTGGCGGACCTGCTTCTTCATCACGGCTACGACGGGGCTCGTCTGCCTGGCCCTGTGGTGGACGGTGTACCGGCTGCCGCGCGAGCACAGCCGGGTGAACGCGGCGGAGTTGGCCATCATCGAAAGCGACCCTGAAGAGGCGAAAACGGCGGATGTGAGCTGGATCCAGGCGCTGGGCATCCGCGCCACCTACGGCTTCGCGCTGGGCAAGTTCTTTAGCGACCCGGTGTGGTGGTTCTACCTGACGTGGCTGACGCTCTACTTCAAGGAGGCCCGCGGGTTGAGCCTGGTGGAGATCGGCTGGGCTCTGCCGGTGATCTACCTGATGGCCGACTTCGGAAGCGTGGCGGGCGGCTGGGTCAGCGGCTACCTGATCCGTCGCGGCTGGCCGTCGGGCAAGGCTCGCAAGGTGACCATGGCCGGATTTGCCCTGTGCATGCCCCTGGCGGCGACGGCCGTGGCGGTGCCGAAGACGTGGATGGCCATCGCGCTGATTTCGCTGGCCACGGCGGCGCACCAGGGCTGGTCAGCCAACCTGTACACGACGGTGAGCGACGTCTTCCCCAAGAGCGCGGTGGCCAGCGTGATCGGCATCGGCGGCTTCATGGGGGGCATCGGTGGGACCATCTTCACGGCGCTGCTGCCGGGGTACCTGGTAATGCACTTCG
>JACRKW010000089.1 GCA_016215215.1 Acidobacteriota bacterium
CATGAAGCAGGGCGGGATGGCGGGGCAGTTTTTCGCGGCATACGTGGGCGTGGAGTACATGGCCAAGGGCCAGTCGGCGCATCGTGCGATGCAGATGATCGATACGATCCGCTTCGACATCGTGGCCAAGCATCCGGCGGATTTCACGCTGGCGCTGACGGCGGACGATATTCTGCGGGCGCGCAAGCAGGGCAAGATCGCGGCGCTAATCGGAATTGAGGGCGGCCACGCGATTGAGGACGACCTGCGGCTGCTGCGCAACTACCAGGCGCTGGGCGCGCGCTATATGACGTTGACGCACACGCGGAACCTGAGCTGGGCCGGATCGTCGGCGGAGAAGGACAACCGCGGGCTAAGCGAGTTCGGCCGCCAGGTGATCGCCGAGATGAACCGGCTGGGCATCATGGTGGACATCGCGCACGTGTCGGACAAGACGTTCTGGGACGCATTGGAAGCGAGCCAGGCGCCGGTGTTCAGTTCCCATTCCTCGTGCCGGGCCGTTTCCAACATCGGGCGGAACATGACCGACGATATGATTCGCGCAGTGGCGAAGAAGGGGGGCGTGGTGATGGTGAACTTCGGTTGCGAGTTCCTGTCGCAGCGGTCCGCCGACACATCGCCATGGATCAACACGTCGCTGCCGAAAGACGCGAAGTGCGCGCGGGCCTCGATCGACGACGTGGTGGCACACCTGGATCACATCAAGAAGATCGCGGGTGCGGAGGCCGCCGGGCTGGGCAGCGATTTTGACGGAGTCACCTGCACGCCGGAAGGCTTGGACGATGTATCCAAGTGGCCGAACCTCACGCGCAAGTTGTTGGAGAAGGGCTTCACGCCCTCCGAGATCCGCAAGATCTACGGCGGCAATATCCTGCGGGTGATGCGGGCGGCCGAGGAGACGGCGCGGAGGCTACGGTAGACGGCCGAAGACGCCGCGGAGGCCGCGGTGGAGGTTGTGATACCAGGCCGGGTCCTTGAGCCACATGAGCGGGCACTCGCCTTCGACCATCGCTCCGCAGCTGGACTTGGTGCGGTAGACCCAAAGCTTGGAGACGCCGGCGCGGCGGCAATCGTCGGCGACGGAGGCGGCGACATCGGGAGGGGACATCACGACGGCTCCCTCCACCGGCGGCGACACCTGACTGAGAGAGTGCGGGATGGGCCGGCCGTCCAACTCACCGCCCTCGCGGTTCACGGCCACGACGTCGTAGCCGCGCTGGGCGAACTCCTTGTAGACCATGCGGCTGAAGTGGGCCGGCGAGCGCGAGACGCCTACGATGGCGATACGCTTCAGGGCCAGAAATTCGTCGATAGCGGCGCGCGTGGTGACGCTCATGGCCGCCACGCTATCACGAATTGCGAGTGTAAACCAGCTCGCCGTCAAGCCATGTGTTGAGGACGCGGATGGAGGGGCCTGACTTGTCGTAGTCAAACTCGACCAAATCGGCACGCTCGCCAGGCTGAAGGCCGCGCTGGCGATTGGGGATGCGCACGACTCGCGCCGGATTGCGCGTGGCCAGGGTGATGGCTTCGGCCAGACTGAGACCGGCGAGCTTCATAAGGAACTCGATGCCGCGGTCCATGCGCAAAGCACTGCCGGCCAGGCGGTCGCCGTTGCGCAGCGTCACTCGCTGGCAGCCGGATTCGGAGGCGGCGTCGTGGAGTTGAACCTCGACCTCGCCGAGCATGTAGGGTCCGGGCTGGCAGCCGGCGGGCATGACGGCGTCGGTGACGAGAACGGAGCGTTCCAGGCCCTTGGCGCGCAGGGCCACGGTGAGGAACCGGCTGTCGAGGTGGATGCCGTCTGCGATGAACGAGGCGTTGAGGCGGTCTTCGGCGAGCTGTTGCCAGAGGTAGTTGGGGTGGCGGGGCAGCGTCTGGTGAGCGCCATTGCCGAGATGGGTGGAGAGGGTGGCGCCGGCGCGGACAGCGTCGTCAATCTGTGCCGCGGTGGCGTCGAGGTGGCCGATGCTCACCACCACGCCGTCGCCCACAAGGTGTTCGATGTAGGCCGGGGCGTTGGGCCATTCGGGGGAAAGCGTCACGAGCTTGACGCGGCCTTCGGCAGCTTCCTGCCAGCGTCTGTACTCCTCGATGTCCGGCCGACGGTCCTGGCGCCGCGGGTGGGCGCCGCGAGGGCCGTCGTTGGGCGAGATGTGGGGCCCTTCGACGTGGAAGCCCTCCATGGCGCGGCCGTGGCGGAGTGTGGCGTGGGCGCGGGCCAGGTTGCGCAGGGCGCCAAGCATGTCGCCGGGGGCGCCGGTGATAACAGTGGGCAGCAGGCGGGTGACGCCGGTGGCGAACTGGACGTTGAGGGAGTGTTCGATGAGCTCCAACGGGGTCACCGGCGAGCAATAGTCGGCCCCGGCGAAGCCGTTCACCTGAATGTCGACGAAGCCGGGTGCAAGGAGAGAGGCGCCGCTACCGGGTGTGACGAGGGGCTCGACCGATTGAAGGACCGCGCCGCCACTGAGTTCCACCCAGGCGCCGGTGATTGCATCGATTCCAGTACATTTCATAGTGGTCTTGTTTTATGCACAGCTTGTCCACACCAATGCTACACTAAGCTGCTGAAGACAAAGGGACATTTTCCTGTTGAAAAGCCACGCCAGGAGGTGCGAAGGCACTTCCCCTGCGGGCGACGAAGCGGCTACAGTGTGAGAAGTTCGGCCGCGGATCCGTTCCGAAGAGTGAATCTCGGGGGAGGTTGACATTGGGAACGGATTCGCGGCTCGAATTGTTTTTGGGCCTACTTGGCGGCGACAGCGGCAGGAACGGGCGTGAGCCAGCCGTGCTTGTCGGGCGCGATACCTTCCACGATTTCGAAGAAGGCCTTTTGAAGTTTGGCGGTGATGGGGCCGCGGCGGCCGGAGCCGACCTGGATCCTGTCAATGGACCGGACGGGCGTGACCTCGGCGGCGGTGCCGGTGAAGAAGACCTCGTCGGCGATGTAGAGCATCTCGCGCGGGATGACGGCTTCCACCATGGGGAGGCCGAGTTCCTGGGCGAGGGTGACGACGGTGTCGCGGGTGATGCCGGGCAGGACGCTGGAGCCGAGAGGGGGGGTATGGATCCTGCCGTCGCGGACGACGAAGATGTTTTCGCCGGAACCTTCGCTGATGCGGCCCTCGGCGTCGAGCGCGATGCCTTCGGCGTAGCCGTTGTGGTGGGCCTCCATGCGAATGAGCTGGGAGTTCATGTAGTTGGCCCCAGACTTGGCCAGCGCCGGCAGAGTGTTGGGGGCGATGCGGTTCCAGGAGGAGATGCAGACGTCGACGCCCTCGGAGAGCGCTTCGTCGCCGAGGTACTTGCCCCACTCCCAGCAGGCAAGAAAGACCTCAGTGGGATTGTTCACCGGCATGACGCCGACCCCGCCGTAGCCGCGCAGCACGATGGGGCGGACGTAGCAGGAGCGGAGGCCGTTGAGGCGAACCAGTTCCACCTGGGCATCGATCAACTGATCGATGGAGTAATCAATCGGAATCCTGTAGATCTTGGCTGAATCCAATAGACGGCGTGTATGCTCACGAAGTCGAAAGATGGCCGGCCCCTGTTTCGTCTCGTAGCAGCGGATGCCTTCGAAGACGGAACTGCCATAGCTGATGACATGCGACAGGACGTGGATCTTCGCCTCGTCCCAAGCAATGAACCGGCCGTTATGCCATATTTTGTCTGTGGGCGTCATTCACTCATTATGCCAGCATTAGGAGGGCGGAGGTGACCGTGTCGAAACGAGGTTTGGCGATCCTGATTCTTACGGCGGCGGCGCTCAGCGCAGCGAACCAGAAGAAGTTGCCTAAAGCAGGCGGAATCAACTTCTTCAGCAAGGAACAGGACGTGCAGATGGGCAAGGAGTATGCCCAACAGGTCGAGCAACAATTGACAGTTGTTGCCAATCCGGAACTGACTGCCTTCATCGGCAAGATCGGCAAGCGCCTGGTGGAGAAGGGTCAGCTGGATCCCGCCTATCCCTATTCGTTCAAGGTAGTTTCCGAACCGAGCATCAACGCCTTCGCTCTACCGGGCGGGCCTATGTTCGTGCACACGGGGCTGATCAAAGCGGCTGACAACGAGGCGCAGATTGCCGGTGTGCTGGCGCACGAGCTGTCTCACGTGGTGCTGCGGCACGGGACCAACCAGGCATCCAAGGCGCAATTGATCCAAATCCCGGCGATGATCGGCGGGATGATGGCAGGCGGGTCGCTGGCGGGGTCGCTGGCGCAGATCGGCATCGGACTGGGGGCCAACTCGGTACTGCTGAAGTTCTCGAGGAGCGCCGAGAGCGACGCGGACCTGCTGGGAGCGCACATCATGGCCAAGGCGGGGTACAACCCGATCGAGATGGCGCGCTTCTTCGAAAAGCTCGAGGCGGAGATGGGGTCTTCGGGCAATAGCAAGCTGCTGCAGTTTCTGTCCGACCACCCCAACCCGGGGAACCGGGTGAAGGCGATTGAGGATCAATTGCCCTATATGGCCCGCGGACCGTTCAACGCCCAGGAGGGCGAACTGAAGCGGATGCAGGGGATCGTCGACAAGCTGCCGGCCCCGCAAAAGAAGCGTCCAGGGCAGGGAAGCGGCTCCCCCGCCCCGGCCACCGCACCAAAACCGATGGGAGTGCCGGTGTCGTCGAACATGAAGCCGTTGCAGGGGGCGGGATTCGCGATCGACTACCCGGACAACTGGACGGTGAATAACGGACAGAACAGTACGGTAATTGCACCGAAAGAAGGCTTGGTCCAGAACGCGATCGGCTATGGGGTGATTGTTTCAGTGGCGAAGAGCCGATCGGGACAGGTCAACCTGGCGAACGACACAAGGGCACTGCTGCAGCAGATGGCGCAGCAGAACCCGGGGATGAAGGTGGTGGAGCAACCGCAACAGATTGTGCTGGGAGGATCGCAAGCCCTGGTGACCAAGCTGGCCTCGGAATCGCCGTACGCCAACACGCGGGAGACGGACGTGGTGATCACGGTGGACCGGGGGAATGCCTTGTTCTACATGATCTTCGTGGCGCCGGAGCCGGACTACCAGCAACTGGAGCAGGTGTACCAGCAGATGGCACGGTCGGTCCGGTTCCAGTAATGCTTGAACTTCCGCAGGCTATCCTGTTCGATTTTGATGGAGTTCTTGCCGACACAGAGCCGCTGCATTGGCGGTGCTGGAATGAGGCGCTGAGCCCTCTGGGGATCGCGATCTCCTGGGAGGATTACCGGGCGCACTGCATTGGGATCTCGGACCGCGAGTTTCTGGAGAAGCTTGGACGCCTGGCAAATCCACCTCATGAGGTAGATGAACTATTACCGTTCTACCCGCTGAAAAAAAAGCTCTTCCAAGGTGAGTCAAGTCGCGGTGGAATAGTCTTGGAGGAGACCTGGCGCTGCGTTAATGCTGTTCAGAATCTTCCTCTTGCAGTTGTTACTTCAAGTGCCAAGCAAGAGATTGAACCTATTCTTCAGAATGCAAAGCTGTTGCGGTTCATGGCGACGGTGGTGTACGGGGATGAAGTGGCCAACCTTAAACCTCATCCTGAACCCTACCTGACAGCTATGAAGAGGCTCGGGGTGTCGTCAGCGCTTGTTCTGGAGGACTCCGTCGCAGGCATAGCGAGTGCAAAGGCGGCGGGGTGCGAGGTGATGGAGATCAAGGATCCGAGGGAAGTGGCGGGGCGCTTGAGGGAGCGTCTGGAGTCTCTAGTTCACTTCCGATAATCGTTATTATGTCAACTCGTGACAAGAGTCAAAAAGAGGGCCGCTTCAGGCAACCTCTGCCCGGCACCGGCCCCTGAGGGAATCTCGTGCTAATCCGATCGACCTTACCGGCCACGGCCTCCGCTGCTGCGCCCACCGCCTCCACCACCGCTGCTCCGAGGCGAACTGAAACTCGGCGCGCTGGAAGCCTCACGGCTCGAACTCCTTCCGAAGCCACCGCTGTTACCGCTGTACGTGCTCGAATCGACTGCCGAAGGCCGGCTGGAACCCATCCCGAACCGTCCGCTGTGTCCACCGGCTGCTGCGGGGCGACGAGTAGCGAGGCGACTCCGACCTGGGTGCGGAGTAGCTGGGGGATTCGTAGCGCGGTGCGGACCGGGGTTCATAGCTGTATGAACTACGGGATCCTGTGTCCCCACTGAAGGAGGCCGATTGGCCACCCCCTGTGGACCAACCGCCCCGCGCCATGGGTTGCGGATCGTAGTTGCCACGACCACCCCGCGTGCCTTCACTCTTGGAAGGCTGAGAGGGGGGCGGTTCGCTGCGCTGCGGCGATTCAGAACGCCCGCCGCCAGTGGAAGGCCGGGGGCTCTCCATTTGTCTGGGGGACTCCATCTGCCTGGGGCTCTCCATGCGGGCAGGAGCCTCGGAACGGCCGCCGCCGGTGGACCAGCGGGGCGACTCGGACTGCCTGGGCGATTCCCTGGGCGACTCCACGCGTGCCGGGCTTTCCGAACGGCCGCCGCCGGTGGACCAGCGGGGCGACTCGGACTGCCTGGGCGATTCCCTAGGCGACTCCACGCGTGCCGGGCTTTCCGCACGGCCGCCGCCGGTAGGCCTGCTGGACTCGGCGGAGCGGGATCCGCGAGGCGGGTCGGTGGCGAGGGTGGTGGCTCCGCGGGGTTCGCCGAAGCGGCGGGAATCTCCGCCGGACTGGGACGGCGAGACCGAGCGGGCTCCCTCATCGGCCCTGCGCCAGCCGCGTCCGTCGATCACGTTGGGCGAAGCGGCGCCGCGAGAACTCTCACCAGCAGCACGGCCGGCGAACTGCTCCATTCCCCGGCGCTGCTCGTCGAACGGCACGCGATCGACGCGGGGAGCCTGGCCTCGGGAATAGAAGCGATCGGCGGTGAGGCCGGCTCCGCGAGGAGCACTGACCTCGCGATCGGTCAGCCGCAGGCTTTCACGGCCTGGGGCCACAGGCACGGGGCCCTGTGCGAGGCTGGCGCGGCCCAGATCGCCGGCTCCGACCTGCAGCGGGCGCCCGACGTGGCCACGGTTGAAGTCTCCGCCGTTGACCACGGTGATGCCGTTATCGATGCGGGCGTTGCGGTAGATGTTGGTCACATTGACGTTATTGACGATGGTGGTGTTGTTGAAGCCGCCGCTGCGATAACCGCCGTAGTAGCGGTTGCCCCACCACCGATGGCAGGTCTCGTACGGGGCCAGGGGGATCCAACCGACGGCGCCCCAACCGAAGCCGATGCCGGCGTTGAAGCCGCCCCAACTGTTCCAGCCCACCCAGCCGACCAGGGCCGGGCTCCAGTAGTGGCGGGCGCCGACCATGGCGCCGGGGTACCAATGCCAGCGGTTGCCGTGGTGGAACCAGCGCCCGTAGTGGTAGGGGGCCCAACCCCAGGGGTCGTAGCTCACCCAGGTCCAGCCATACCAGTCGTACCAAGCCCAGCGTCCGTTGCGGTAAGGGGCCCAGCCGGGGGCGACGGCGGGCGACCAGACGTAGCCGTAGGGGGCGACGTAGTTCCAGTCGCCCTGGCCATAGAGGTCTTCGGCGCCGTAGATATCGCGGCTGACGTACTGATAGACCTCGGCGCTCTTGCGCAGCTCCTTGTCGCGGCGGTCGTTGAACTGGTCCCAATCGTCGTACGGGAGGGAGGCGGCCAGGTAGAACTCAGTTTCGTTTCCGCCGGTGAGGCGGACGCGCATGGTGCGCCCGGGGCGCAGCTTCTGGACGCCGGTTTGGGAGAAGATCTCGGCCTCGCCGCTGCGCACGGTGATTTCGGCCGAGCCGTCCGGCAGCACATTGATGCGGTAGTTCCCATAGGCCAGAGGGCGGACAGCGGCGCCGGGGAGCGAGAGCTCGACCTGAGCGTCACCGCCCTTGATGGCGGCGAAGGTGACGGTGCCGCGTGCGACCTGGATCTGGTACTGGTGCTGGTCCAGTTGGGTCAGCCGGATCTCGGAATCGGGAGCCAGCCGGATGCGGTGGTAGTAGTCGAACTGGACTTCGGCGCGCGAGCCGGGCCCGGCGGTGACGCGGTCGTCGACTAGCAGCGGGGCGTTCAGAGCGGCGGCCACCCAGTCGCCTGAGTCGGCGCGGCGGACCGAGACGTCGCCGTTGAGCAGACTGACGCGAGCCACACCGCGGCCGGGGCCGTCGTCGTCGGAGGCCGGGGCAGGCGTCTGTGCGCCGGCCAGGGCGGAGAGCAGCAAGCCTGGGATGATGGAATGCAGCAACCAGCGTTTCATCGGATCGGGCTCCTTGGGCCTCAGCCAACATGGAGCAATCTGTCTGCCATTGCACAACTCACTGATTTCGTTATAATTGCCCGTGGACGCAGGGGGCCGGCCATGGTTGAAAACCACCACATCGATCCAGAAACACCACCGCAAGCCGGCCTGGGACGCTGGATGGCAGCGCTTCTGCTGGTGCTGGTGATCTGCGGCTTCTACTGGAAGCTCACCCTTTCCAACCAGTTCACTTGGCTATCTGGAGACGACACGGCCAGCCAGATTCTGCCGTGGTTCCAGTTCCAGGCAGGCGAGTGGCACGCGGGACGGTTCCCGCTGTGGGAGCCGGGACAGTGGGGCGGGCAGCCGTTGATCGGCCAGGCGCAGCCGGGCGTGGCCTACCCTCTGAACTGGCTGCTGTTTTCGCTGCCCCTGCGCGAGGGGTGGATGAAACAAGCCTATCTGCACGGATACTTTGTGGTGATCCACCTGATGGCGGCGTGGTTTGCCTACAAGCTGGCGCGGGAGCTGGGTTGCAGGCGCGCGGCGGCGCTGTTCGGGGGAGTGGCGTTTTCGCTGACGGCTTGGGTGGGGTCGTTCGAATGGCCGCAGATGTTGAATGGAGCCGTGTGGGCGCCGCTGGTGTTCCTGTACGTCTTCAGGGCGTCGCGGCAGGATTCGTGGAAGGCGGCGCTGGCGCCGGCTGGGCTGGCGGGGTTTTTCCTGGGGGTTTCGTGGTTGAGCGGGCATCACCAGATCCCGATTTACGTGTCTCTGGCGGCAAGCGGGGTGTGGCTGTGGAGCGCGGCGCAGCGCCGGCGGCTGATTCCGGCGTTTGCCCTGTTCCTGGCTATGACTTTCTGCGCGGGGGCGCTACAGATTCTGCCGGCGGCCGAATATGGGAAACTGGCAAGGCGCTGGGTGGGGGTGACCGATCCGGTGTCGTGGGACGAGAAGGTCCCCTACGATGTGCACCGGACCTACGCCGCGCATCCGGCCTCGATCCTGGGAATCATCTTTCCGAACTCGTTCCAGCACGTAGAGCCCTTCCTAGGCATCACGGCGTTCACCCTGGCCGGACTGGGCCTTGCGCTGTGCTGGCGGCGGAGAGAGACTCGCTTGCTGGCGGCGGTGGCGATGGGCGGTCTTCTCTATTCGCTGTCGCAGCACTTTGCCTTGAACGGGGTGCTCTACAGCCTGGTGCCGAACTTGGATAAAGCGAGGAGCCCGGCGGCGGCGGTGTTCCTGTTCGGACTGGGCGGCTCGATTCTGGCGGCGTTGGGGCTGGAGGCATTGCTTGGCGGGGAGGGCGATCCGCGATGGGGCAGGCGTGCGGGATGGTGGGCGTTGGGAGTGGGCGGAGTAGTGGTGGTTGTGCAGTTCGTACTGATCCAGAGCCACGAGTTTCCGGGGCCCGGCGATGACCGCCGCGTGATGACGGCCTGGGCCGCGTTGCTGCTTTCGGCGTTGTTATTCGCAGTGGTACGCGGCTCGGTTTCGCGAAGCACGGCTGCGGCGGCTCTGATGGGGCTGCTGCTGCTCGAGGTGTCGAACACGAACGGGTACTACATGCCCACGGTGATGGAGAAGCCCAGACTGGCTCTACTGGAATCGATGCGGCAACACGGCGATATCGCGGCGTTCCTGCGGCAGCGGCCGGGGCTCTATCGAGTGGATGTCGACGACAAGCTGATCCGGTACAACTTCGGCGACTGGCACGGGGTGCAACAGACGGGCGGCTACCTGGCGAGCGTCACGGAGAATATGTGGAGGGCCGGCAATTACAGGCCGGCGGCCAAGCGGCTGCTGGGTGTGGCCTATGCGGTGGGCGATAAGCCGACCGCGTTTCACCAGCAGGAGCTATTCACGGGCGCGTCGGGTCTCAAGGTGTTCCACAATCCGGATGTGATGCCGCGGGCGTTCTCGGTGCACGAGGCGTACCGGATCGAAGGCAGGGAGCAGGCATCGGCTGAGATGGACAAGTTGGGTGCGGAGATGGGGAACAAGACCTTCCTGCTCACTTCCCCGCCCCAGTTGGAGCGATGCGGCGGTCCGGATTCGATCGCCGTACTGGCCTACACGCCGACGCTGATCCGCCTGGGGGCGTCGATGGGCTGCCGGGGCATGGTGGTGCTGACCGACACTTGGTTCCCCGGGTGGTCAGCGACGGTGGACGGCAAGAGCGCCGAGATTCACGAAGCGTATGCCGTGGTACGGGGCGTGGTGGTTGAGGGGGGAGCGCATACGGTGGAGTTGCGCTACAGGCCCTGGAGCGTGGTACTGGGGGGGGCGCTCAGCGGTCTTGCGCTGCTGGCCGCGCTGGGGATGGGGTGGACGATGAGAGGGCGGCGGACTGCCGGCGCACATTAAGCGCAAGATAATGTAGCCTTCCCTCTTGCGTGTGGGAACCAAACTCGAATAGTCTGGTTGCATTCGATTTCAACCGCGGGGGTCTCGTAACACGATGAAATCCGAAATCCGTTTTTTCATGACGGCCATGCTGGCACTCAGCGGGCTGGCCTTGGCGCAGGAGTATCGCGCAACCATCCTTGGCCAAGTCACCGACCCGACCAAGTCGGTCGTTCCGAAGGCAACGGTCAAGGCAACCAAGCAGGACACCAACGTCAGCAAAGAGACGATCACGAACGACCAGGGGATCTACACGATTCCCGGTCTGGATCCTGGTATCTACACGGTGACGATCGCATCCAGCGGCTTCCAGACGACGCGGCGCACCGACATCGTTTTACAGGTGGCGGAGAAGCTCAACCTGAATGTGGTGTTGGAGGTCGGCCAAATTACGCAGGAGGTCACCGTAGTCGGCGAGCAGGAGCTGGTGCAAACGGCGTCGGCCTCGCGCGGGCTGGTGTTCGATCCGATCAAAGTCCAGGAACTGCCGCTGAACGGGCGGCAGAGCTACATGCTGATGCGGTTTTCACCCGGCGTGACTTTTGACCAGCGGCAGTTCGGTTCATCGGGCTTCTCGGGCACGCGCGCCTGGGACGTGAACGGCAGTTTCACGATCAACGGAGGGCGCAACGGATCGAACCAATTCCTGCTGGACGGCGCGCCCATCTCGACAAACGGGACGTTCAACGTGGCTCCGAACGTGGAGGCGATTCAGGAGTTCAAGGTGATGGTGAACACCTACGATGCTCAGTACGCCCGCACGGGCGGCGGCACGGTGAACACCACGTTGAAGTCCGGAACCAACGAATGGCACGGATCGCTGTTCGACTTCTGGCGCAACCGGGTGCTGGATGCCAACTCGCGGCAGAACAACGCATCCAACCAGAAGCGCGGTTTCAGGAACCAGCACCAATTTGGCGGCGTGATCGGGGGTCCGCTCCGCAGGGACAAGGACTTCATCATGTTCAGCTTCGAGGGCTTCCGCGAACTGACGCCGTTTCCGAGCGTCACCAGCGTGCCGCCGATGGAGATCCGCGAAGGTGATTTCTCAAAGTTCATTCCGGCGGGGCAGAGTTCGACGATCAAGGTTTTCGACCCGATGACTTCGCGGCCTTGCACGCTTCCAGGGACCAACTGCACCAGCGGCGGGGTCTACATCCGCGACGCATTCCCCGGCAACATCATCCCCAAGAGCCGCCAGAGCGTGGTGGGGCAGAACATCATCAAGTACTACCCGGCGCCGAACTTCACGCCGACGGCGCTTTCGCAGAATTTTGTGCGCGGCGACAACCTGGGCAAGTACAGGTACGAGCAGCCGATCGTGAAGTGGGACCACGTCATTAGTGACAAGCACCGCTTCAATACCAGCTACACGTGGCAGGACGGATCGGAGTACCGCAACTCGAACGGCTTCTACCCGCCGGCGCAGAACGGCAACATGACCGGCACGGTGCGGCGGGACCAGGTTTGGAAGTTCGCCTACGACTGGCTGCAGAACCCGACACGGATTGTGCACTGGCAGGCCAGCTACGACCGCTTTGTGGAGAACTTCCCGGACGACTCCAGCGGCGGCGAGTTCACCTACGACAAGCTGGGCATCAAGAACATCCCGTTGGTACCAACCTATCCGAACAAACGGGCGCCGCGGGTACAGGTCTCCGGCTACAACGAGATCTTCGGCAACCAGTACCTGAATCAGAGCTCGCGCCAGCAGCTCAACTCTCAGCTTTACGTGGCTGAGACGAGGGGGCGGCACTCGATGAAGTACGGGGCGGAGTACGCCAAGCTGATCCGCCACAACAAGTCAGCCGGGCGGTCTTCGGGCCTGTTCAATTTCGACACCGTGTGGTCGAGGCAGCACCAGGGCAGGCGGCTGTCAGGCGTGCTGGACGGCGCCAGCGTAGCCGACTTGCTCATGGGCGAGATGAACAGCGGCTACGTTGACTTCAACGACAGTTTCCTGCGGCGGGAGCCCTATTGGGGCTTCTACTTCCAAGACGATTGGAAGGTGAACAGCAAGCTGACGCTAAACATCGGTTTTCGCTACGACTGGCAGGCCGGTCTGACCGAATCGCACGACAGGCTGGTGGCCGGCTTCAACTACAACCAGGTAAACCAGGACCTGACGAGCAAGGTTCTACCTGTCTGGCAGAAGCTGGCGGCGGCGGATCCGAACTTCCCCAAGGCGCCGAGCGTGATCAAGGGCGGCCTGCAGTTTGCCGGGGTGGGTGGTGTTCCGCGCAGCATCTACGACGTGGACTGGAGCAATATCCAGCCGCGCATCGGTGTTGCGTACCAGTTCCTGCCCAAAACCGTGATGCGCGGAGGATTCGGCATCTATCACCGCACCGCCACACAGAACTCGCAGACGACCGGTTTCAGCATCCAGACGCCGTACATCCGTTCGGCCGATGGCGATCTGACGCCACGGCCCCAGACCGGTAATTACTCGCTGGAGAATCCCTGGCCGGACGGATTGATCGTACCTTACGGCAACAAGCTCGGCATCAACACCAACGCCGGTGGCGGGGTCAGTTTCGACAACCGGAACCGACCGATCCCGCGCACCTATCAATGGTCGTATACGCTCGAGCGCGAGCTGCCTTGGAGTATGGTGCTTGAGGCCTCTTACGTCGGTTCCTGGACCACGCATGAGACCAAAACCATCCAGCTTTCCGCTATGGGCCAGGCGGACTACGAGGCGGCCTTCAAGAACCCCACGTTTTACCAGGCGGCCGTGACCAACCCCTGGTACGGCATCCTGCCGGCGAACCAGCCGTTGGGAGCCAGCCCCACAATCAGCCGCGAAAATCTACTGCGCAGGATCCCGCAGTTCAATAGCGTCCAGAGCGCAATCAACCCATGGGGCGCGGTGCACTATCACGGCCTGCAAACGCGCTTCGAGAAGCGCATGATGGGTGCCCGGTCCAAGGGCGGGGCGCTCACCTGGGTGTTGGCCTACACCTGGTCCAAGCAGATGGAGACCACCAACCGACAGGAATACAACTTTGAGTGGTACAAGAACTTCGTCGACAGTGTAGTCACCAGCGCCGACCGCAGCCATAACTTCCAGTTCGTCGGCATCTGGGACGTTCCGGTGGGCAGGGGCCGGGCCTTCGGCGCCAACATGGGCAAAGTAGGCGACGCCATCCTGGGCGGTTGGAACACAAACTGGACTCTAGGCTATATGTCCGGAGTCCCATTGGGCGCCTGGACCGGCTGGAAATACCTGTGCGGCGATCCACGCCAGGTGGAGCGCACTGAGACACAGTGGTTCGACCGGCGTACATCGTGCTACGCGCAGAACCAACCCTACGAACAGCAGCAACTGATGCCTAGATTCCACCAGTTGCGCGGCCACACGGCCTGGCAGAGCGACCTGGCCATCGCCAAGAAGTTCGCCATCACCGAGCGCTGGAATCTGGAGTTGCGCGGCGAATCGTTCAACTTCACCAACACACCGTTGCGCGGCGATCCCGCTTCGGGCAACCCGAGTGCGTCGGACTTCGGCGTGCTGCCCGTGCAGCAGTTGAACTTCCCACGCAATATCCAGATCGGAGCGCGGCTCAGATTCTAGGCTGCGCTTTCGGGCGGCAGCGGGCGATGATCCAAGGGAATGCCGGGAAGAGCTCGACGGTGTCGAACTCTTCCCGGAGAAGCGCGCTCATCGTGCCTGGATTCCAGTGCTGGACATGCTCGGGGTGATTGCCCCAGTGGTCGAGATACTTGCCGCGGGCCAGGTTGCCGAGGCGGAACCAGGGCTCGTGGGGCACGGAGAGGATGACGGCGCGGCGGGCGACGCGGGCTAGCTCCGCCAGGGCTTTGGCGGGCTGGTCGAGATG
>JACRKW010000092.1 GCA_016215215.1 Acidobacteriota bacterium
CTCGCCGCGGCCGAGGACATCCACGGCGATCTGATGCTCCTTGATGGCTTGATTGGGATGCAGGATCGCCTGGTCTACCAGGTATTGTAGAAGCCTGCCTAGAGTCTCTGAACTTTGGAACTGAGGGCTGGCGAGGATCCGGACGACCTGTTCGCGCAGACCCGGACCAGCGACTACTGGCACACCCATACTGCTTGTTACCTCGGCGTAACGCGTGTCATCCACACCCAGGAATCAGTCGATTACACCCCGTTACCGTCACACGCTAACTATAACTTGTTAGTGTCTCGAAGGGAAGCGCAACATAAGCGGGTGCCAACGCCGATGCCATGTATCAACCGCAAACGGCAGCGGCGCTGCCGCCTGAACTAAGGAACAGACAAATGAAATGTAACTTCGCACAACGCTTGTGCCTACTTTGGGTTGTCGCGCTGCTCTGCGGCGGGGCGAACCTTTCTCTTGGGCAGGTCGTGTCCGGGAATATTGTCGGCACGGTTTCAGATCCGTCAGGGAGTCCCATCCCGAACGCCAAGGTGAGGATCACGAGCCTCGGCAGGAACACAGCCTTTGAGGCGATCACCAACGACAGCGGAAATTACTCCAAAGGCCAGCTCACCGCAGGTGTCTACAGCGTGCAGGTCGAGGCGACGGGCTTCAAGACAGGGCTCGTCAACAATGTAACGGTCAGCGTGGACACGACGCAGCGCGTGGACCTGCGGCTGGAGGTGGGCAACGTCACTGAGAGGATAGAAGTCACGGCAGAGGCGCCGCTGATCAAGTCCGACCGGGCCGACGTGGCCACTATTTTCAATACTCAGCAACTGCTTGACCTTCCGTCCTACGACCGGACCTTCCAGGCCTACCAACTGCTGACGCCGGGCACACAGCGTGTGCCGTGGCAGCATGCTTCGTCGGAGAACCCGCAAGGGTCGGTCCAGATCCAAGTGAACGGCCAGCACTTCTCCTCCACCGACTACCAGTTGGACGGCACGAGCAACCAGGATCCGATCCTGGGCATTATCGTCATCAACCCGACCATCGATTCGGTGGTGGAAGCGAAGATGTCGAGCCAGAACTTCGATGCTGAGTTCGGCCTTGCGGCGGCCGGCGTGATGAACCTGACCACCAAGTCCGGCTCGAACCAGTTCCATGGCTCCCTGTTCGAGTTCAACCGCACCAACTCGCCCGGCTTCAACACCTTCGCACGCAACCCATTCAACTCCGCCGAGAACAAGAAGACGCCGTCGGTGGTTTGGAACCAGTTCGGCGGCTCCATTGGCGGAGCGGCGATCAAGAATAAGCTGTTCGGCTTCGGCGACGCCCAGATTACCCGGCGCAGGACCGGCTCCTCGGTTCTGACCTCCGTTCCCACCGATGCGGCCCGCACGGGCGATTTCAGCCAGTACCTGGAGCCGCTCAGCGGCGGAGCCAGCGTCGGCGTGGTGGGCGGCGGGAGTACCAATCTGATGCGGCAGATGATCTTCGATCCGCTTACGGGAAGCACGGCAACGGGTGAGGGGCGCCAGGCCTTCGCCGGCAATCGCATTCCGGCCTCGCGGCTCAGCCCTCAGGCGGTGAAGCTTCTGGCTAGCATTCCACGTCCGAACAGCGTGCAGGCCGGCACGGCGCCGTTCCGCCGGAACTTCGCCAATACGGGCTCGGAGGCTTTCGACAGCAACCAGTGGAACAACCGCTGGGACTACTTCCTGAACGAGCACAATTCGATCTTCGGCCGTTACAGCTATGCCAGCTTCACCAAGTACGCCCCGGGCGCATTTGGCGACCAGGTTGGCGGCTCGGCCCTGGACAACATTGGATTCGCGGGCACCTCCGACGTGGCCAACCAGAGCCTGGCGCTCGGCTACACGCGCACCTGGTCGCCTTCGCTGATCAGCGAGATGCGTTTCGGCTACATGCGGTACCGGGTGAACGTGCTGCCGAACGGCATGGGCACCTCACCGGCCAAAGACGCCGGCATCCCGAAACTGAACGTCGACCCCTTCTTCACGTCGGGCATGCCGGCCTTCTTCGTCGAGGGCGAGGGCGGTTTCAACTTCGGCTACGGGCTGGGGGTGAATCAGTGCAACTGCCCGCTGGCGCAGAAGGAACAGCAGTGGCAGTTCGTGATCAACACCACCAAGCTCAAGGGCAACCACAGCTACAAGTTCGGCGCCGACCTGCGTTTCGCCACCAATCTCCGCGTTCCCTCCGACGCCCACCGTTCCGGAGAGTTGAGCTTCTCGCCGAACTTCACCGGTTATGTGCCGGCGGCGGGCGCGGGCGTGCAGCAGGGCCTGGGTCTGGCCACGTTCCTCCTCGGCCAAACCACCGGGTTCCGCCGCTACGTCAGCCCCGTGAACGACGCCAGCGAGCGCCAGAAGCGCCTGTTCTGGTTCGCGCAGGACACCTGGCGCGTCAACAACAAGCTCACGCTCAACTACGGCCTGCGCTGGGAGATGCTGTTCCCCGAGACGGTCAACGCGGCCGGCAACGGCGGCCAGCTTGACCTCAGGACCGGCGAGATCGCCGTATTCGGCGTGGGCGGAGTGCCCATGAGCGGCCTGCAGAAGATGAAGTGGTCCAATTTCGCTCCGCGACTGGGCGTGACTTACGCCATCAGCCCGCGCACCGTGGTTCGCGCCGGCTACGGCTGGAGCTACGGCCTCGGCACGTTCGGCAGCATCTTCGGCCACAACGTGACGCAAAACCTGCCCGTGCTGGCCGTCCAATCGCTGAACCGTCCGAACGACTTCTCGGGCGTCTTCACGCTGGACCAGGGTCCGGTGGATCCCACCTTCCCCAAACCTGACAGCAACGGCCGATTCAAGCTGCCCAACGGCGTCTCCGGCAAGGCCCGTCCGGAGAATCTGAAGATGCCGCTCTCGATGGCCTTCAACGTATCAGTGCAGCACCAACTGACCAAGAGCCTGTCCATCGACCTGGCTTACGTCGGCAACCAGGGCCGGAACGTGTTCGCTGGCGACGGCCCCAACTTCAATGTCAACGAGGCGGCCTTCGTTCCCGGCGTAGCCGATTCCAACATCCGCAAGCCGTTTTACTCCAAGTTTGGCTGGACGCAGGGCATCGACCTCTACTGCAACTGCGCCACCAACAGCTACAACTCGTTCCAGATGCGCTTTGAGCAGCGCACCTCCTACGGATTGACGTTCAACGGCAGCTACACGTACCAGAAAAACGTCGGCGACTCCGGCGACTCCTTCACCTTCCTGTATAACCGCCCGCTGGGCCGCGGCAACAAGGACTGGATCACCCACCAGATCTTCACCTTGCCCATCAACTACGAATTGCCGTTCGGAAAGGGTAAGAAGTTCCTTGCCAACGGCGGCCGAGCGATGGACCTGACCTTCGGCGGCTGGCTGGTGAACGCCACGACCTACGTCACAAGTGGACGGCCCTTCACGCCGTACATCGGAGATTCACCGGCCGGAGCCATCCGTCCGAACGCAGGTCCAGGCAACCGTCCGGACCTGGGTAGCGGAGATCCCTATTCCGGCGCCGCCGGCAACCGCAACCAGTGGTTTAAGGGCGGGCTCGGCGGTTACTTCGTAGTTCCCGCCAACAACGTCTTCGGCAATTTCCCCTTGAACTCCATGTACGGGCCTGGGTACTACAACCAGGACCTGAGCCTGGCCAAGATGTTCAAGATCACGGAGACCGTCAAGGCGCAACTGCGCGGCGAAGCCTTCAACGTCTGGAACCACACCAGTCTCGGCGATCCCAACAACAACGTCACCTCGACAGAGGCAGGCAGGATCACCGGACTGGCGCCAGGGGCCCAGATGAGGAGGCTGCAACTCGCCTTCCGCCTGGACTTCTAGGGCGGTTCGTTCAGTTCAAGTCCATTTCTCGAACGTGGATGGGCGGGCCCTTCGGCCCGCCCATCGCTCGAGTCTAGTGATGGATGGGTGGGCCCTTGGGTCCACCCATCCATGCTTGTATCATGAGACGCACTCGCAGACACTTCGTTCGATCACTGTGCCGCACCGCTTCTGTCTTCACGTTTGACCAACTCCTGCCGCAACCATCCCTCTCCCCCCAGTTTGTGAATGTGGCGCGCGAGGCAGGCCTGCGCGCCAAGACCATTTTCGGGGGAGAGAAGCGGAACATCTACCTTTTGGAAACCACCGGCTGCGGATGTGCTTTCTATGATTTCGACCATGACGGGTGGCTCGACATCTTCCTGGTGAACGGGACGAGGCTGGAGGCCAAGTGGGCGCCCTCGGAAGCGCCGGTCAGCCGTCTATACAAAAACAACCGTGACGGCACATTCACCGACGTGACCAAGGGCAGCGGCCTGGAACGAACGGGCTGGGGGCAGGGCTGCTGCGTCGGCGACTTCAACAACGACGGATTGGACGACCTGTTCGTCAGCTACTACGGCGACTGCTCCCTTTATCAGAACCTGGGAGGCGGCCGTTTCAAGGACGTGGCCCGCCAAGCCGGAGTAAGCTGCTCCCGGCAGGAGTACCCGCGCTGGAACACCGGCTGTTGTTTTGTCGACTACGACAAGGACGGGCACCTGGACCTGTTCGTGGCCAACTACATCGACATGGATCTGAAGACGGCTCCACTGCCGGAATCGGGCCCCTGCCTGCACCGCGGGGTTCTGGTGGCATGCGGCCCGCCCGGACTGAAGGGCGGGCGCAACCTGCTGTTTCACAACAACGGCGACGGCACCTTCACGGACGTCAGCCAGAGGTCGGGCATACTCAACACGCCGGGGACGTACGGCCTCGGGGTGGTTGCTTGCGATTTCGACAACGACGGCTGGCCCGACATTTACGTCGCGTGCGATTCCACCTCCTCCACGCTGTACCGCAATAACCGTGACGGCACATTCTCCGACGTCGCCATCGAAGCGGGCGCGGCCTATTCCCCGGATGGGAAATCCCAGGCCGGCATGGGTATCGACGTCGCCGACTACGACCACGACGGCCACTTCGATATCGTGAAGACCAACTTCATGGGCGACACGTCAAGCCTCTACCGCAACACCGGCGGTTGGAGTTTCGACGACCAGACGTTCCAGGGCGGCATGGGACGAAATACGCGCTTTCTCGGCTGGGGCGCCCTGTTTCTGGACTACGACAACGACGGCTGGCCGGACGTCATGCTCACCAACGGTCACGTCTATCCAGAAGCCGGCGAGACCGGGGACGATTCCGGTTACCGGCAGCGCAAGGTGCTCTATCGTAACCGGCAAAACGGCACATTCGAAGATGTCTCTCTGGCCGGCGGACCGGGCATCGTGGAGAAGGTGGCCGGGCGCGGGAGCGCGGCCGGCGACTTCGACAATGACGGCGATCTGGACGTGCTTGTGAATTGCGTCAATCAGGAGCCGCAACTGCTGCGTTGCGACAACCGGACCGGCAACCATTGGATCAAACTGAAGCTGGTGGGCACGAAGTCCAACCGGTCAGCAATCGGCGCCCGCGTGGTCTGCCGTTGCGAGGGCCTCAAACCGCAGATGGACGAAGTGCGCAGCGGCGGCAGCTACATCTCCCAGGGCGACTTACGGCTGCACTTCGGCCTGGGCGCGGCCACCAGCGCCGCCATCGAGGTCCGCTGGCCGAGCGGACAGGTGGACCGGATCGACGCGCTGGCATCGGACAGGATCTACACCGTGTTTGAGGGGAAGGGAGTGAAGCCGGCGTGAGACGGCGCGACCTGCTGGCCCTGCTCGCCGCCGCACCATCGCCGGACGATCAGAGCCTGCCGTTCAGGCTCACCGATATCGCATCGGCCGCCGGCCTGACCCAGCCGGTCATCTACGGCGGCGCAACGGAGAAGAAGTACATCCTGGAGACCAACGGCTGCGGTGTCGCCTTCTACGACTACGATCATGACGGCTGGCCCGACATCCTCCTGCTGACCGGTTCCAGGCTGGAGGGCGACACGAGCGGGGCCACGCTCCGGCTTTACCGGAACAACCGGGACGGCACATTCACCGACGTCACCAAGAGAGCCGGGCTGGAGCGCACGGTGTGGGCCTCCGGTGTCTGCATCGGCGACTACGACAACGACGGCCGCGACGATCTCTTCATCAGTTGCTACGGCCAGAATCTGCTGTTCCACAACAACGGCGACGGCACGTTCACCGACGTCACGCAGCAGGCCGGGTTGCTCCATCCAGAGGCGCGCTGGTGCGCCGGCGCCACCTGGATCGACTACAACCGCGACGGTCTGCTGGACCTGTTCGTCAGCACGTACCTGCAATTCGAGCGGACCTCGGTGCCCATGCCAGGCCAGAGCGCAAACTGCAACTGGAAGGGTATTCCAGTGAACTGCGGACCGAAGGGCCTGCCAACCTCACGCAACTTCCTCTACCGCAATAACGGCGATGGCACGTTCACCGACGTGAGCCAGCAATCGGGCATCGCCCGTATCGCCAACCGGTACGCCATGACGGCCGTGAGCGCCGACCTCGACGATGACGGCTGGCCGGACATCTATGTAGCCTGCGACTCCACGGCGAGCATCTTCTACCGCAACCGGGGCGACGGCAGCTTCGAGGACGTGGCGCTGGAGCGCGGAGTCGCCTACAACGAAGACGGCCGCGAACAAGCGGGCATGGGAGTGGCGCTGGGCGATACGGCCGGCCGGGGATTGCTCGACATCTTTGTCACCCACTTCGCCGACGACACGCCGATCCTCTACCGCGCCGCCGGCAAGGGACTGTACGAGGATTTCACCAACAAGGCCGGCTTCTCCGCCCTCACACGCTATGTGGGGTGGGGCGCCCTGATGGCCGACTTTGACAACGACGGATGGCCGGACATCTTCTTCGTCAACGGCAACGTCTACCCGGAGGTCGAGGCGAAACTCCCGGAGTACCCGCACCGCAATCCGCGCGTGCTTCTGCGCAATCTCGGGCAAGGCCGGTTTCTGGACGTCAGCGACCGGGCCGGGCCAGGCGTCACCGCACCTCACTCCAGCCGTGGCTGCGCCCTCGGCGACTTCGACAACGATGGGGACGTCGACATTCTGGTCATGAACATGAATGAGCCCCCCTCGCTGCTGCGGAACGATCTCGCAGGCGGCGGGAACTGGCTCAAGGTCAAACTGTCGGGCAGGAAGTCCAATCGAACGGGCCTGGGAGCGCGCGTCTACGTAACAGCCAACGGCCGGCGGCACCGCCAGGACCTGCTCAGCCAATCCAGCTTCTATTCCCAAAGCGATCTCCGGCTGCACTTCGGGCTGGGCGAGGCCAAGGCCGCGGAGCTGATCGAAGTGGTCTGGCCCTCCGGCATCATGGACCGCTACAAAGGCGCCCGGGGCGGCCAGGTCCTGGAGATCAAAGAAGGCGCCGGGTCCGGCCGATAAGGCCCCGGCGCCGTCAGTCGGAACCACGGGTATCACGACTACGCTTGCGGCTGGCTCTCTGCCCTCCGAAGAGTTACACGCAGAGATACGCGGGGAGCCTTGACAAGGCACAATGTGGCGGTGTATCGTCAATCGACGATATATGATGCCGCCCAAGCCGCTTTCTTCGAATGTCTGCTGCCCGCCGGAGACGGCGCCGGCGATCAGCATGGTGACGCTGGAAGGAGCAGGCGATCGGGCATCCGGCGAGGGTGCGCATCCTGCGGCTGTTGTCGCGGAAGGAAGCCCGCGTGTGCAGCCAGATTGTAGACGAGCTGCCCCTGGCGCAATCCACTGTCTCCGAGCACCTTCGGATTCTGAAGGAAGCCGGCCTGGTGCGCTGCTCGCCTGATGGGCCGCGGGTGGGCTACTGCATCGACTTCGACGGGCTCCGGCGGCTCAAGGCTCTCGTGGCCATCATCTGAAGGACAGATCTTTTCTTATGTTCAGTTCATCGTCTATCGTCGATTGTCGAATGAAGGAGTTGTTCTCATGATTCATCTGGAAGTATTCGATCCCCCGATGTGCTGTCCGACAGGGGTCTGCGGCCCGGCCGTGGATCCGGCGCTGGCGCGATTCGCGGCCGATCTTCACTGGCTGGCCGGCGAGGGGGTCCACGTCGATCGATACAACCTGAGCCAGCAGCCGCAGGCATTTGCGGCGAACCAGGCGGTGAAGGCGGCGCTGGAAGAGGATGGCAACGCATGTCTGCCGCTGATCCTGATGGATGGCCGGGTGGCGAGCAAGGGCGGCTATCCGGCCCGCGAGGAGCTGGCACGGCTGTGCGGATTGGGCGCAACGGCGCCGGCGCCGAGCATTTACACCGACGCCGTGGCCGAGCTGGTCGCGATTGGCGCGGCGATCGCGGCCAACTGCGAACCGTGCTTCAAGTACCACTTCCAGCAGGCGAAGAAGCTTGGAGTGTCGCGCGAGGACATGATGCGGGCGGTAAAGACGGCCCAGATGGTCAAGGAGACCCCGGCGAAAGCGATGCTGCAACTGGCGCACCGCTTCCTGGAAGGAGACCATGCCGGGTTGCCCGTGGTGCAGAGCTGTTGCGGCTGAAGAGCATGACGAGCGACACGTTCGTAAGACAGGCCACCCGCATTCTGCTCTTCACGGGAAAAGGCGGGGTGGGGAAGACATCCCTGGCCTGCGCGACCGCGGTGGCGCTGAGCCGGCGCGGCAAGCGCGTGCTGGTGGTGAGCACAGATCCGGCGTCGAATCTGGACGAGGTGCTCGGCGCCGGGCTCACGGGCGAACCGAAGGCGATCGCCGGCGCTCCGGGACTGTTCGCGATGAACATCGATCCGGTTGCGGCCGCGGCGGCGTACCGGGAACGCGTGGTCGGTCCGTACCGGGGCGTTCTGCCCGCCCAGGCGGTCGCCAGCATGGAGGAGCAATTGTCTGGCGCGTGCACGGTTGAGATTGCCGCGTTCGACGAGTTCACCAAGCTGGCGGGCGACCCTGCCGCCACGGCGGAGTTCGACACGTTGATTTTCGACACCGCCCCGACAGGGCACACTCTGCGGCTGTTGAGTTTGCCGGCCGCCTGGACGGGCTTTATCGACAGCAACACGACGGGAACCTCCTGCCTGGGCCCGCTTGCGGGGCTGCAGGCACAGAGGGACCTTTACGACGCGAGCCTGCGCGAGCTATCCGATCCTTCGGGGACCACCGTGGTGCTGGTGACGCGGCCCGATCAGGCGGCCCTGAGGGAAGCGGAGAGGACGCGAGGTGAACTCGCCGCCGCCGGCATGTCCAACCAGGCGCTGATCATCAACGGTGTCTTCCACGCGGCAGACGCGAATGATG
>JACRKW010000132.1 GCA_016215215.1 Acidobacteriota bacterium
CGAACTGGAGCGCTCCTTCTCGAAGGAGTTGTTCTGCCGTTCGCTGCAAAGCTTGGTGCCGGAGGTGCAGCCGGAGGACCTGGAAGACGCCGGGGCGGGGGTGCGGGCCCAGGCGATGCACCCGGCCGGCCGGCTGGTGGAGGACTTCGACATCATTCGCCGCGAGCGCGCGGTCCATGTACTGAACGCACCCTCGCCGGCCGCTACAGCCTGCCTGGCGATAGGCGAGGTGGTGGCGGCGAGAGTGGCGGAGTGTGACGGCGTCTAAGGAGCCGGTGCCGCGGCGCGCGCTGTTATAGTCGGAAGAGGGAATCGATCCGGGATCATGAGCTTTCGGTACGCATGGTGGTGACGCTTTGCGGTGGCTTGCGCGGCCGCCGTGCTCACTGTGTTTCCCCTCTCCCTCGTCTCTTTCGTCCTGATGCCGGGAAGCGGCGTGACGTGCGGGATGAGCTGCTGCAAGCGGATGAAGTCCTGTTGCTGCCGGAACGCGCGGCGGCATGTATCGGATTCCAAAACTCCGCAGTGGCAACCGTCGGCCGGTTGCGCGGGCAGTTGCCGGCAGCAGGCGGCGTTGCTCCCGGTGATGCCGGGTTTGGCGCCGGCGCCCCAGCCGGGCGCTCGGCCTGCGATAGCCAGACCGTTTCAGGCGGCCCAGTCCCGAGCAACCGTGGCCGCGCAGAACGCGGCATTCGCGCTCTTTGAACGCCCCCCGCCCGGTCTCTCCTGAACCGCAACCAACATGTCCACCGCTTCCGGTGGAGTGTGTCCAGACGTCCGTTTGCACAGAGTTGCAGGAGATAACATGTTCAAAGTACAGAGCTTATTCGTTCTGGTGGCGGCCCTTCCGCTGGCTGGAGCAGCGCCCACCGCCGATGCACGCAGGATTCAGGAGAAGCTCATCGCGCCCTGCTGCTGGAGCGAGAGCGTGGCCGTCCACCGCTCCGAACCAGCCGCGAAGATGAGGGTGGAGATCGAGCAGATGGTCAGGTCTGGACTGAGCGAAGAGCAGATCATAGCCCGCTACGTGGAACTGCACGGAGAGAGAATCCTGCTGGAACCGCGCGGAGGCAAGTTCACCTGGCTGATGATTACGCCCGTGCTCGCGCTGGCTGCCGGGGGATACTTCCTGGCTCGCTACCTGAGACGGCCGCGCGCGCCGGAGCCCGTTGCGGCCGGCGCGGGAGCGCCGCTGCCGGGCGACGACATCGAGTGGTGAGGCGCGGACCGCTCAGTCCAGATCTTCCGGCTTCAGTTCGATGCCAGTTTCGCCTGCGGCCTTCTTTTCGACGTACTTCTTCACCCAGGCCTCCCAACTCTTGCCGGCCGCCGTGTCGCGGCCGGTGAACTCCAGGCCGCCGATGTCGGAATAGGCGATGGCCAGCCTTTCGCGGCCGCCGCCGGGGATGATCCGCACCTTGGATTCCGCCAGCGTCGGCGCGCTGCGGCGGTCGAAGATGTAGCCCTCAATACGCGAGCCGTCCTTCAGCGTCAGCGTGACGTCGCCGCGGTAGTCGAAAGCCTGCTCCAGCGCAAGCCGGAGATCTTCCTCCGTCATCGCCGCCCACACCTGTCCCTGGCGTGCTTCCGTCATTGGATCCGCTCCCTCGCGCCCCCGCCGCCGATCTGGACCAGTTCCCACGGGTGTTGCTCCACCCGGGCGGCGGCCAGTTCCTGGAGCGCCGCCGGGTCGGGGTATTTCGCGAACGTCGCCCGGATGGTGGAGACGAATCCTCTCCACGAGCCGAAAGTGTCGTTCACGGCCGTAGCCTCATAGCCGCTGTGCATCATGCAATTGGCGCACTTCGGATTGCCGCTTTCGGTGCCGTACTCGGCCCACGCGGTGGTCTCCATCAGTTCCCGGAATGAGTCGGCGTAGCCGTCCTGCAACACGTAGCACGGCCGCTGCCAGCCGAAGAGATTGTAGGTGGGCATGCCCCACGGGGTGCAGGCGTAGTCGCGCAGGCCCATCAGGTACTCGAGGAAGAGCGGCGAGAGGTTGAAGACCCACTCGCGCTTGCGGTTGGAGAGGATCAGGCGGAAGAGGCCGCGCGTGCGATCCTTGCCCAGCCACTGATCCTGGTTGGGCGCCTTGTCGTAGGCGTAGCCGGGCGAGAGCATCATGCCTTCGACGCCAAGGGCCATCATCTCGTCGAAGAACGCGCGCACGCTGCGCGGGTCGGCGCCATCAAAGAGGGTGGTATTGGTGGTGACGCGGAAGCCCCGGCGGACTGCCTCACGGATGCCTTCCACCGCCTGCTCGTAGCCGCCCTCCTTGCAGACCGAGAAGTCGTGGTGCTCCTTCTGGCCGTCGACGTGGACGGAAAAGGTGAGGTACTTGCTGGGCTCAAAGAGATGGATCTTCTCCTTGAGCAGCAGGGCATTGGTGCAAAGGTAGATGTACTTCTTGCGCGCCACCAGGCCGGCGACGATTTCGGCGATCTGGGGGTGCATCAGCGGTTCGCCGCCCGGGATGCTCACCATGGGAGCGCCGCACTCGTCGACGGCGCGGAAGCACTCCTCCGGCGGCATGTTCTGCTTCAGCACATGGGCAGGATACTGGATTTTGCCGCAACCCGCGCAGGCTAAATTGCAGCGGAAGAGAGGCTCCAGCATCAGGACGAGCGGATAGCGGCGGCGGCCCTGCATCCTCTGCTTGAGGACGTAGGAGGCGACGGTCCACATCTGGGAGATCGGGATGGCCATGGTGGTGTGGGGCGGTTTCGCGAACGCGAAGTCTCATTCGCTTTTTAACATTCGCGGTGGCATACTGTCAATGAGGCCCGCTCCACTCAGATGTCCCAACCGCGCCGCACCCCGGTCCAGGAACGCAGTAACGACACGGTGCAGAGCATCTTCGGGGCGGCTTCGGCGCTCCTGACCCGGACGCCGGTGGAGGAGATCACGACGTCGCGGATCGCCGCCGAAGCGGGCGTCTCGGTGGGGGCTCTGTACCGGTTCTTCTCCGACAAGCAGGTGATTCTGGACGCGATTGCGGTGCGGCACATGGAGGATTTCCGCGCGCGCATGGCGCTGACGCTGGCGGGCTCAGCGCTGGCCGCCGGTCCGGCTGCGCTGGGGAAGATGATCGACGCCTACGTGGAGTTCCTGGACCAGCGGCCGGACTTCCGTGTGCTGGCGTTGGGGAGGCACGTGAGCGCCGTGACACGGCAGGCGCAGATCCGGCCGGGGGCGGGTCCGGCGGGGCTGCTGCGATGGTTCATGCTGAAACGGCTGGGGCTGGACGATCCAGCGCAACTGGATCTGAAGCTGGAAGTGGCGATCGAGGCGGGGGAGCGGCTGATTGCTTACGCGTACGAGCAGGAGGAGCCGGGCGCCCGGGCGCGCATTCTGCTGGAAGTGAAGAAACTGCTGGCGGGCTACCTTTTTCCGGCGAAGGGGTGAGCTGGCGGGCCCGTTCGTTCCGCCGTCAGGCAGCCGCTCAGCGATCTGCAGTCGCCGATGTGTCCTGCCACTGAAACGCTGGCAAAGGGATCCGTTGATCGAGCCGTCGATCCACAACGGTAATTTCCGCGGGCGGGGAAGTTGCTTCTTCGGCTGCGTCCAGCAAGCCGCGCTCCACCAAGGCCTGTCGGAGGTCAGTCATGCACTTGCGGATGAGGGCGCGTAGGTTCTCAGCGTCAGCAAGATAGCTGCCGGTATCAGTCGCGAAGGAGGCAGGGAGCTTGCGGGGGTCGACGCAGGTGATGCGGGCCTTCTGGCCTGAGGCGATCATGGCGCGGGCGAGCTCAGCGGTGGGCAGTTTCCAGAGCGGGAAGAGGGGCTCCAGGCCGGTGGGGGCGAGCTGCTTTTCGCGGTAGGCGCGCACGTCCTCCAGGAAGAGATCGCCAAATGCGACGGCCTGGATCCCTTCCGACACCATTTGGGTGCAGGCGGCGGCCATGCGGCGCTCGTACTCTTCGTTGGAGCAGGGCCAGGGGAGACCGACGGTAAGCAGGGGCAGTCCGGCGGCTTCGGCCTGCTGGTGGAGAAGCTGGTTGCGGACGGCGTGCATGGCGACGCGGTCGAACTGCTCGTTCAGGGTCGTGAAGAGGCCAGCGACCTCGATCTCCGGGTCCTGCCGGAGGACGTGGAGAGCCCAAGCGCTGTCTTTGCCGCTGGACCAGGCGAGGATGACGCGCTTCACGCCAGCGCGTCCCACCCGGCCGAGTTGGCCGCGGCCTGCTCCCAATGCTCTTCCTTCGTCCGGGCGAAGAGATTCTTCAGCCGCTCGGCTGGCGCGGCCTTCCGATCCGACAGCACCTTGGCGATTTCCGGATGGCGGTCGAAATCCGGCGCGACCAGGAACATGAGCGTGACGAAGGCGGTGATGGGTTCGGGGAACTCGAAGCCGTTGGCGCGGGCGCGCGCCAGGCCCAGGGCGGCGCGGCGGCGAATCTCCGAGTCGCTGAGGGCGGCCACGGCCTCGGCCTGCTCTTCACACAGGTGATCGACGATGTGTTCGAGCAGGTCCTCTTCTGGGATCTGGTCCGGATCAGGCTTCATGCCTCTTCATGGTACAGCGCGGCGCTGGCGCCAACCCACTCCATGTCCTTGTTGTGGTCGACGCCCATCATCTTGCCTCGGCCCATGCGGATGATGTGCGTGACCGGCCGCCGGTTGACATACATAACGCGAATCTCGGCCTTGGTGAAGCCGTGCGGCGTCTCGACCACCGGGGTGAAGTCGATGCGCTCCTGCAGGATCCAATTGGCCCGGTCTGCGGCTGGGATGGCCTGTACCTGCTCCTTCGATGGGCCGATGACCACGCCGAGCCCGGCGAACGAGTACAGCGGCTTGAGCACCCATTGGGAGAGACTCTCGGGCAGCTCGGCGACCTTGTCCAGAAACAGCGTGCGCGGGACGGAAGGGTGGTTCAAGTACGGGATGGAGAACTTGGAGACCCGGAAGTAGAAGTTCGGGTGCCCGGCCCATTCGACATCAAGGTCGTCGCGCCAGTCGAAGGGCGGCTGAATGCCGCGGCGCTCAATCTCGTCTACGATGGCGCGGTTGTAGATGCGGCGGATCTCCACTTCGCGGCCGTCGCGCTGGTAGTACAGCTTGCGGCCGCTTTTTCGCACCTGGGTAATACAGACGGAGCGGATACCGAGGAGTCTCTCCGTCAGCACGAAGTCGCAACGGGTCTTCTGGCTGTTGGGGTCGACTTCGAGCAGAACTACGTTCACGGGATCGTGGCCGGCCAAAATGGCATCGCGGAGCAGCGCTTCATACTGGTTGCCGTCGAGCCCGTCGAGCAGGTAGTGGAGCCCGCCGGGCATCTCATAGGCGTCGGCGTAGCTCTGCGCGAGCACGGGCTGGAAGGCGTACAGGGAAGGGAAGCCCTGAATCTCGACCAGCCGGGGGTGGAGCAGGCCGTCTTCGCCTCGGATCACCCCGAAGTCCACCTGCACGAAGAGTGGTTCGCGCGGCTCGCCGGGGACGCGGTAACGCTCGGGCAGCGAGGCGTCCGACACGCGGCGGTATTCATCGCTGTCGACGAGCTGCGAGATCAGCTCGCGGCCATCGCGCGAGATGCGCTGCATGAACTCCCAATCGAAAAAGCAGGGAGTCTCACAGAGGCGGAAGGGGACGTGAAGGCCGCAGCGCTGGTCGACAAGGGCCGTGAAGCGCGCGTACTTTTCCGGGGTGAATCGTGAGTTGAACCAGCGGCGAAGCTCGTCGCCTTTCACAAGAGGAACTCCCCGTCGCGCATCAGTTGGCGGCCGTCGGCCCAGATGGAGAAACGGCGGCCGACGACATCGATGTGGGTGGATGAATACCACTGGGCGCCGGTGTGGTCGCCATACGGGTTGCCGAAAGCGATATGGACGCCGGGTATCTTCTCATCCTGCAAGATATTGCCGATGACGTCGCGTACGCCGAGGTTGGTGCCGATAGCGAACTCGCCGACGCGGTCGGAGTTCTCGTCGGTGTGGGTGTAGCGCCAGAACTCCTCTTGTAGCTCTGTGTTCCGGCAGGTGGCCGAAACCAGGCGGTTGCCCTCAATGACGAGCGTGAGCGGCGTCTCCTTCAGATCGCCGTACTTGGCGCAGAGGTAGTCTCCGACCACGCCGTCGACGACGAAGGTGCCGTTCACCTCGCCCGGCGTGGTCCAGACCTCGCCGCCCGGCAGGTTGCCCCACGTGCTGGGGCTGATGATGCCGCTCGTCTTGAGCCACTTGTAGTCCGGGTTCATGGTGGCGACGATGTCGGTGCCGGCGCCGGTGGTGGCGCGAATGGTTCTGGCCGTGCGGGTGACGTCGAGCAGACGGAGGCTGAGGTCGTCGACGGCGCCGTAGTCGGCGCGCATGCCCTCGATCATGATGCGCCTCTCGATGTTGACCATGTGGGCGTGACGGATCTTTCTGCGGTTGACAACGCCGGTCATCTGCATGCGGCTTTGGAGCTCGTTTTGCTGGGCGACCACGGCGAAGACGCTCACCTGGCTGGTTTCGAGGTCGTCCAAAACGCTTTGAGGCATGTTCGCCAAAGGCCGCGGCGCGCACTCCTCCAGGACGAACGACTTGAACGGGGCGCCGAGCAGGGCGAGTTCAGCCTCGATGGCCGAGGCGATCTCGCGCGAGGCCACGTCAGTAATGACGGTAACCTTTTCGTTGGGCTGTACGCGCAAACAGACGCGCACGGCGTTTGATGCCCCTTGTGAGAGCTCCTGGTCGAACTGGATCAAGACAGGCCGGCCTCCGTTTCTTCGATGATGTAGTCAACCACGGCATTCAGGTCGCGCGTTTCACGCCACACTCGGAGCTGGCGGTCGGCGCCGGTGCCATCGCGCAGGACTTTGCGCAGGTATTCGATCTCGTGCCGGCTGCCGAGTTCGTCGGCCACGGGCGCCACCATCTGGAAGTACTCCTCCATCAGGTCGCGGAAGGGGCTCTCAAGGCCCTTGCCGAAATCGATCAGCTTGCCGTCAATGCCGTAGCGAACGGCCCGCCACTTGTTCTCCATCAGCAACATGCGGTGGTACAGGCGGAAGCCCTGGTTGTTGTAGTGCAGCTTCCAGAGCATCACGACAGTGGCCTGGATCAGTGCGGCCAGGGCGATGGTCTCGTCCATGCGCATGGGCAGATCGCAGATGCGGAATTCGATGGTGGAGAAGTGCGGATGAGGCCGCAGGTCCCACCAGATCTTCTTGGCATTGTCGATGCACCCGGTCTTGATGAGCAGATTGACGAAGTTCTCGTACTCGCTGTAGCTGGAAAAGTGGTCCGGGATGTTGGTGCGAGGGAACTTGTCGAAGACCTTGCAGCGATAGCTCTTCAGACCGGTTTCGTCGCCCAGCCAGAAAGGCGAGTTCGTGGACAGGGCGAGGATGTGCGGCAGAAAGTACCGGGCCGCGTTCATGATGTGGATGGCGGTTTCGCGATCCTCGATGCCGACGTGAACGTGCAGGCCGAAGATGAGGTTGGCGCGAGCCACCAGTTGCATGTCCTCCACCAGAGCGAGATAGCGTTCGTCGGGATAGATGCTCTGCTTCCTCCAGTCGCTGAAGGGGTGCGTGGCCGCGGCGGCGAGTCTCAGGCCGTTGGCGCGCGCCAGCGCCACCATCTGGCGGCGGATGGAGGTGATTTCTTCGCGGGCCTCCTGGATGTTGTGGCAGATCTCGGTGCCGACCTCCACCACGCACTGATGCATCTCCGGCTTGACCCGCTCTCGCAGCGCCAGCTTGCCCTTCTCGATGATCTCGGCGTCGATGTGGCTGCGCAGTTCCCGCGTCTGCGGGTCCACGGTCATGTACTCCTCTTCAATGCCGATGGTGAAGCTGGGGCGGGTCATGACGGCATTCTATCGGGAGTCGCCGGCGAGATACCGGCCCCAGTGATACTCGGTTTGAGGCGCGGCGCCGGACTCGGCCGTTTGAATGGCCAGATCGGCCATGGCGTTGAGGATCCATTCGAAGTTGGCCTCACCGACGGAATGACGGTCGGCGTCCGGAGCCGGGTTCAGGTAGTCGATGGCGTAGGGGATGCCGTCGCGGACGGCGAACTCCACCGTATTCATGTCGTAGCCCAGCGCGCGGCAGAGCTTCAAGGCGTCCTCGACGATTCGGGAATAGAGCGGCGAACGGGTGGGGTCGGCCTCAGTCACGTAGCGTTGTTCATGCGGCAGGCGCGGGTCATAGGCCATTACGTGGACCTTCTTGCGGCCTATGACATAGCAGCGATAATAGTCGGTAAAGTCGATGCACTCCTGCAGAACCATGCCGAGGTCGCCGGTCTGGTTGTAGGCGGCCAGCAGTTCCTCCGGGCTGTTCACCTTGTAGACATTGCGCCACCCGCCGCCAAGGTGCGGCTTCATGAATGCCGGGAAGCCGATGTAGTCGTACACCTCCTGCCAGTTGAGCGGATACATCAGGTTGCGCATGGATTGGACCGTGGTGCTGGGCGGATGAGAGTGATGCGGCAGCATCACCGTCTTGGGCACCGCGACACCCATCTGCGCGCCGAGCGCGTAGTTGAAGAACTTGTCGTCCGCGCTCCACCAGAACGGATTGTTGATCACCTTTGTTCCGTGCAGGACGGCGTTCTTGAGGTAGGCCCGGTAGAAGGGAATGTCATGGGAGATGCGGTCGATGATGACGTCGTAGCCACAAGGCCGGTCCATACGGAAAGCGCCCGTGATGAGGCTCTCCGCGACCACGTCCGCATGGCCGCGGGCATTGATCCGGTCTACCAGGGCCATCGGAAAGGTGTTTTCCATCCCGTACAGGACGCCGATTCTCTTCATGGGGCTTCTCCGTTTGTTTGTGGGCTGAGCGGGTCAGCCAAAATACTTCCTTGCCATCAGTTGCCAGAGCGGCCAGTCATGGACCGCTCCCAGCCCCCAGAAGTCGAACCAGTGGGGGATGTTCTTCGCGTCGAAGATGTTGGAGATGCTCCGGTTCGCCTCCAGGCAGATGTCGTGCTCTCCCGCGCCGAAGACCCAGCGTACGTCCTTTCTGTACTGGTCGAGATACCAGGCGTCCGAGCAGTTTGGCAGGAAGTCCACAGGGTTGTGGAAGTAGCAGTTGTCGTCGTAGTAGCCGTCCAGGAACTGCTTGATGTCGTAGGCGCCGGACATGGAGACGCAGTGGCTGACGGTGTCGGGGTGACGCAGAGCGAAGCTGGTGGCATGATAGCCTCCGAAGCTGCACCCCGTGACGGCCACGCGCGTCGCGCCGGAACGCTGTCGTATGAAGGGCAGAACTTCGTTCAGGATGTAATCCTGGTACTGCGCATGGTGTCGGACCCGGTCGGCCGGGTGCAACCGCTTGTTGTACCAGCTCTGTGCATCCACGCTGTTGACGCAGTAGAGCATGAGGTTCCCGCCGTCGAGTTGCTGGCTGAGTGCGCCGACCATTCCCCGGTCTTCGTATTCGAAGAAGGAGCCCATGGAGCTTGGGAAGACCAGCAGAGGCGTGCCGGAGTGGCCGAAGACGAGCAGTTCCATCTCCTGACCCAGGCGATGGCTGAACCACTTCTGATACTCACGATTCACTATTTGTTTCCTGAGAGTTCGCGTTCCCGGCCGGGTATTCTCCCAGTGTAAGCCAGAGATTGAAAGGTGGGGGGTGCTCCCGATGCTTCCGATCGGGCTTTCTACCTAGCAAAATCGCTTCGGCGACCCTAAGCTTCGCCGTGTTTCTGCCGATAGACGGCTCATGAGGTCCCCTGCGGGCTCAGTCCGGGCTGCGGTCTGCGCGTTAGCCGTGTCGATTGGCACGGCAGCATACGCGCAACACCACAGTTACCAGACGTTCGGTTTCGAGGACGGCCTGACCAACCTGGCGGTGGAAGCGGTTCTGCAGGATCGTGACGGCTTCCTCTGGGTGGCCACGCAGAACGGGCTGTTTCGCTTTGACGGACACTCCTTCACCGAGATGGGGAAGCGCGACGGGATGCCGCCGGACTCGCTGCTGTCGCTGCATCAATCCGCCGACGGCACTCTTTGGGCAGCGTTCCAGACCGGGCTGTGGAGGCGTGAAGGAGGCCGGTTCCTGAAGACGGAGTCGGATCTGATCGGCCGGATGAACGGCGTTCAAACGGTGGCCTCCGACGCCGGCGGCAGAGTGTATCTGGCCACGCGGGCAGGCCTGGCAATCGGGGAGAAGCTAGAGCGCCAGTCCGGCTGGCGATTTCGCGAGGCCGACCTGTCGATCTTGGGAGCCGACCAGAACAAGCGAAAGTGCAGCAGCGTGCTGGTGACAGCGGCAGACGAGGTGATGTTCAGTTGTGAAACTTCCATCCTGAAACTGCAGGGAGACAAGGCGGTGCAGGTCATCCCGGGAGGCCTTAGCCGTGATGAGTGGTGGCAGTACATGCTGGAGGATCCGGCGGGGAATCTGTGGGTGCGTAGTAAGAACATGCTGAAGGTGCGGCGGGCTGGGAGCAAGACCCTCTCGCAGGTGGATTGCCCGCGCAACCTTCGTAGCCCTTGGACGCCGCAATTGGGACTGGATCTGCGCGGGCGCTTGCTGGTGCCGATGATCGAGGGATTGGGAATCCTGAGCGAAGCCCGCTGGCGGTTTGTCACCCGGGCGCAGGGATTGCCAGCCATCTCGGTTTCCTCCGTACACCGCGACCGCGAGGGCTCCATCTGGCTGGGGATGCTGGGCCGGGGACTGGCGCGCTGGATCGGTTACGGCGAGTGGGAGGGTTACACCTACGCGGAGGGACTTGAGAACGAGACGGTCTGGCAGATCCTGCCCGACGGCCGCGGAACCATCTGGGTGTCCACCCAGGACGGTCTGTACCGGGGACGGAAGACACCGGGCATCGATGGTCTGCGATTTGAGAGGTTCCCGGGGTTGGAGCCAGTGGACATTCAGGCTCTGGCACTGGACAAGGACGGCACCATCTGGGCCGGCTTGGGCGATTATGCAATCGCCAATGTGGACCCCCGGACGGGGACGGTGAAGCGCTACCCGATACCGGAGATCCAGAAACTGAAGACGGTCACGCACATCGAACTGAGCCCCGATGGGCGCATTTGGGCCTCGTCGATCGGCCATCCCGGGCTGTTTGTCGGCTGCAAGTCGTGCAGGGAGTTCAAGAGCGTGAAGGTGCCAGACTCCGGTGATGCAGATGGCCTCACCGTGAAAGTGCTGCCGAACGGCGACCTTCTGTATTGCACCAAGGGCGGCTTGCACTGGAACTCAAAGGGGGTGTGGCGCAAGTTCACGAAGGCCGACGGGCTGAAAGACGACGGAATCTGGGGCGTCACTCCAGGGCCGGAGGGTGACTTGTGGATCACCTATCAGGCAGCTCTTGGGCTTTCGAGGATGACACGAGAGGGCGACAAGCTCAAGTTGCGTCACTGGGGGGTCAAGGACGGGCTCCCTTCCGAACAGGTCTACTTCTCCAAGTTCGATCCGCAAGGCAGGATGTGGGTGGGCACCGATAGGGGAGTCGGAGTCTGGGATGGCAAGCAGTGGACTCACTATCGCAGGGGAGATGGGCTGGTCTGGGATGACCTCGATACCGACGCTTTCGCCGCCGAACAGGACGGAACGATCTGGATCGGCACGGCTGGGGGATTGTCCAAGTTCAAGGAATCGGTCGAACTGCGGGCCACTCCGTGGCCTCCCGCTGTGGTGTTCACCTCGGCGCGTCTTGGCAGCAACGAAGTCGATCTCTCCAAGGAGATCAAGGCCGGGCACCAGGCCAACACTCTGGTGATTCGTTTCGGGCTCCTTTCTTTTGCCAGACCTTCGGCGCAGCGGTTCATCTACAAGTTGGAGGGGTTGGGCGGTGACTGGCTGGAGACCACGCAGCACGAACTGCGGTTCCCCGAACTGCCTCCCGGCAATTACACTTTGCTCATCAAGGGCTATGACGGCGTCAGGCAGTGGAGCGAGAAGCCGGCTGAGTTTGCCTTCACCATTCTGCCCCCGTGGTGGGCCAACCGCTGGTTCCAGTCCGTTTTCATGGTCTTCCTGGTTGCGGCCGTCTTCTGGCGCATCCGGCACGGAGAGCACCAGCACCGCAAGGAAAAGGAGCGGTTGGAGAGCGCCGTGGAGGAGAGGACCCGCCAATTGAGGGCGGAGAAGGAGCGCAGCGACAGGGCGAACCGGCTGAAGGATGAGTTCCTGGCCAACATCAGCCACGAAATCCGCACTCCGATGAACGGCATCCTGGGGATGACGGAACTGGCGCTGGAGACGACGCTCTCCGGCGAGCAGCGCGACTACCTGGAAACAGTGAAGCTCTCCGCCGACAGTCTTCTCGAACTGTTGAACGACATCCTCGATCTGTCGAAGATCGAGGCCGGCCACATGGAGATCTCACACGAGACATTCTCGCTGCGGGAGACCATCCAGCAGGCGGTCCGTACGCTAGCTGGTCGTGCAGCCGAAAAGCGGCTCGACCTGCGTAGTGAGGTTGAGGAGGCAACGCCGGATTGGTTGATCGGCGATGCGCCCCGCCTCAGGCAGGTGCTGCTGAATCTGCTGGGGAACGCGGTCAAGTTCACCGAACGTGGCCAGGTGACGCTACAGGCGAGCCTGCGCCAACCGGCCGGGCCCAATGGCCGGGCTGAATTGAGCATCGCGGTCACCGACACCGGGATCGGGATCCCCAACGATCAGCAGAAGCTCATTTTCGAGGCCTTCCGTCAAGCCGACGGGTCAGTGACCCGGCGGTACGGAGGCACCGGCTTGGGACTGGCGATCTCGGCCAAGCTGGTCTCTCTGATGGGTGGAAAGATTGAAGTGGAAAGCGAGGTGGGCAAGGGCAGCGCTTTCCGGTTCCGCGTTGAGGTTGGTGTGTTGGGAACGGTCGCGCTTCCGTCCGCCACGGAAACGCCCCGCCCGGGAGGCGCTGTGCCAAGGCTGCGGATTCTGTTGGCGGAGGACAACGCCATCAATCGCACACTGGTCGAGCGGCTCATGCGGAAGCACGGGCATATTGTCACTACGGTCAATGACGGCCATGAGGCGGTGGACCAGGTTTCCCGCGACGAGTACGATCTGGTGCTGATGGACGTGCAGATGCCCGGAATGGACGGATTGGAGGCCACCCGGCAAATCAGGGCGCTGGAGAGGGCGCTGGGCACCAGAACCCCGATCGTGGCGTTGACTGCCAATGCGATGAAGGGCGATGAAACCGCCTGCATCGAAGCCGGAATGGACGGCTATCTGGCAAAGCCCTTCGAGCCCCAGAAGCTTCTCTCCGAAGTCGAGAGAATCGCCAGGCGGCCATAGCAACGCGCCTGCTCGCGCATCACGCCGTCCTAGTCCGCCGCCGGATCGCGTTCTAAGCCGATCCCCGCCTTGTGCAGTTGCTGGGCGACCTGATCGGCGTAGTCCGTTATCATGGCCGGCAGCAGCTCCTCGATCTGTTTGGTGAACCTCGCCTTCGGCATGGACATGCTCAGGGAAGAGAACACCTCCCCGTTGCTGCAACGGATCGGCGCGCCGATGCAGGTGCCTCCCGGTACGGTCTCCTCGCGATCCCAGGCGAAGCCCCTCTGGCGCACGAGGGACAGTTCGTCCTGGATGTCGCGGAAGTCGGTGAGCGTGTTGGGTGTGAGCGAGAAGATGCCGTAGGTGTAGAGCAGCCGCTGAGCCTTCTCCGGTCCTTGGTAGGCGGTGATGCACTTGCCCAGTGATGAGGCGTACGGTTGCAGGATCCCGCCCCTGTAATTGGACATGCGGATGTGGTGCGTGCTTTCGATGACCTCGATGACGCGCACGACGTCGTCAAACAGAAACGCCAGCGCCACGGTTTCGCCGAGCTCGGCGTTCAGTTTGACCAGGTAGGGCATGGCCGCCTCCCGGACGGCCCGCAGGCGCTTCTGCTGGTTCGGGCAGGGCCAGTCGTGCCCGAGTGTATAGGTGTCGTTCTCATCCCTTTCCAGGTACCCCATGGCATGGAGGGTCTTGATCAACCGCAGCGCTGAGGCCTTCCCCAGTGAGACCAGCTCCGAGATGTCCCTGAGGCTAATGGGACCGGGTCTGGTGGCCAACGATTCCAGGATCTGAATGCCCTTGGCGAGTGACCGCGATTCGAACTGTACCGCGGCCGGGACGGGTCGTTTAGTGGAACGGCGTTTCATTTTTTTATTTGACGTATGCAACTTGTGGTTATATCATTCAGTCATCAGGATGCAGACTGAGGTCCCCAGTGGATCCCGGCTGAATCCGATGAAAGCCTATTATGCCGCGAAATTGCCGGATCGGGGGAGTGATCCCAGCAGTCCTTCTCCCAAGGGACTCCAGGGGCCGGTTGTTGTGGGACCGTTTTGACGAGAACGTACGGTTTCTTCTCCAGCGTGGTGTGTCCGGCGTCTGCATCAACGGCGCCACTGGGGAGTATGCCGCCGCCACCCCGGCCGAGCGCAGGGAAGGCGTGCGCAGAGCCCGCTCCCTGTCAGGCGAGCAACACCTGGTAGTGGCGGCAATCGGCGCCGCACACTGGCAGGAGTGCCTGCGCGCGGCTGCCGAGGCCGCAGAGGAAAGCGCCGATGCCCTGCTTGTGCCCGTGCCCCACTTCTTCCCCTACCAACAGGATGACGTGGCCGAATTCTACAAAAGCATGGCTGCGGCTTCCAGCCTCCCAATCCTGATCTACAACCTTCCGCAGTTTGCCGGCGGTGTGGAGACCACTCTGGCCGTCGACCTGATCCGGGATGTACCAGGGATCGCCGGCATCAAAGATAGCAGCGGCAGTTTAGAGATCCTCCAGGAGTTGACCGCACACCCGGAAATTCCCTCCGTCAGGATTCTAGGCAACGACGCCGTGCTGGAGGAGGCTCTCTCGCGCGGACTGTGCCAGGGCGTAATCTCCGGAGTTGCTTGCGTTCTGCCCGAACTGATCACCGCCATGTTCGCCAGCATTGCCGGCCAGAATGGAGAACTGCTGGCGGTCCTCGGCGGTCGGCTGGACGTGTTCATCCAACACCTGAACTTGCTGCCTGTGCCGTGGGGACTCAAAATCGCCGGCGAGTGCCGTGGCTTGGCGCCCGCGACCTTCGCTATGCCCCTTTCGCCGCGACGCCAGCAACAGATCAAGGAGTTCACGGAGTGGTTCCAGGCCTGGTGGCCCGAGGCGTTGGGTGATACCGAGCGGGCCTTGACGACTCCCTCCAGCTCCAAGACCAACTGACGGGAGTGGATACATCTCTTGACAAGTTGTTTCAGTAGATCCTATACTCCTAATGAAAACCAGAACTGAGTTTCAGTTTTTGATTCGCTCAGAGTGGCTCAGTTCAGCGGATGCTTCGGGAGGTTCGTAATGAAGCGCATTCTATCCACTCTCGTATTCGGCGCGTTGCTCGCAGTGTGTAGCTTCGCCCAGGATGTCCGGGCTACCATCTCAGGGACGATCACCGACCCCAGCGGGGCGCCGATGCCTGGTGTCCAGGTCAAGCTGGCCAGCCTGGATCGCGGAACCGTCCTTGAAGCCACCTCGAACGAGGCGGGGCTGTACCGCATTCAGTTCCTGCTTCCCGGCGGCTACACCATGACGGTGGAGAAAGCGGGCTTCAAGAAGTTCGTGCGAACAGGCATTGTCCTGGCGGCGGCGGATCACCCGGCGCTCGACATCAAGCTCGACTTGGGGCAGACCACGGAATCTGTCACCGTGACGGGTGATGTGAGTCTGTTGCAGACCGAGACCTCTACTCGTTCGGCAACGATCGAGGCGCGCGCGGTGGAAGACATCCCGACCGCCGGCCGCAATCTGTACCAGTTCCAATACACGTTGCCGGGCGTGATCAAGACCAGCCGGTACATGGGATCGATGGAGTTGTACGCCTTCGGCAATATCAACGGCGTTTCAATCGGCGGCGGGCGTACGGGCGAGAACGAGACGGTGATCGATGGCGTGGCCAACACCAAGATGGATCGCGGCGTCGTCTACGCCCCGGCCCTGAACGGCACGCAGGAAGTGACGGTGCAGACCAACTCCTACGATGCGCAGTATGGGCGTTTGGGCGGCGGCGTGACGGTGATCACCACGAAATCGGGCACGAACGACTTCCACGGGCAACTGTTTGAGTTCTTCAAGAACGACAAGCTGAACGCCAACGACTGGATCGCCAACAAGTACGGCGAGGAGAAGTCGCCGATGCGCAACAACACGTTCGGTTTCGAGGTGGACGGCCCTGTGCGCATCCCGAAGCTCTTTGATGGCCGCAATAAGGCCTTCTTCATGTTGTCGCTCGAAGGATTGAGGGAGCATATCCAGTCGGGACAGGTGAAGACGATGGCTTCGGCCGACGAACGAACCGGCAATTTCTCGAAGACGCTGAACGGCAGCGGGCAACTGGTGAACATCTACGATCCACTGACCACGCGGCTGGAGGGCGGCAAATATGTCCGCACGCCGTTTGCCGGCAATGTCATTCCCAGCGGGCGCATCAACCCGGTGTCCAAGAACGTGACCGGCTATATACCCCTGCCGAACGCTCAAGGTGACGGTTCGGCGCATATCAACAACTATGGCAATTTCAGCCCAGCCAAGAACGGCTACAACAGTTGGCTAGGCCGCATGGACCTCAAGCTGTCGCAGAAGAGCAGCGTGGCCTTTCGCTACGGTGAGACTCCGTGGATCAACTGGTCCAAGGTGGTGTGGGGCACCAACGCGGCAGAGCCTAGCGGCGAGTGGCCGTCACAGCGCATATCCAGAAACTGGGGTGCGGACTGGACCTACACGCTGAACCCAACAATGGTCTTCAGCCTGCGCGCCGGATTGGCGCGCTACGAAGGGTTCGGCGGAAACACGTTCGCAGCGGGCTTTGATCCGCGGCAACTAGGCTTCTCCGACGCGTTGGTCAAGCAGTTCACCACCATCCAGTTCCCACGCTTCAACATGGGCACCTATACCGAAGTGGGAGCAAGCACGGTGACGAGCTATGAGACGCACGACACGTGGAGCGTCGCTCCGACCATGAACTGGATTCTCGGCCGTCACGTGATCAAGTACGGAGGAGACTTCCGGCGGTACAACCGCAATCAGCTTGGACCCGGCGCGGCCAGCGGAAACTACTCCTTCAGCAAGGGCTGGACGCAGGCCGATCCCCAGCGCGGCGACGCCGTCTCAGGCAACGAGTTCGCCAGCTTCCTGCTTGGTTATCCCTCCGGCGGGTCCGTGGATCGCAATATCGATCCCGCCTACCGCAGCCACTACTACTCGCTCTTTGTGCAGGACGATTACAAGCTCTCGCGCAACCTCACTGTCAATCTCGGCCTCCGCTGGGATTACGAATCGCCGGCGAAAGAGCGCTTCAATCGTATGGTTCGGGCCTTCGACCGCAACGTGGCCAGCCCCATCGCCAGCCAGGTGAAAGGGCTGGATTTGAAGGGCGGCGTAGTGTATGCAACCGGAGACGGCGTGAGCGCCATGGCGTTCGACCCGAAGAGGATGAACTTCCAGCCGCGCGTCGGGTTTGCCTGGAAGTTCGCACCGAAGACCGTGATGCGTGGCGGCTACGGTCTGAACGTCCTGGGGCAATCCGTATTTGGCCCTGCGACCGGTTACAGCCAGCCGACCCCTCTAATCGCCTCCACGGACGGCAACCTGACGCCAGCGGCCTCACTGAGTGATCCGTTCCCGGCCAGCATCTATCCGAACGGCCTGCTCAAGGCGATTGGCAACAGCCAAGGGCTGTCAACTAACCTGGGCCAGGGAGTGACGGCGCAGTACCTGGACCGGCCACTGCCGCTGTCGCATCAATTCAGCCTGGGATTCCAACACGAACTGCCTGCCGGCATGGTGGTGGACCTCTCCTATGTCGGGAACCTGACCCGCCGGCTGCCGGTGAATCTTCCGCTCAACTTCATCCCCCTGAACGAACTGGAGAAGTTGCCCGTGGCACAGCGCGCGGCTTACTTCACTGAGCGGATCCCGAACCCCATGGCGGGTCTTCTTCCTAACTCGGGAATCAATACGGCCACCGTGCCGCGTTCGCAGTTGCTGCTGGCCTACCCGCAGTACACCGGCGTGACGCTGCAGAGTGTTCCGATCGGAACACAGGACTACCACTCCATTCAAGTCCGCCTGACCCGGCGCTTCAACAACGGGATCATGTACCAGGCGGCGTTCACCCGCGGCAAGACGTTGGAAGCCATCTCCGTGCTGAACAACCAGGACATCAACCTGGCCAGCCTGACGTCGACCCCGCTCGAAAAGCGAATCTGGGACTACGACATGCCGAACAAGTTCACCTTTATCGGCATCTACGAATTGCCGTTCGGCAAGGGCCGGAAGCTCTTCTCCGGCGCCAACGCGCTGGCCAACGGAATCATTGGCGGCTGGAACCTCAGCGGCCAGTGGCTGATCCAGTCCGGCTTCCCGATGAACTTCCCGAATGCCGCCCCGCTGCGCTCGGGCAGCCCGAAACTGAGCGACTCGCAGCGCGAGACCATCGCTTCCAATGCAGGCCGCTCGTACTGGGATGTGAGCTACGACAAGTGGTTCGACACCAGCTACTTCCCCAAGCAGTCCCAGCAAGCCTACACGATGCGCGACTTCCCCACGCGGTTCCCCGACGTGCGGGCACAGAACGCCAATTCGGTGGAACTCTCCGTGTACAAGCAGTTCACCATCACCGAACGCGTGAAGTGGCAGATTCGCGCCGACGCCTACAACGCGCTGAACCATCCGTGGTTCGGACAGCCGCAGTCGGTTGACGTCACCAACTCGCGCTTCGGCTACCTGAACGCTGACATGAACAACGAGACGCGCATCGTCTCCTTGATCATGAAGATCACCTTCTAGGCTTTGTTTGACCCCCTAAGAGGCCCCCGCGCTTCGGCGCGGGGGCATTTTTTCAGCAATGATCGGGAGGATAAGGTGCTTGTTGGTCTGAGCCGCAGGGCATTGCTGGCGACACTCTCGCCAGCCGCTCACTCTGCGAACGTTCCGGCGCGCCATGTGGTGGTCTACCGCGTGCAGGGCCGCTTCGGCGGCTGGCCTGCCAACCATGGCATCTGGTCGTGGGGGAACGAGATTCTCTGCGGTTTCAGCGCCGCCTGGTTCAAGCGCATGCCGGCGGACCGCCATCAGTACGACAACACCAAGCCGGAAGAACCCCGCCTCGCTCGCAGCCTGGACGGAGGAGAGACCTGGAGCATCGAATCCCCTCCGGGGTTGTTGCCTCCGGAACAGGGAGGCCTGGCCGTACAGCCGCTGCGAGAGCCGATGGACTTTCTCGCTCCGGGCTTCGCCATGACTCTCCGCTTCTCCGGAATTCACGAGGGACCCTCGCGCCTCTTCCACACCACCGATCGCGGGAAAAAGTGGTTGGGTCCATTTGAGTTCCCGCTGTTCAATCGCAAGGGCATCGCGGCCCGGACAGACTACATTGTTCTGGGGAAACGCGAGGCCCTGGCGTTTGTCACCGCGTCCAAGGAGAACGGCCGCGAGGGCCGGCCGCTGTGCGTTCGCACCGCCGACGGCGGGCTTAGTTGGGCCATTCAGGGCTGGATCGGGCCGGAGCCGGAACTGTTCTCCATCATGCCTTCCAGCGTGAAGTTGAGCGGCTCCCGCATCCTCACCGCCCTGCGCGTGAAGAAGGACCAGGCCACCGATTGGATCGAACTCTGGGAATCGTCCGATCTCGGCCGGAACTGGAGGTTCCTGACGAAACCCGTGGCCTTCACCGGCGGGATGAGCGGCAACCCGCCTTCGCTGCTGCGCCTTAAGGACCGCCGGTTGTGCCTCACCTATGGCTACCGAGGCAAACCCTACGGTATCCGCGCCGTACTCAGCGAAGACGAGGGCCGTACCTGGTCGCCCGACATCATCCTGCGAGATGACGGCGCGGCCTGGGACATCGGCTACACCCGCACAGTCCAGCGGCCGGACGGCCGCCTGGTGACCGTCTACTACTTCCCCGAAGAAGTATCCTCAGAACGGATCATCGCCGCCACCATCTGGAGCCCCGACAAACAGCCATGAAAGTTCTCTTCACCATCCTCTTCTCCGTGATTTGCCTGGCGTCGGACCTGGTCACCGAACGCGTCTTCGGCCCGGAGGTCCCCACCGGTCCGTACAAGCATCCGGCCAGCTTCACGGAACTGGCCAACGGCGATCTGTATCTGGTTTACTACGGCGGAGCCGGCGAATACGCCATACAGACGGGCGTCTTCGGCTCGCGTTACAGCCAGGCCGGCAAGACGTGGTCGCCGCCTCGGTTGATCGCCTCTGATCCGTTTCGCTCGGTGGGCAACGGCGTCGTCTGGCAGGCTCCCGACGGCGTGGTGTGGCTGTTCTACGTGGTCCGCTGGGGGGAGACATGGTCGACCTCGCGCATCCAGGCCAAGGTCTCGCGAGACAAGGCCGCCACCTGGTCGGAGAGCTTCGTGGTGTCGGAACGGGAAGGCATGATGGTACGCGGCCGGCCCATCGTGCTCGCCTCGGGCGAATACTTGCTGCCGGTGTACCACGAGACGGGACA
>JACRKW010000155.1 GCA_016215215.1 Acidobacteriota bacterium
CGGGTGGTCAACATCAAGGAGATCGCCGAGCTGAAAGGCATCGCCGCGACGCCGAAAGGCCTCAGAATCGGGGCCCTGGCCACGGTGGACGAGATCCTCGCCAGCCCCGCTCTGCGAGCCTATCCTGCGCTGACCGAGGCGGCGCGCGGCATCTCCAGCGCGCAGATCCGCAATATGGGCACGCTGGGCGGAGACCTCTGCCAGCGGCCGCGCTGCTGGTACTTCCGTGCCGGCTTCGGGCTCATCCCGAGCCATGCCGGCAAGAACCTGGTGACTGAGGGCGACAGCCGCTACCACGCGATTCTGGGCAGCGGTCCGGCGCAGTTTGTCTCGGCGTCCAGCTTCGGACCGGCGCTGGTTGCGCTGAACGCCAAGGTGCTGGTGGCCTCCGCCTCCGGTACGCGTGAGGTGGAAGCGGCGAAGTTCTTCGTCGCGCCACAGAACAACGATGCTCGGGAGACGGCGCTGCTGCCGAACGAGATCGTCACGGGCGTCATGATTCCCGCCGCCGCCGGCGTGAAGAGCGCGACCTACGAGGTCAGGCAGAAAGACGCTCTGGACTGGCCTCTGGCCACCGCCAGCGTGGCGCTGACCATGAAGGGCTCCACCGTGGCCGGCGCGAAGATCGTGCTGGGCCATGTGGGTCCAACACCATATTCGGCCGACGCGGCGGCGCAGTCGCTCGCCGGCAAGGCGGTGACGGCCGAGACCGCGGAAGCGGCCGGCAAGGCGGCCGTGGCCGCCGCCAAGCCGCTCAAGGACAACGCATACAAGGTGCAGATCGCCGCCGTGGCCGTGAAGCGGGCGCTGCTGGCCGCGGCGGGGGTCAAGAGCTGAGGAGGCGCTGATGGCGATCAACAACGGTGAACGCGCCGGGCTGACGCGGATCGGCGACGATCGCTGCGAGAACTTGCGTTGGAAGGGCCTCTATGTCGAAGCCGAGTGGGACCCCACGGTCCCACACGGCAACGACCGGGCCTTCTGGTGCGACAAGACGCAGATCTGCATCGGACCGGACAACGTGGTGGTGGACGAGTACGAGTGCAACGAGACGCGGAGTTGCTACCGGGAGCTCTAGGCTCCTGAGGCGCACGAGGCTAAACTGGGATGGTGCCGGAATTGAAGAGTGGGAAGCGGCAAGTCGCTCTGCTATACAAAGGCCGTCTTCAGGGCGTCGACCGTGCGGTGGATATCGGATTCTGGCAATCCCAGGGACCGAAAGCGATCTTGGATGCCGCCTGGGAACTTGTCGAGGACGCCTGGCGGTGGAAGCACCGGGACCTGAATGAACTCCGACTTCAGAGAACTGTTATCCATATTCAACACGGCAGGAGTTAAGTACCTGATCGTGGGCGGCCACGCGGTGATGCTTTACAGCGAGCCGAGATACACGAAGGACTACGACCTTTGGGTGGAGGCGTCGCCCCAAAACGCGAGAGCGGTGTTTCAAGCTCTTGCAGCGTTCGGCGCACCGCTGGGCGAGACGTCGCCGGAAGAATTCGCAATGCCTGACCTGGTCTTCATGATGGGCGTCGCTCCGGCGAGGATTGCCGTGATGACTTCGATCAGCGGCGTGCAGTTTGCGGAAGCGTGGGAGCGACGCCAGCGTGTGGCGTGCGACGACATTGAGGCGTGGTTCATCGACCGTGAGGACCTCATCCGCAACAAGCGCGCCGCCGGCCGGCCACAGGACCTTCTGGATGCGGACATGCTTGAGGGGAGAGCCTGAAGCTGAGCCCTCCGGGCCGTCATTTCACTGACATGCGCCGGTGATAGACTGGCTGTCGAATCTGGCCGGCTGAGGAGAACGCGCATGCTTTCCCAATTGAAACAGGCAGTCCTTTGGATGGTGCTGGCGGCGGTACCAGCGAGTGGACAATCGTTCACCGCGAGCGTGGTGGGCAACGTCACGGACTCGTCCGGGGCGGCCATTCCCAACGTGCAGATCGTGGCCATCAACTCGGCGAACAACGCCAGGGCCGAGGGCCGCAGCGACGGCACCGGGCGCTATGTTGTGTCGCAACTGCAGCCCGGCGTGTACACGTTGGAGGCGTCGGTGGCAGGGTTCAAGAAATTCGTGCAAAGCCGCGTCGAGCTGTCGGTGGGGCAGCAGGCGAGAATCGACATCGGCATGGCTGTGGGCGAGATCACCGAAAACGTGACGGTGGAAGCCACGGTGTCCACCATCGAGACCACCACCTCCACCATCGGCAAGGTCGTCTCGAACAAGGCGATTCTGAACCTGCCGCTCAACTCCAGGAACATCTATTCGCTCATCTACCTGACGCCGGGCGTGGCCGGCTCCATCGGCAACAACTACAACAGCATGAGCTACTCCATCAATGGCGCGCGGGCGTCGATGATGGACACGCTGATCGACGGCGCCACGGCGTCGCACCCAACTGTGCAGGGGTATTCGGGCATCTCCGCGTTTCCAAGCGTGGACGCGATTGGTGAGTTCAAGGTGCTGGGCGCCAACTTCCAGGCCGAGTACGGAAGAACGGCCGGCAGCGTGCTCAACGTGGTGTACAAGTCGGGCACGAACAACTTCCACGGCACGGCCTACGAGTTCCTGCGGAACTCCAAGTTGGACGCCAACACGTTCTACAACAATGCCCGTGGGGTGGCGCTTTCAAGCTTCAAGCGCAGCCAGTATGGAGGGACGTTCGGAGGTCCGGTCAAACGCGACCGGACGTTCTTCATGAGCTCCTACGAGGGACTGCGGCAGCGCAGTTACAGTTCAAGGACGGCCACGGTTCCCACGGCGCTCGAACGGTCCGGCAACTTCACCCAGACCTTCGCAGGCGCCAACAACCCGGTGCTGATCTACGACCCCTGGACCACGCGCGCCAGCGGCAGTGCGTTTGTGAGGGACGCCTTTCCTGGCAACTCGGTCCCCGTGGCGCGTCAGGACAAAGTCGGCCAGAACTTCGTCAAGTACTTCCCCCAACCCAACACGCAGGGAGCGGCCTACACCAACGCCAACAACTACTACAGCCAGGGATCGTCGGTGCTGGACATCGACCAGATCGACGGAAAGTTCGACCACAACTTCACTTCGAACCAGCGGATCTTCGTGCGCTATTCCTATCGCAACCAGGACAGCCTGCCGGCCGTGTTGTGGCCGGCTGAGCTGAAGGCCGCCGAGACGACCAACAACGAGCGGAACCGCATGCACAACGGCGTGATCGACTACACTGCAACGCCGAACGCGACCACGGTGCTGTCGGTGCGCGGGGGCCTGGCGCGCAGCCTGTACTACTACGAGAACCTGGGGCTGGGCTTCCTGGCGTCATCGCTGGGACTGCCCGCGGCCCTGGACACGGCCGGCGGCTTGCCGATGTTCCCGCAGTTGTCGGCCTCCGGCTACACATCGCTGGGCAACCAGGACAACCGCTACAACGCGTTCATGACCTACACGCTGGCCGGCAGCATGACGAAGCTGAAAGGCGCGCACACCCTGAAGGCGGGCTACGACGGCCGGCTGATCCGCGTGAACAACCGCGAGTCGCGGGCGACGTCGGGGACCTTCTCGTTCTCCGCCGGGTTCACTCAGGGGCCGAATCCGAACACGGCGGCGTCCAACCGGGGCAACTCGATCGCCAGCCTGCTGCTGGGAACGGGCAGCGGCGGATCGCTCATCCAGAGCTTCAAGGACGCCGCGGCGCAGAGCGTCTACACGGCGCTGTACTTCCAGGACGACTGGCGCGTCACGAAAAAGCTGACACTGAACCTGGGCCTGCGCTACGACCTGGACTCGCCTCGGACGGAGCGCTACAACCGCATGAACTATTTCGACCCGGCGGCGCGCTCGCCGCTGGCGGGCAAGGTCCCGGGTTATCCTTGCGCGGGGGCCTGGTGTTTGTTGGCGTGAACGGGCAACCGCGAACGCAGTACATCATGGACACCAACAACCTGGCCCCGCGCATCGGCTTCGCCTACCAGGTGGCGCCGAAGACGACAATCCGCGGCGGCTTTGGCAACATCTACGCCATCTCGCTGCAGCAAGCGCACGGCACGGTAGGGCCGTTCGGCTTCAGGACGCAGACTCCATGGGTGAGCACCATCGACGGCATCACGCCGAATTACCTGCTGTCCAACCCGTACCCGGCGGGCTTCCAGGCCACGCCCGGCTCTTCCCAGGGCCTGCTCACGCAGGCCGGCGCCAACATCCAGGCGCCCGTGCAGGAGACTCTCACCCCCTACTCGATGCAGTGGAACTTCAACGTCCAGCGCAGCCTGCCGGGGGACATCCTGCTGGAGGCGGCCTACGTGGGGACACGCGGATTGCAGCTCTCGCGCAACGACGAAGGCGGCTTGAGCCTGAACCAACTGGACCCGAAGTACATGGCGCTGGGCTCCCAGTTGAATCAGACTGTGGACAACCCGTTCTTCGGCATCGTCAACAGCGGCGTGCTGGCGACTACCAAGATCAGCCGCGCGCAGTTGCTGCGGCCCTACCCGCAGTTCACCGACGTGATCCCGCTCTATTCGACGGGCGCCTCGGCGAATTACCACGCACTGCAGATGTCGTTCAGCAAGCGATTCTCGCGCGGCTTCCAGTTCGAAGGAAGCTATACCTGGGCCAAGGCGATCCAGGAAGCTCTGAGCCACGCCGACAGCTACAACATGCGCGCCTCGCGCTCGCTGGCCGACTACGACGTCGCGCATCGCTTTGTAGTGAGTTACATCTACGAACTGCCGTTCGGCAAGGGACGCAGATTCGGCGCTGACTGGAACAGGCTGACCGACAATCTGCTGGGCGGCTGGCAGTTCAACGGATTCACGAGCTTTCAGACCGGTACGCCGCTTTCCATCTCGGCAAACAACGTGGCGGGGCTCTTCAATCCACGCGGGCTCGCCAACAACAACGGCACAAGCGCGAAGCTATCGGGCGACATCCACGGCCGCCTGCTGAAGTACTTCGACACCAGCGTGTTTTCGCAGCCGGCGGCGTTCACTTTCGGCAACACGCAGCCGTCGTCGCCGGATCTTCGGTCGCCGGGCGTGAGGAACTGGGACCTGTCGCTGTTCAAGGACTTCCGCATCACCGAGAAACTTCAGCTTCAGTTCCGCACCGAGGCCTTCAACGCGTTCAATACGGTGCGTTTCGGCAGTCCAAACACATCCGTCACGTCGAACCAGTTCGGCCAGATCAGCACACAGGCGAATTCGCCGCGGCAGGTTCAGTTCGGACTGAAGCTTCTGTTCTGAGCGCCACCGGAGGAGCACAATGCAGAGAAGAGCCTGGGGGATCGCCGTGGCTATCGCGGCCGTGGCAGCCGTGCTGGCCGGTGAGCAGGCAGGCGTGTTTGCCGTGCTGCCGAGCGCGGCGAAACCGGGCCGCCAGCCGGGCGGGGCGTGGCTGATCCCGACCAATCAACTGGTGGCGCCGGCGGCGCGGATGCAGGCCATCTCCGGGCGTCCGGTCGACATGGCGCTGGATCCGCAGGGCCGCACGCTGGCGGTGCTGAACATGCGCGCGGTGGAGTTCTACGAGCCGCTTTCGGGCGGAAGACTGGCGTCGGCGGCGTCGCGATCGACGTCGTACGCCGGCGTGTCGTTCGCGCCGGACGGATCGGAGTTGTGGGCAAGCGAGGCCGACAGGAGCGGGCGCGAAGGGATGCTCATCGTGCGGCTGGGCGCCAATGGCCTGCCCGCGGGCGAGGAACGGATCGCGCTGGAGGGCCACCCGGTGCCCGTGGGCATCGCGTTTTCGAAGGACGGGCTGAAGGTCTTCATAGCGCTGAGCCGGAAGAACGCTCTGGCGGTGTACGACCGCAAAAGCAGAAAGCTGGAGCGGGAGATCGCCGTTGGGATGGCCCCGCACGGCGTTGCCGTAGACGCAACGCGCGGGCAGGTGTTTGTGACCAATCGCGGCGGGCGGGCGGCAGGTGCGGGCGAGGTGACCGCGCCGTCGGCGGGAGCGAGGATCGCGACCGACGCGCGCACGGGCAGCACGGCACGGGGAACCGTGTCGGTGGTGGATGCAAAGACTTGGTCGGTGCGCGAGGTGGAGACGGGACTGGCGCCGTCGGGCCTGGCGCTCAGCCCGGACGGCGGGACGGTGGCGGTGGCCAACGGGCATTCAGACACTGTGACGTTGATCGACCCAAGCAGCTTGAAGACGAGCGAACTGAAAGTGCCGGTGTGGCCGGAGGGGAGCTTCGGCAGCCAGCCGGATACGGTGGCGTGGTCGCCGGATGGACGTACGCTGTACGTGGCCTGCGGCGGGACGAATTCGGTGGCGGTGTTCCGCGGGCGGAAGTTCGCCGGGGCGATTCCGGCCGGGTGGTTCCCGTCGGCCCTGGCGGTGGAACGCGGCGGCGCTCTGCACGTGGCGAGCATCAAGGGCACGGGCAACACGGCGAAGGGCGATGGGACCTACAACACGCACAACTGGGAGGGGATGCTGCAACGGATGGACGCTCCCGCCGGTGCGGCGTTGCAGGCGGGGCTGCGCGAGGTGAAGGCGGCCAACATCCCGCGCTGGGCCGCCTCAGGCGGTATCGAGAACCTGCGCTCACTGGGCATCCGGCACGTGTTCCTGATCGTGAACGAGAACCGGACCTACGACCAGGTCTTCGGCGACATCGAGAAGGGCAACGGCGACGCGAAGATGGCGATCTACGGCCGGCAGGTGACGCCCAACAAGCACGCGCTGGCCGAGCGCTACGTGCTGCTCGATAACATCCACTCGACGGGCGCCATCAGCTTCGACGGCCACCAGTGGCTGATGATGGCGTTTGTGAGCGACTACACGCAGCGGGCGTTCGCGGGCTCGCCGCGCGGCTATGCGTGGAGGATGGAGGACGCGCTGGGCGTATCGCCGAAGGGCTTCTTCTGGATGGGTGCGCCGGCCTGGGCGCGGACGCGGATCTACGGCGAATTCTGCCTTTCGGCGCCGGGGCGTGGCGCGAAGACGTGGACTGAATATTGGGAGGCCTACAAGCAAGGCAATTGGGCGGACAAGGTGGGATGCAGCGCGGAGGGCGTGCCCGCACTGAAGGACTTGATGAGCCCGACGTTCCCCGGCTACGACAACAAGATCACCGATCAGATCCGGGCCGATGAATTCCTGCGCGAATTCAAGCAGCGTGACGCGGCGGGCACGGTGGCCGAGATCAACGTGCTGGCTCTGAACACGGACCACACGTCAGGCACCTCGCCGGGGTATCCGACGCCGCGGGCGATGGTGGCGGACAACGATCTGGCGGTGGGGAGGATCGTCGAGGGGATCTCAAAGAGCAAGGTGTGGAAGCAGAGCCTGATCCTGGTGATCGAGGACGACGCGCAGAACGGCGTGGACCACGTGGACGGGCACAGGACGGTGGGGCTGATGGTGGGGCCGCACGTGCGGCGCGGGGCAGTGGATTCCAACTACTACACGCAGCTCTCCA
>JACRKW010000090.1 GCA_016215215.1 Acidobacteriota bacterium
CGGCAGGCCCATGCCGCCCAGCATCCCGGAGGTCTTCTTCTGCGCCTCCTCGTCCACTTTGCGCGCCGCCTCGTTGAATGCCGCCATCACCATGTCGGAGAGCATCTCGGCGTCGCCCGCCGCTTCCGGATCAATCGTCACACCTGTGCAGTGCTTGTGCCCGTCCATCTTCACCGTCACCATGCCTCCGCCCGCGCTGGCCTCCACGCGGATCGCTGCAATCTCTTCCTGCAGGCGCTGCTGCATCACCTGCGCCTGCTTCATCATGGCCTGCATGTTGCCGCCGCCTGGGAATTTCATGACTCGTACTCCTTCAAATCTCTCACCGTCCGCACCTGCGAACCGGGGAATATCTCCTGAAACCGCTTCACGTCCGGATGCGCCAGCGCCCTCTCCGCCGCCTCATCGGACGGGGCCGCCTGCGACGCTTCGCGCGCCGGCGCCGCTGCAGGAGCCGGACTGTCCGTCAACGTGATCTTGGTTTTCACTACGCGCCCCAGCACTTTCGCCAGGGCCTTCTCCACGTCCTTCGCCATCAGCCCCATCCGCGCCGCCTTGGGCGCGATGAACTCCACCAGCCCCTGCCCTTCGACGATCTCGGACTCCTCCACCGCGTGCACGCTCGTGCCGGCCCGCAATTCCTCCAGCGCCTCGATCAGCCGCTCCTTCAACGTCCCGCCCGTAGCGGCCGGGGCAGGGCTATGCCCGCGCGCGCCAGCAATCGGGTCTGCGCTTACCGCCTTCGCTCCAACGAGCCCCGCCGTCCGCGGCCTCTCGCTCACGCTGGCTGCTCTCGGCGCGGCGGCAGCTGGCCGCGACGCGGGTGGCGGCGCCGCCGGCGCCCCTGATGCCAGCTCCTTCAGAGCCTCCTCGATCGGCTTCATCCGTCCCGCGTGCACCAGCCGCATCAGCCCCAGCTCCAGGTGCAGCCGCGGTTGCAGCGAGTACTGGAGCTGGCCGTAGATGTCCAGCGTCAATTGCAGCCAGCGCGTCAGATCCTCTTCGCTGAACCGCCCCGCCGTCTCCCGCAGCCGCGCCTGCTCGGGACCCGATGCGGCGATCAGCCGCGTGTCCTTGCCCGCGATCCGCGCCACCAGCAGATTGCGGAAAAACCGCGCCAGTTCGCGGCAAAAGTGCTGCAGGTTCTTCCCGGCGCTTTCCAGTTCCGCCACAATCTCCAGCATCGCCGAGGTGGAGCTCTCCTCCAGTGCCAGCGCCACCTTGCCCAGCGATTCCAGCGAGTACATCCCCAGCAGGTCCCGTACCGCCGGACCCTCCAGCGTCGTGCCGCAGCAGGCGATCGCCTGGTCCAGCGCCGAGAGCGAGTCGCGCACGCTCCCCTCGCCCGACTGCGCAATCACCGCCAGCGCCTCGGCGTCTGCCTGGATGCCTTCTTCTCCGCAGATCCACTCCATCCGCGATACGATCTCGGCGAACTCCACGCTGCGGAATGAGAACTGCTGGCAGCGCGACGCGATCGTAGTCGGAATCTTGTGTGACTCGGTCGTGCACAGCACGAACACCGTCCACTCCGGCGGCTCCTCCAGCGTCTTCAACAGCGCGTTGAACGCCTCGCTGGTGATCTGGTGCGCTTCGTCGATGATGAAGACCTTGTAGCGGTCCCGTGACGGCCGGTAGCGCACGTTCTCCCGCAGTTCGCGCATCTCGTTGATGCCGCGGTTGGACGCCGCGTCGATCTCGATCACATCCGGAGCGTTGCCCTGCGTCACCTCCAGGCACGATGAGCACTTCCCGCACGGCTGCCCCGTCGGACCCTCCACACAATTCAGGCACCGCGCCAGGATGCGCGCGATCGTTGTCTTGCCCGTTCCGCGCTGACCCGCGAAGATATAGCCGTGCGCGATCCGCTTCTGCGTGATGGCGTTTTCCAGCGTCGTTCTGACGTGCTCCTGGCCGATCAACTCGGCAAACGTCTGTGGACGGTACTTGCGGGCGATAACCTGGTACATGGAGCCTGGTATTAGGGGGAAGGAAGCCGTCTCTACTGCCAGACCCCGGGTAATCCGCGGCACACCGGGTGAGATCCTACCGTTGCTTCCTTCCGGACCTGGCGGGGTTCGGACCGTCCGATTGCACGGAGCCCGGAGCCTGACAATTCACTATGCTATCACGCGCCGTTCCGAACCCGCCCGGCTGCGCCCGTTGTTACAATCTGACCAGTTCCAGGCGCCATTGACATGACCCGACGCCACACCCGCCAGCGCGCCGCCATCCGCCGCGCCTTCGAGGCCCAAGGCCGCCCCCTGTCCGCCCCCGAGGTCCTCGAACTCGCCCGCCCTGAGGTCCCCGGCATCGGCGCCGCCACCGTCTACCGCGCCATCCATTCTCTGCTCGACGAAGGCTTCTTAGCCCCTGTCGTCCTCCCCGGACAGCCCCCCCGCTATGAGCTCGCCGGCATGGCCCACCACCACCACTTCCACTGCACCGCCTGCGGCCGCGTCTTCGACCTCGCCGGCTGCCTCTCTGGCCTCCAGGCCCTCGTCCCCCACGGCTTTCGCGTCTCCGCCCACGACATCATCCTCTCCGGCCACTGCCCCGATTGCTCCGCCTGAGGTGTCGCAGACCGCATTAACCGCGATGACGATCCAGCCATTCCGCCGTTTTCTCCCGATCGGCCACATCCAGCCCCTTCGCCACGCCTCCCGGTACTGTCACCCAACCGATTGCAGGCCGATTACTGCTCCGGCTCACCTGCGCACTCACTTCCTGCCGCAGGCCCCGCTCCACAAGAGCGTCGACGGTCGTGCCTCTGTCGGCGGCGGCTCTCCTGGCGCTGGCAAAGAGATCGTCCGGAATAGCGATGGTCAGTTTCATGGCTAAAACCAGATTACCGCTCGCCCTTGTGGGGCACCAAGCCCACCCCCAATCTGCTACCCTCGCTCCAAAGGCCGCCCCCATGCCCCCTCTCGTCACCCTGCTTCTCCTCGCCGCCGCCACGGCTTCCGCCCAGGCCCCCGGCACTCCCGCCCCCAAGCCGCCCGTCCAGACGGAGTGGGACAAGGTCCGCGCCCTCAAGACCGGCGTCGAACTCCGCATCTTCAAAGCCGGCGCCACCCAGGACGAGGCCCGGGAGGATGTCATCGTGGTCATCCTCAAGAACGAACAGGTTGCCATCCAAAAGGCCGACATCGACCGGCTCGACTACCGCCCCCAGGGCGGAACCCGGCTGACTCGCCAAACCACCGTCACAAAAGATGCCCAGGTGCCCGGCGCCGAGCCCAAGTCACCCACTTTTCCCACCCATCCCGAGTCTGGCAACACCAGCTCAGCTACCACCAACTACAGCGTCGGTGATAAGCCCGCCTTCGAAACCCTATACCGCCGCAAGGCCGCCTCATCGCCTCCACAAAAGTGAATCGTTTGGTATGAATTGGCGTCCAAGATGGAATGGCCCGCGTCAACAGACCCGTCCCCGAAGGCTTCCACACCGCCACACCCTACCTCTGCATCGACGGCGCCGCCGCTGCCATCGACTTTTACACGCGCGCCTTCGGAGCCCGCGAACTCATGCGCCACACCGACCCCGACGGCCGCATCCGCCATGCCCAGTTCGTCATCGGCGACTCCCCCTTCATGCTCTCCGACAACTTCGCCGAGTTCGGCATGATCAGGAGCGTCCAGCAGTTCGGTGGCTCTCCGGCTTCCATCTTCCTCTACGTCCCCGACGCTGCTGCCTTTTTTGCTCGGGCCCTCGCCGCCGGAGCAAAGGAGATTATGCCTCTCGCCGAACAGGAGTATGGCCTCTCCGGAGGCCTCGCCGACCCCTTCGGCTTCCTCTGGTGGCCAACCACCCCCTGAGCCCGCTCAGCCCACCTCCAACAGCCTGTTCAGGTACCCCACCACGGTCCGCCAAAGCACAAAGTACAGCACCATCGTCAGCGGGACCCCGGGACCAATGTACGCCATGGCCTGCTCCGGTAACGGCACGCCGAGCCACCCGCAGCCCCACACCAACAGTGGCGCCGCCACCACCGGCACCACTGCCCCATGTACCCCCAGCGGCAAGCGCTTCTGCTCCGGTTGTGCCGCCCAAACTACGTTCCAAATGCCCCACAACAGCGGAGCCAGAGCCAAGGGGAACTGCACCAGCCGCTCCAAGCCGATCATCGGCTCCAGGCCGGAGCGGATTGCGTAGTAGGCTGCCAGCGCGAAGGGCAGAAACAGCGTCGGAAGCGCCGCCCCGGCCATGTAGGCGCGCAGAAGTCTCAGTTGCCCTGGTCCGGCTTCACCCAAATGCATGAATCTCTCCCTCTAACTTGAGTCTGCCTATCCCCCTCTAACTTGAGTCTGCCTATCCTGGCCCAACTTGCAAGCAGACCGATGGCGCCTTCATGTCACCAAAGCATTAAGACATTGTAATGCAATCAAGTCTGGCAGTGGGCGCCCCGTCCTGATCGCACCGGGAATGTGCGAAACCCTAGACCGGCCTATCCGATGACACCCAACTGCCATCTGTTCATCGCCGCCGCCTCGGCCCTTGCCGCCCCCGGCCCCGTCGAAGTCGCCTTCGCCCACCTGCGGCCATAGCCCGGGACGGCGTTTCGGTGGGCCCTCCTGGCCAGTCTTGGGGTGACCCGCACTTCATCTCTTCTGCTGCGACTCGAACCGGCGCGCGTGCGCCTCGGCCGCGTAGGTCCGCGGAAACAGGGCAGGTATCTCGAGTTTGCGGGCTCCCTTCCGCAACTCTTCGGCGAGGTCGAGCCTCACCACGTTTTCGAAGTTGTGGAAGTGGTAAAGGTACATCACACGGGCCTTGAGGTCGAAGATGTTTGAGTATTGCGTCGTCGAATTGCCTTCCTGGTGAGTGGCCGCCAGAATCCGCCGGAAGAGATCGACCGAGATGTCGCCCCCCGAATCCTGTAACATACGGCGCGCGATCCTGAAGCGCTCGCACGACGCCTCGGTTGGCGCGATGCGGGATTGATAGAAATTGGTCTGAACGAAGAACCAGTCCTTCTTGCGCACAACGCCGTCAGGTTCGATGGCGGCCGCCTCGCCGCGCTCGTCCGCGAACAGGAACACGGCCCTGTCGGCGCCTGCCAGCTTGCTCAACAGGGCGATCGCCTCATCTATCGTGGCGCACTCGGCCAGCGCCTTGTCGCCAAGATCGCCGAACCAGATGGACTTCTCAGGAGTCGGCGCGAGTTCAAGCCGCGGTGTGGCGAAGCCGTCGAACATCAGACCCTTCTCGTTCATGCCACCCTGCGCCCGGCCGTCGTTGAAACCCAGCAACACGCGCCCGTAGGCGCCCTCCTTCCCAGGCACAAACCACACGCGCGAGCGCGGATTGCCGAAGTCCTCGTTGTTCCCCACCAGCACTTTGCCCTTCGCCGATCCGCAGAATCCCGTGCACGCCGGCGCGGA
>JACRKW010000144.1 GCA_016215215.1 Acidobacteriota bacterium
GCATCATGGAATCCATACCTTTCTATTATGGAGTATGCCACCTGGACCTCCCCAAGGGGAGCAAAAAGTGCCAGCTGGCCGCCTATCTTGGCCTCCGGTAGACCTGGTTGCGGCGCTGCACGCGCACAACCAGAAGCAGCAGACGATCGACATTCGATCAGGCACGGATTCCTGCTACTCGGCGTTCTCCTTTCCCCGTGGCAGCAGGTGCTTCTGCACCTTGCCCAACGCCGTGCGCGGCAGGGAATCCACTCGGATGAACGCCCGCGGCGCCTTGAAGGATGCCAGCTTCTCCCGGCATACAGCCTCCAGTTGGACCGCGTCGAAAGCTCCGCTCGCCACTATGTAGGCCACCGGCGATTCACCCCGAACGCGGTCTGGCACGCCTATCACCGCCGCCTCCGCCACGCCAGGCTGCTCCAGCAGCAACTCTTCGATCTCGCGCGGGTAGATGTTGAAACCACCGGAGATGATGAGGTCGCTCTTGCGCCCCTTCAGCGTGTAGTAACCGTCTTCGCTTCGCTCCGCCACGTCGCCCGTCCTGAACCACCCATCGGCGAATGCCGCCCGCGTCGCCTCCTCCCGCCGCCAATACCCCGCAAAGACGTTCGGGCCCTTCACCTGCAACTCCCCATCGACGATGCGTGCCGACACCCCCGGCAGCGGCAACCCCACTGTCCCGGCGCGCCGCTCCCCCTCGTACGGGTTGCTGATGTTCATGAACGTCTCGGTCATCCCGTAGCGCTCCAGGATCGTCACGCCATACTTCGCCCGGAACTCCTCCAAGACCTGCGCCGGCAGCGGCGCCGATCCCGACACCATCAGCCGCGCCGCCCTCCCAATCTCGCGCGCCGTCTCCTCCGGCCACTCCAGCATCCGGACATACATCGCTGGCACGCCAAAGAACAGGCTCGGCCGGAAATCGAGAAACTCCCCTGCCGCCTTCTGGTGCTCGAAGCGCTCCAGCAGCCGCATGCGGCATCCGGCGATCAACCACGCGTGCAGCCCGTTGCCCAGCGCGTGCACGTGGAACAGCGGCAATGCCAGCAGGAACCGGTCTCTTTCAGAAATCCGCCAGCAGGTGATGAGGTTCAGCGCGTTGGCGGCGAAGTTGTTGTGCGTCAGCACGGCCCCCTTCGATGCACCCGTGGTCCCCGACGTGTACACAATCGCCGCCGGGTCGTCGCCATCCACCACCGACTCCGGACGGAAAGCCGGCATTCCTGCCGCCTCGGCCGCCAGTTCACCCGGGTTCCACACCGGCACTCCGCCCGGCATTTCGCCGGTTGCTACCACTGCCTTCGGCTCCGCGTCGGTCAGGATGTGTACGATCTCGCGCTCGCGGTAAAGGATGTTCACGGGCACGAACATCGCGCCCAGTTTGACGCAGGCCAGGTACAGATCGATCAACTCAAGACAGTTGGCCAGGTACACGCACAGCCGGTCGTTTTTGCCGATGCCCCGCCGTGCCAGCGCCTGCGCCATGCGGTTGCTGCGCGAATCCACATCGCCAAAGTTGTACACCCGGCCCTGGAACTCCAGCGCGGAGTCCTCGCGCCGCCCTTGAAACGAAAGGTCGAACAGCTGTGTGAGGTTCATCGCTGCTCCACCCGCAGGCTCATCGCGGCGGCAACCAGCGCGAAGCTCCCCAGTGTGAGGAAGCTCGAATGGAAACTGCCGCTCCAGTCCACAAGGTAGCCGATGGCCGGGGGCGCCACCAGGATCATCACGATGCCGATCATGTTCACCAACCCCATCGCCGCCCCGGCCCGCGAAGGGTGCAGCATGGCCGCGCCGGTGAAGATCGCCGCGTACGGCAATCCGCATCCGATGCCCACAAGCAGGATCGCGGCTGCCGCCCAGCCCGCCGAGCCTCCTTGCCGCGCCAGCATGTAACAACCTGCCGAGCTGGCCAGCAGGCTGCCAACCAACAGCCGCCGCGCTCCCGTCAGCCGTACCAGCGCTCCGCCCAGCGGCCTCAGGACCATTCCGAGCAGCAACACAGAGGATCCCACCAGCCCCGCCTGCGCCGCGCCCAATCCTACCTCCCGCTTCAGGTAGAGCGTAACCCAGGTGCCCACCACGATCTGCAGGCCGAAGCTCGACATCTGCGCCACTCCCAGCAGCCACAGCCGCCGGTCCAGAGCCAGTTCGCGCAGCTTTACGGCCGTGTGGCCCTCGGCCTTTTCATGCCCCGGCGCCGCCGCCAGCCAGATCAGCCATGCGGCTACGGCCAGCCCTGTCGTGGCCAGAAACGACCCGCGCCAACCCACTGCCAGCAGCACCCGCGGCACGACAAGAATCACGAAACCCGAGCCCAGCAGGATCGACCCGCCGTAGAAGCCTTGCGCTACGTGAGCCCGCTCGCCTGCGTACACCTCGGTGATGTAACGCGCGCCGGCGACGATGGATACGCCCGTACCCACGCCCGTGACGATCTTCCAAGCCAGCAAGTGCCAGTAAGCGCCCGCCCCCGCCATGCCCAGGTTGCCCGCCGCCACAACGGCCAGCCCGGCCAACACCACGCGCCGCGCCCCAAGCCGGTCCGCCAGGTGGCCGCCCGGCACCTGCATCGCCGCGTGCGTCACGAAGATCCCTGTGGTCAGTAACCCCGCCAACGCCAGGTTGAAATGAAACTCCGCCGACAGCACCCCGACCATCGGCGCGTGGTTGGTGTAATTCGCGGCGAACGCGAATCCCACAATGCACGCGCACACCAGCTCTCGCCATCTGCTTTTGTTGTTTGCCATGGACTCTTCCGCTGTAGCCCTCAACGGGCTTCAACGTAGCATATCCCACCCCGCGTCCTGGCTTTGCTATTCCGACTCTACCGGCACACCTCGTCCGCGGCCGTCACCACTCCGCCCGCCGCCGTGAACTCCGCCAGCATCGCCGCCGCCGCCGACTCATCCAGGCACTTCACAGCGTCTGCCACCAATTCGACTTGCCGCCCCGTCTTCAGCAGCCCAAACGCGGCGAACCGAACGCAGATCTCCGTCACCACCCCGTACACCACGCACCGCTCCGCGCCCAGCTTGTCCAGCAGCCCAGGCAGCTCCGGAATTGTGAAACAGTCCACTGACTGCTTGCTCAATACAGTCTGCCCCACCAGCGTCGACTCCGGCTTCCGCTGCCCCAGCGTCCCCGCCACGCAATGCGCTGGCCAGGACCGGAATTCCGGATCGTCCTCCGCGTGCGCATCCACGGTCGAGATCAGCGCGATCCCGTGCTCCACCGCCCACCGGTTCAGCTTCACCACCGCAGGGATGATCGCCTCGCTGCCGGGCACGTACAGTGCGCCCGAAGGAATGACGAAATCGACCTGGGTATCGATATCGAAGAAGACCGTGGTCATCTCTCGCGCCTGCTCACCTCTTCGGAAAGCTTGATCAGGCTTGCGCTGCGGTCGATGCGGTACGGTTGTTCGCATTCGAACAAGCTGCGCAGCTTCTTTGGCAATCGTTCGACCGACGCCCGAGCGTATTCCCGGCTCTCCGCGCAGCTCGGCTCGCGACCCACCGCTTCGCCCCGCACGATCACCGGCCGCAACAGCGCCTCGCACCCCGGCGCAAACGTCTCGTTCGCCCTGGCCAGTACGTCACTGTCGGCAAAACGGAAGATCTGCTTGGCGCCCGGCAGCGTCGCCTTCTCATGGCTGAACTTCGCCGTGTAGCGCCGCTGTTCCCCATTGCCCAACTCCACCAGCTTGTAAACCGCCCCGTGGGAGGGAGCGTCTGACGATGTTGCCAGCTCCGTCCCCACGCCGAATGAGTCAATTGGCGCTCCCGCCGCCACAAGCTCCAGGATCTTGTACTCGTTTAGGTCGCCCGTTGCCATGATCTTCGCATCCGGGAATCCGGCTTCGTCGAGAATTGCCCGCACTGCCCGCGATAGCTCAACCAGGTTTCCCGAATCCAGCCGCACCCCCCAGAACGGCTCGCCCAGGAACGCCGCCCGCTTCGCCCCCTCCAACGTGTCGTAGGTATCAATCAGGTACGTTGTCTTCGGCCCCAGTAGGTTCTGAAGCTGCCGGAACGCCTCAATCTCATTCGGAAAACTCTGCACCCAGGAGTGCGCCGCTGTGCCGAACACCGGAATCCCGTAGCGCATCCCGCTCAACGTATTCGACGTGCCCGCGCAGCCTCCAATGAAGGCCGCCCGAGCCGCCAGTACCCCTGCCTCGGGCGAATGCGCCCGCCGAGTGCCGAACTCCACCACGGACCGCCCGCCCGCCGCCTCCACAATCCGAGCTGCCTTGGTTGCCACCAGCGTCTGGAAGCCAACCGTCGAAAGTAGGCACGTCTCCGGGATTTGCGCTTCCATGATCGGCGCACGCAACGTCAGAATCGGCTCTCCCGGGAACAGCGGCGTTCCTTCCCTCACCGCGAACACATCGCCCGTGAAACGAAATGCGCGCAGCGTGTCGAAGAAGCCTTCTCCTACCCTTTGAAACTGCGGGAGCTGCTTCAGGTAGCCGATCTCTTCCTCGCCGAATCGCAGGTTCAGCAGGTACTCCACCGCCTGCTGCAAGCCCGCAGCCAGTATGAAGTTCCGATTCGGAGGCAGCCGCCGCACGAACAACTCGAACGTTGCTGTCTCCTCCAGCTTGCCGGCCTGCCAGTAGCCGGCCGCCATCGTCAGTTGATACAGGTCGGTGAGAAGCGCGTTCATTTTGCGCTCCCTGGCGGGCGCGCCTCCTTTGGCTGTTCTTTCACATCGGCCGCCGACTTTTGCAGCTCTTCCACCGTCTTGGCCTCCAGCTCGTACAGCGACGGCTCACCCTCGCGGCGGGCGATGTACTTGTCCCCGCTCTTCGAGATCGACACCCTCTCCGTCAGCTTACCTTCCTTCGAGACCACCGTGATCTCGATCGCGCCGGCGCCGAAGCCGCTCTCCGGAAACTTCGCCGCCGACAAGTCCCGCAGCCGGTCGATCAATGACTGTACCCCCACTGCGTCCATCGACTTGCCGCCCGACAGCCACTTCTCGCCTGCTTTGTTCAGCGTCACCTGCCGCGCCGCGTCCCTGTACTCCACCTTCGATGGATCGCTGAACCCGAAGTCGAAGACCTTCTTGTTACGGAAGTCCTCGGCGCCTTTGTCGAATCCCTTGCCGGCGTCCTCAGCCACAAGGTGAAAGCCCTCTACTGCCGACGTGCGGGCGTAGTACTTGTTGTCCTTGTTCTTCCGCACTTCGAGTTTCTGCGACCCCGCCGAGTCCGTCGTCGTGACCGTCGCTACCGGCGCTGACGCGCTGAACTGAGACGCCAGGTCCTTCTTCTGATCCGATGTCAGCAGCGGATCCATCTTGAGGTCGCGCAGCCGCCGCAGCAGTTCGTCCACCTGCCAGTTGTCCGCCCGCATCGGCCGCGGCTTCACGATCGTCCACTCGTTCTGCCCGCTGCGCGTGAACTCCACCGGCGCTCCCTTTCCCGCCAGTTCCACCCGCACCAGCTTCTCCTGCTCGAACGTCAGCAGCCGCTTGTCCCGGAAGTCCACTGCCAGTTTGTCCAGGCTCGTCTTCGTGTATGCCGCCACCGTGAACACCCGCGCGTCACCCGCCGCCTGCGCGTATGCGCCACCGCCCACCGGCGCGTCGTCGCCCAGACGCAAGGTGCTCGTCTTGCCGCCCTTCAGCGTCAATACGATCGACACCCGCGGCTCCTTCAAGCCGAACGGCCCCAGGTCGCCGGGCTTTTCTTCCACCACCTTGTCTGCACTCAATGAGCTTACTGCCGATAGGAAGCCGCTCACCGCATCGCGGTCCGTCGCCAGAGGCTCGGGCGCCGTCATCTTCCAGCCGCCCGCCGCGTCGCGTACCAGTGTCACCGAATCGCCTGCTTGCCGCTGGATCTCCACCCTGGTGATGTCACTCTCCGTCAGGCTCAGAATCTTCGGCGGCGCGTCGGCCGGCGGCTTGGCCGCCTTCTCGCCCTGCTGCCGGTTCGAATACCAGATGCCCCCGGCCAGCAGGCCCAGAAGCAACACCGCGATGAAGAGCCCTTTCGACTGCACGCTCCTATCTCCTCCGCCACCAGACCAGAATCCCCAGCCCGATCACAGCTAGCGGGATACCAAACTGGCTCACCGTTCGCAGCGTCAGCATCTGTGCCTTCGAAAGCTGGATGCGCCGGTCCTCCGGGTCCTTCGGCCGGATCGAGATCAGGTCCTCATCGTTGGTCAGCCAGTTGAACATGTTCAATACCAGGTCACGGTTGCCGCCAAACCCCAGCGCGTAGTTCGATACCCAGTCAGACGAACCCACCACCACGAAGCGCCCCTCCACGTTGTTGCCGTCCTTCTGCTGCCCGGTTCTGTAAGTCCCTGCCGCGGCCACGGTATACGAGTGCGTTTCGCCCTTCGGCATCTCCATCGCCCCGGCGCCCAGGTTCAGGTTGGTGGCTGCGATCGAGTTCTTCGATGTAGACACCAACTTCTCCACGCTCGTCTTGTCCCCCGGTTTGGCCTCCAGTGACCGCACCAGCGGGAACGCCGTCGCAGTTCTCTTCATCTCCCGTACGATCGGATGCGTCTCGTACCGCGAGGCCAACGCAACTTCCGGGCCCATTCCGTAGAGCCCGCCCAGCCCCGACGTGTCCAGAATCAGGTCCTTGTTCAACGTCACGCCCCAGCTCTTCAACAGCTCCATCAGCGCCATGTTGTCCGAAACCGACTCCTTCCCCGTCTTCAGCGGCGGGTCGGTCAGAAACAGCCCGCGCCCCCCGCCCTCCACATACTTCTTCATCGCGTCCACCACCGGCTGCGGGTAATCCACCCTCGGTCCGGCCACCACCAGCAGCGCGCAACCCGCCGGAACCTCCGGCTTTTCCATCAGGTTCACGGCGTCCGTCTTGTAGTTGTTCTTCTCGGCAAGCTGCTTCAGCGAGGAGAAAGCCCCGCCGTTGTTGTCCTCCAGCGAGTGCTCGCCTGCGCCCGTCGTAAAGCACGCCGTCCGGTCGCCGGATTTCAGTAGGCGGACGATGGCGGAAGTGATCTCTTCCTCCGAAACGCTGCGGGCTTCCTGGCGCTTGGCCCCCGAAGTGAGCACGATCGCTCCCGTCTGCGTGATGCCGTACTGTTTGGCAAGCTGCGGCTTCTTGAACGGATCCAGGTAGGCCACCTTCAGCTTCGGCGACAGGTTCGCGTAGCGGTCCAGCAGGTCCTTCGCCCGCGGGAAGTTCACCGTCTCGTCGAAGTACGACACGCTCACGTCCTGCTGCAGCCCGCGCACCACCTTCGTCGTCTGGTCGGAAAGCGAGTAGCGCTTGTTCGTCGTCGAATCGAACGACGTGTTGTAGCGATTGGCCAGGAAATTCGCTGCCGCCACGATGGCGATCACCACCAGGATGTACACGCTCGCGAACGTGCTGTAGCGCGTCTGCCTGCTCTTTAGGAAATTGGCGCTCATGAATTATGCCCTCCAGCGGAGCGACTCCAGGCTCCGCGCCGTCAGGAAAAGTCCGAAGAAGATCACCGACGCAAAGTAGACCACGTCCTTGGTGTCGATCACGCCTTTGGAAAACGGCTCGTAGTGCCGCACCACCGACATGTACGCCATCACCGTCGCCCAGGCCGTCGTCTCGTAGCCCGCCACCCACTCAAACACCCACAGCAGCAGGCAAACCCCGAATGTCACGCCGCCCGCGATGATCTGGTTCTTCGTCGTCGTCGAGATGAACGCCCCGATCGCCAGCAGCCCGCCCGCCTGCAACAGCAGGCCCAGATATCCGATCAGCATCGGCTTCCAGTCCGGATTGCCGTAGGCGAACAGGAACGCCACGTCCAGCATGCTGATGCCCAGCAGGCACGCGTAGAGCGTAACCGCCGCCATCCACTTGCCCAGGATGATCGCCATATCGCTCACCGGCGAGGTCAGCAGCAGTTCGATTGTCCCCGAACGCTTCTCTTCGGCGAAAAGCCGCATTGAGATCATCGGAATCAGGAAAAGCCCGATCACCGATGTGTTCATCAGCAGCGGCCGGATGATCATCTCGTTCACGTCCATCGGGAAGGAGCGCCCGCTCATAGCCGCCTGGAAGCTGATGTTCACGAAATAGCCTACGGCGTTCCAGAAGAAGAAGCCGAAAATCACCGCGTACATCGCCATCAGCAGGTAGGCGATCGGCGAGGAAAAGTAGCTCTTCAGCTCCTTGCGGCAAATGGTGAATGCGCTTCTCACTGGACACCTTCTTTCTGCTCGCTGGCGGTGAGTTCCAGGAAGACCTCTTCCAGGCTCAGTGCCACCGGGCGCAGCTCATGCAGGTCCCACCCTGCCTCCACCACCGTCTTGGCCAGTGCCGCCCGCACGTTTTGTCCCGGCAGCGACTCTACTTCAAACGTATGCGCTTCGTGCCGGTTCTCCCGTGGCACAACCCGTGCCACTCCGGCAAGTTGCTCCAGACGCTGTTGGATCGCCGCAGCCGTGCCACCTGCCACTTCCACCGCCACCGCCTCCTGGCCGCGCAGCCGCGACGTCAGGTTCTGCACCGAGTCCTTCGCCACCACCTTGCCCCGCGAGATGATCACCACGTGGTCGCAGGTCTGCTCCACCTCCGGCAGGATGTGCGTGGAGAGGATGATCGTGTGCACCCCGGCCAGCGACCGGATCAGGTCCCGCGTCTCGTGAATCTGCTTCGGATCCAGGCCCGCCGTCGGTTCGTCCAGGATCAGCACATCCGGGTTGTGGATGATCGCCTGCGCCAGCCCCACCCGCTGCCGGTAGCCCTTCGACAGTTTCGAGATCAACTTCTTCCGCACGTCTGCCACCGCGCACCGCTCCGCGACCTCCGACACTCGCGCCGGCAGGTCCGCCGACGAGATGCCCTTCAGACGGCCCACGAAAGATAGGTATTCCTCCACCTCCATTTCCGGGTACACCGGTGGGTTCTCGGGCAGGTAGCCGATCCTCTTCTTGACCTCCATCGGCGACTGCAGCACGTCGAAGCCCGCCACCGACGCCGATCCCTCCGTCGGCGGCATGAAGCACGTCAGGATCCGCATTGTCGTAGTCTTTCCGGCCCCATTGGGCCCCAGAAAGCCGACAATCTGCCCCTTCGGCACTTCAAAGCTGATATCGTTCACCGCTACAGTCTTGTCGTAGCGTTTGGTCAGAGCATCCACCTTGATCATGTAGTCATCCTTGTCATGGGCCATCGGGCTCGCGGCGGCGGGACGCCCCCTGTTCGGTGAGTGTCCCGTGAGATACAGACGGCGTACGTCCCCTTCTCGTGAGCTTGACGTATGTCAGGATAGAAAAGCCCGTGGGGGGGTGTCAACGCGCGGAAGGCACGGCGTCCTCAAGGCGCTTGCGTTTGTTGGTTTGTATCCGTCGCTTGGCGTGTGCCCGGCGCTGAGCAGTCCGCGAGCCTGTTTCCGGCTAAGTCGGCCGCCAGTAGTGGCCGCCGCCACGCGACCAGCCGCCCCCGCCCCCCGAGCGCGGCGCACGCGGCGCCCGTGGGGTGCTGGGAACCGGAGCCGTGCCGACGGCGATCGTGTTACAGATGCACACCACCCCGGCGGGGATCGGCGAGCCAACGGGCATGCTGATTGTGTCGCAGATGCAGACCTGCTCCGTCGACCGGTACGTGAGCGAACTAGCGACGCAATCGCAGACGCACGTGGCGCCGGGCGGCGTCTTCGAACCGCAAGGCAGCGTGAACGTCCGCGGCCCCATCTGGCGGTACTGGCGCATTGCCGTTCCCTTCCTGATCGTTGCCGGATCGTAGAGGCAGCGCCCCGGCTCGCCATCGGGCAGGGTCCAGAAACGGATGGAGCCGTCCGAGCTTGCCGATGCCGCAAGGCTCCCGTCGGGATGAATGGCCACCGCGCCCACCATCTCGTCGTGTGCTGGGATCTCTTTGCGCAGCACACCGTCCGGGAGCGACCAGATTCTCACGTTCTTGTCGTCGGCACCGCTCACCAACAGGTTCCCCGCCGGGCTGACGGCGAGGCTCCAGATGGCTGAGGTGTTGGCGCTCAGGTCCTTGATTGGTTTGCCGTCGGGCACCTCCCGGACGTGAATCGTGCTGCCGCGCGCCGCGGCAAGAAGCTTGCCATCCGCGCTGAAGCCGAGCGATCTCACATTGCCAGCCGGGACCTTTAGCGTCGCCAGGGACTGTCCCTCAGGTAGCGACCAAAGGCGAATGGTCCGATCGGAGCCGCCCGAGGCCAGCAACTTCCCGTCTTGGCTGACGGCCACCGCGTAGACGAAGCCTCCGTGGCCTGTCAGATCCTTGATGCGCTTGCAGTCGGGCAGAGACCACAGCCCGACATCGCCTTTCTGATGACCTGTGGCAAACACTGTGGCCTCCGGCGCTGCCGCGACGGAGAGGAGATCCTGCGGATTGTCTGCCGTCTTGGTTAGCTTTCCCTTCGGCGCCTCCCAGACCTTGAGCTTCCTCTCCTTGCCTGCCGAGATCAGCCATTTCTTCTTCTTGCCGTAGGTGAGAGCCAGCGCCGCGATGCCCATGGAGTGCCCCTTGAGCGTCTTTTCCAGTTTGCCCGTCGAGACGGACCAGACTTTGATGAGCGAATCCTCGCCGGCCGAGAATAGATGTTTTCCGTCGGGACTGAACGCCACGGCCGTCACTGCCCTGGCGTGAGCCTTGATGCCGGTGCAGCCTTTTGGCGGATCGGCTGCCTCCAATGCGCTTGCGGCCCCCAGACCGCCGGCCCCGCCCAGCGCCTTCCAAAACTTACGGCGGTCGATCTCATACCCGGCGCCGGAGCGCCGGATGGCGAACACCTCCGGCTCTTCGCCCGTCTGTTGCGGGACCTCCTTCAGGCGATCCCGCTTGCTGTCTTCATTCCTGCTCATTGTTCGCTTCCCTCACTGCTCGTGCCACTCATTCAGCGGCAGTTACCCTCCACATGCGGCGCGGCGTGGGGCTGCGCCGAAAGACGCCACACGCCGCCTGCAGCGTGGGCGTAACGAACCAGGAGTTCCCTGGTGATCAGACGATTCAGTTCGCAGCGCGGACTCCACGGAGGAGCCGTGAAGCCGTCGGCTGCCAACACCTTTGACGGGCAGTCGCCCGCGCAATGCCAGTAGCAGAAACAACCGGCGCAGCGCGCGCGGCTTCGATAGAGTGCGTCTTCAAAGCTCCGCCTGGCATGCTCCTCCGTCCGCGGGCCAAGCGGCCCGAGCTTTCCCATGAAGAACATGCCCGCCAGCGGATGATCGGGACTGCACACCTCGTAACACGCCGTCAACGAGCCTTCCGGTGTCACAATCAACGCTTTGCTGGCGGCACCGCAGAAACGGCGCGTGATGATGCCCGGTCTGGCGCCGGAGTAGTACAAGTGGCGCCCTCGCGAGGCCGCGATGTCCCAGGCCTCAAGAAACGCTTCTGCGAATCGCTGGTGCAGTGAAAGCGACAGGCCCGCATCTCTGGCGCGGCCGCAGTCGAACGCGGGCTCGGCCTGGAATACCCCGCAGCACGTGCGGCGCGTGAGCAGGTCGATGCCGGCCGGCAGGTGCGCGATGGAATCGTCGGTGACCGTCATGCGAATGCCATAGGAAACCCCGTGCTGGTCGAGCGCCCGCGCGCTCTCCAGTACTCTCCGGAAAGTGGCACCGCCCCCCGCATCGGGCCGCTGGCGGTTCTGCACCTCCCGCGTCCCGTCCAAGGACAAACTAACGTGATCGACGTGCGCCAGCAGCCACTTCCTGGTGGCCTTCGTCCAGCAGCCGTTCGTCGTCACCGATACCTGGCAAGGCGACTCGCGTGTTCGCGCATGAGCCACCAGCGCTCGCAACGACAGAGCCGCCAGCGTCGGTTCGCCCCCTCCGTGAAACTCCAGGCGGAAATGTTCTGCGCCGCTGTCTCGCGCATTGCGGCAGACGGTGTCGATCGCCCGCCGGCCCAGTTCCACCGGCAAGTGGCGCGGCGCCGTCTCGCCGCCGCATGCGTAACAATAGACGCACCGCAGATTGCAGGCCGTGGTCATGCACAGTACCGCAACCGTGGGTCTGTACGGCGCACGCCGCGCCGGCTCGCGCTCCGGCTCGGGGTCGGGGCGGAGGAAGCCGGCCGCCTCCAGAAGGCTCAGAGCCCGGTTCTCGGCGCTGGATCGGGGCGCTACGGGGCCATCCTGGAGACGCGTAAGCAAGTTCACCATGGCGGCGTTGCCTGCGAAAGCGATGCCGAGCAGCGGCCTATAGATCAGGTGTCCGTCCTGGAAAGGCAGCGAGTAGAGTTCCATGGCGTTACGCCGCCTCCAGTTGATCGAGCATTTGCTGGATGAACCAGGAACCGGTTGCCGAGAGCCTCCACCCGCCCGGGGGCGAGGAAACAAGCAGGCCTGCTTCGAGCCATCCGCCGATCAGCGTGCCACGGCCCGCCGCCCAGAGAGCCGATTCCGACAGGCGGCCGCACATCAATTCGCTGGCAGCCGGCATCCACGCCCGCCCGGAACCGGGCTGCTCCAACCCGCCTTCGAGCCCTGGCGGCGGGCCGGCTAGGTAGCCTTCCAACTCAGGATGACGGTAGTGATAACCGTTGAAGACGCCATCGGCGCTCGGACCCAGGGCCAGCAGATCCTCCCCGCGCAGCCCGTGCGTGTAATACAGGTTCCCGTCGCGCGGGCCGGCGAAGTGTGTGAAGTGGTTCTTCACCAGTCCCCGGCGCGTCAGATACTGATCGGCGGCGCAGAACAGCAGGAACTCCCAAACAGGATTCGCTCCATGGCCGCCGCGCCGCTCCAGGAATCGCCGGTTGCGATGCGAAACCTGAAGGCCGTAGAGAGAGAATCCGTCCAGTCCAGCGTCCGCCAGCGTTGCCAGGCCGCTCAACCAGCCCGTCATCGTCTGTCCCGGCAGCCCGAACACGAGGTCCGCCGTGGTTACAAAGCCGCGGTCCAGCGCGGCTGCCACCTTCGACAAAGCCTTTGCGGCGGACTCGCGCCGTCCGATATTCTCCCGCACCGAATCCTCGAGCGTCTGCACCCCGAGGTGAAGCCGCCGGAACCCCAGCCGCCACAGCTCTTCCAGCTCCGCCGGACCTGCCAGTGACGTCGTGGTCTCGATAGCCCATTCGGTGGCCGGCGTCACCAGGAGCCGCTCTCGCAGCCCCGTTACGATACGTTCGAAAACCGCCGCGCTCAGCCAGTGCGGCGTTCCGCCGCCGAAGTGAATGGTGGTGACGGGACGCTCCCGTAGCCCGTTGCGGTCCGTCCAGGCGTCCATCTCGGCCAGCAGCGCCGCAGCGAATGCGCTCTCCTGCTCGCGCCGGCTGCCCGGCAGCGGAACGGAGTAACAGTCGCAGAATCCGCAGCGCCGGTCGCAGAACGGAACGTGCACGTAGACCGACAGCGCCTCCCCGGACATACCGGATTCAAGACGCATCTTCAGGTGACGCCACGCCTTCGCGCCGTCGTCCTCGAACCCTCTCATCTGCCACAGCGGTGGCGGCAGCGCCCGGCACTCGATCGCAAACCGGTGGCGCACCGCCTCCCAAAGCGCGAGCGGCTCGTTGGTATCGATAAATTCGTCCGCACCGGCGAGAAGCCGGCGGATACGGCTCGCCGGAACGACCGTTCCGGACCGTGGCTCGAAGCCCGCCGCCTCCAGGACCCAGCCCTCCGCCAGCTTGCTGGAAATCAGACACCGGAATCCCGGCTCGTCAGGCAGCGCATCCCCGCCCGCCAGACAGACCTCGGGACACTCACGGGCGCAGTGCAGCACGTTGACGCAGCCGCGGCAGCGTTCCGGAATTACCATCGCCGCCCTCTTCAGCTCGGACAGGCGCCGCTCATCCAGCCTGACCTCGCCCCCCCCGGCCTCCCAATGTCCGATGGTGGCCCAGTCGTTCACATCCCTGCCGCGCGCAAAGCAGCCCGTGAATGAGCCATCTGGCAGCAATTGCAGGACGTCCTTTAGCGGATTGCAGTGTGGGCCGTGAATCTCCTCAAGGCGCACACCGCCGAATTCCAGTTCCATGACGCGCGCCCGGGCCTCCCTCTCGGCCCGCCGGTAATGGTGCACGAACCAGTCCGCCTGCTCCGGGCGGAACCGCTCGCTTGTGTTCGCGCCGGCCAGGAACACCGGCTCGAAGCGGCCGAGTTTGGCGCCCAGGCTCTCGTCGAGCCACGCGACAATCTCCGCCTGGCGCTCAGTTGTTGCCGGCGTGATCGTGGTCCGGATAGTGAACCGCGCGCCACACGCGCGCAACACCGCGGCCGTGCGCGCCACTGCCAGGGACGCCGGCTTGCCCGATGTTGCCGGCCGCAGGTAATCCTGGACATCCGGCGGTCCGTCGCAGGAAAGGCCGATTTCGTCCAGGTTCTGCGCCAGCCATCGTGCCCGCCCCTCGTCCAGCAGGCCGTTTGTGGCGACGTAGCCGCGCCAGGCGATACCCGCCTCTAGTGCTGCGCGTCGTGTGATAGCCACCGCCTCCTGCAACACATCCCAATGCAGCGCCGGCTCGCCGCCGCCGTGCAGCACCAACTGGAACGTCCTGCCTTTCGCCGCGCAGTGGCGGGCCACTAGCGCTGCCGCGCCTGCCACCGCTTCCATCCGCACCGGCGTCAGCGGCGCGTCCCGCCGGGAGTCCGCTGAGAAGCAGTAGCGGCAGGCCATGTTGCAGCCGTTGCCGGGGTTCAGAGTCAAGCACTCCGGTGCGAACGGGGCCTCCGCCAAACGCTCCCATCGCTCGGTCATCGCGGCGGCGTGCGCCAGCAGCATTCTGCTCTCCGCCGCTCCGCGCTGCAGCCGGCCGGCGGCGTACTGCACACACTCCCCCTCGGCGCCTCTCAGGACGGCCGGAACGGCGGGACATGCTGATAGCGACACCGCGGTCACTTGCTTTCGGGTTCCTCCTCGACTTCAATTTCTTCTCCGCACCCGCCGGGAGGCGGCGCGTTCTGCGGCACGCACACCCGAAGCCGCGCCAGGTGCAAGAAGAGACTCCTGGCCGCGGCGAAACTCCTCTCCGGCGGCCAGCCCGTGGAGGCGGCCAGCTCCGCGGCGCAGTCACCCAACGTCCTCGTTCCATCGAAGCTGTTGAACAGCCGGATCGTGGCCGGATCTATACGGAAGAGCTCAACCGGTGCAACGTCCTTCGGTCTGCGCGCCCTCACCGCCTCCTCGCCTGGCAGTATTTCGACTTCCTCCAGGACCGCCGGAATAAGCTGCGCAAGCTGCCGGCCGGGGAGTTTGGGTAGATCCCCCAGGTCCGCCTGCGGGATGCCGCGCAGTTCGTCCACAGCGGCCAGGCCCTCACGCGCCAAGAATCGGAAGAAGCGGCGCCGGTTCGCGCTTTCGTCCGGCATGGGTGAGTTCCTCCATCTGTGCGCCGAAGTACTCAGCGCAAGCGTCGCATTTGTTGCATTGGCGTCCGCATTCGAGCGTGCGCCGGTAGAATCCAGCATCGATCGTCATCGGCTGGAGCACCGATGCCGGTCCCCCGCCGATCGCGTTCGGTGTGAGCGGCCGGCGGAAGATATACGCGCCCAGCACCTCCCGGTAGTGCTCCGGCTCGTGCAGCGTGGCGCGCCCGGCCAGCTTTAGTTCGTCGTACAGGCCGTCAAACAGGTGCAGGTGCTGGGGCAAAACCCACGCCCCCGTCATCCGCAGCCACGGCTTCTTCTCCAGCAGCTCCTCGCACAGAGACTTCGGCTCGGCAAACCTGCCGCCCATCTCGTGGAAATGCTGCGTGCGGTACGGGCACGCGGGCAGGCAGGCCTCGTTCACGAGCAGGCGGATGCGTCCAGGAAACGCCGTACGGAGCCTCCGCAAAGCTGCAAGGTCGCGCATGATGCGGGTGGCGGGTACCACCGTGTCGCACACCCCGTCGATCAGGCCCAGTTGATATCCGTCGGCGATGTCCATCAGTGTCGAGGCGGTCAGATGAAAATCGGGCAGCGCCTCCTTGATCCGCGCCGCCAGCAGCAGGTTGGACACGGTCGCGCGCCGGATGCCGTACTCGCCGCCAAGCCGCTCCAGCTCCCGCACCACGCGCGGCGCCACTTGCACCGGGCGGCCCGAACCGATGACCTCCTCCGGCAGCGGGAAGTACACCTCCAGGGCAGCGCTGGGGAACTCCGCCGCCAGGCGTTGCCAGAACTCCGCCGGTTGATCGATATACGGAATCGCCCAGCGCTCCGCCGGACGGTTCGCCGGTCGCTTGCTGTCCTCCGGAGCGCTCCGGAAACGAAGCATCGCTGCGGCCAGGCAGCCGCCCGCGCAGCGGTTCGCAGCTCGCTCCTCGCAGACGGAACGCTCGGGGAATATGCCTACTTGCCTTTCGGCGGCGAAACGGGCGCTGAGGTTGCAGCGCACCTCCTCCTGCGTTGAGCCGTCGTTCAGAGGCTCGGAGTGTAGCGGCGCGAGAGGATAGCAGGCCACGAAGTTGCCGTCGGGCAGCAGATCCGGAATCGGCCCGCATCGCAGGCCCACCTCGTCGTCGCACTCGCCGTCCGGGAACATGCAGGGCACAAACCCGCAGTCGTAATCCAGAGCCACCCCGCGCCCGGCCGCCTCCGCGGCGAATTCAGACAGCCGCCGCCCGGCCGCGCGGTATTGCCGCGGCCGCAGGTAACGGTTCGTCGCGCCGGCCACCGGATGCGCCAGTCCAACGCGGATGTTGCGGTCGAGCTCGAACTCGTCGACCCAGTCCAGCAGGCCGGCGGTATCGAATGCCGGTGAGTCGATAGTGAAACCCAGGCCCGCCCGGCCGCGCAGCGCCGTCAGCGTGGCGCGGATCGCCGCGCGCCTGCCCTCCGGCATCTCCACGAGGCCGGTAGCGTTGATGAGCACCGTCGCGCGGCCCTCCGGCGCGCTGGCCAGTGCGCGCAGAGCCGTCCCGGGCATCTCCCCGTTGGAAAACACCAACACGCGGAATCCCCGCGACAGCGCCCGGCCCACCAACGCCGCAAAGTTCGGATGCGAGGTGGGTTCTCCGCCCAGTAGCGGGACCAGGTCCAGACCGGACCGTTCCAGATAGTCCAGCGCCCGCTCGAACAGCGCCGGCGTCATGTGCGGCCGTGACGGCCCCGCTCTCAGCACCGGCCGCGAGAAGCAGTATCCGCAATCGCGCGTGCAAACCTGCGTGATGGAGACGTTAGACATCCGCCCCCCCGCGCTGAATCAGGCCCGCCGCGAGCCACGCCTTGAGCTGCCGCCGCACCAAACCCTCCGCGCCCGACTCGTCCAGGTGCGCGATCGCCCGAAGCTTGCCGGCCGTGACATCGCTGCTTTGCCCGCGCGTAAGCAGCTCCCACACGGCGGCCTCCGGGTAGCTCAGGCGCAGCGGGCGTTCCACGCCCGGAGCAAACACGGCGATGCCCTGCTGCTCCACGGTCCAG
>JACRKW010000091.1 GCA_016215215.1 Acidobacteriota bacterium
GGTCGCGTCAGGTATCGATTCACTTGTGCCGGGCCCGTCCACGCTAGCCCGGCTGGCGCAGTTTGACGACATCGTCTCCTGGTACGGCGCCGCCCGCGACGACCTCCGCCAACGGCTCAGCGGCTTGCCCGTCCGCTTCTTCCCCGCCCTCCCCCCGGTGGATTCCGCTGAGCACGCCACCGACTTCTACCTCGCCCAGGTCCAGGCGCCTCCCGGCGCCGTGCCGCGCATCCCCTGCGACGGCGGCAAGCAGGAATTCGCCGTCATCCATCCTTCCCTGGCAGCCGGAAAAAGAACTGGCCTCTCGAACGCTTCCAGGAAGTCGCACGCCTCCTCCCTTTTCCGGTAAGGTGGTGCGCCGGTCCGGATGAACACCTCGAGGGCGCAGTCCGCTTCGATACACTCTCGGCGCTGATCCCCTGGCTTGCCTCAGCCCGCCTGTTCATCGGCAACGACAGCGGCGTCTCGCACCTGGCCGCCGCCTGCGGCGTCCCCGTCGTCGCCATCTTCGGACCAACCGACCCGCGCGTATGGTCTCCCCGCGGCCATGTCCGCGTGATGCGTTTTGAGGACTCGCCGGAAGCCGTCACTGCGGCGGCGGAAAGCCTACGCCTGTCACGATCATTCCCAGCCTCCGCCCATCGCCCGGCGCCGTGAATTCCTTGTCGATACTCAGTACCACCGTCACGCTCTCGCCCTCCGGCTTGAGCGCCGCCGTCGCCAGAGTGTAGACTCCCGGCGCGGCAAAGGTGGTCCGCGCCCTCTCCACGCCATCCACCGTCAACGCCACGGTGCGCCCCGGCGCCGTGTCCGGAATGTAGATCTGCGCCGCCAGCGGCGCCGCCCCGGCCGGCGGCTTCAACAGGAACACCGCCCGCGCGCCCATCCACCGCCACTGATCGTTTTCCAGCTTGTACACGCCGCTCACGATCTGATTCTCCGCGCTCCGGGTTGCCATGGGCAGCCAGCTCAGCTCCGGCTTCTTGTCCACGATCAACGACATAGTCACCACGTCCACCGGAGCCGTGGTGACATCGAAGGGCCGCAGCCCAAATCCGACACTCGAGTACCCCGACCTCGCCCCCAACCCGATTAGCCGCAGCGGCAGCGTGGGCATGATCGCCATCCGCGCCTGCTCAACCGCCTTGCCGCCGCCCGTCGTGTAGGCGATCCGCTCCGCGAGTTCGCTCGTGATCACGTAGTCGCCCGGCCTCAGCGCCTGCCCGCCCTCCACCGGCAGCGCCCCGCGCGCCTCGGAGTAGAATCGCAGCCCCCATTCGCCGTTCACCCATACCCGCTTGCCATGCTCCGGATTCACGTCCCGCATCGCATCGGCGGCGAAGCGCCTGTAGCCGTCCCAGTGTTGGTAGTTCACCCAGGCTAGCCCCAGCCCCAGCGCCAGGCTCAACGCGAAGCACGTCCACAGCAGCGCCGGGCGCTTGGAGTAATGCCGCGCCACGACGATGGCGAACGGCGCCGCCAGCGGCAGCAGGTAGCGCGCCGATCCGGCGAAGAACAAGACCAGCGCCGTGGCGAAGAAGATCCCTACCCAGGCCGTCAGGAAGCGGTCTCTCCGCCGCAAGAGGGCCCAGAAGCCGATCGGCGTCAGCATCACCACCAGGTGCCCGCTCAACGCCACGGCGTTCTTCAATTTCATCTCCAGCCGCTGCAGGCCGTAGGTCTGGAAGTGCTGGTTGAGCACCAGCGCCGGGAACTCCCCAGCCGTGATGCGTTCAAACACCTGGTAGCCGCCGATCACCGCCACCGGGATGGCAAGCAGCCACCAGCGCCGCCGCAACTCCCCCTGCTGCCACAGCCACAACCCCACGATGGGGATCAGCACAACGCTCTGATAGCCGGTAATCGAGCATGCGGCCATCGCCGGGGCCGCCCATCCGTACTGTCCGCTCACAACCAGTGCCATGGACAGCATCCAGAACGCCAGCAAGGGCAGATCCGCCTCCAGCGACCCGCCGTTGACGAGAAACGCCGGCACGGCGCAGAACAGCAGCGTCGCCTCCAGCGCCCTTTCCGGCACAAATCGCCGCGCCAGCGCCAGCATCGAAAACGCGGCCAGCAGCGACAGGAGCCCATACGCTGCGTGGAACGGAACCTCCCGGATGTCGCCAATCACTGCCAGCAGCGCCCCGAGCAGCCATGCGTTGCCTGGGGGATGCGGGTGCCCGCGCATGTCCATCGGAATTCCCAGAAAGACGTAGCGGGCGTGGTGCGGATGAGCCGCGTCCACCTGCGCGTGCTGAGCCGCCGCCAGGTAGTAGTAGTCATCCCCCTGAATCGCCTGATTCAGGAACGGCAGGCGTACCGCCAGCACGAACAGAAAGACGAGGATGGCTTGCCTGCGCAAGCTATCAGTCTATCGTGGGACCGGTTTCCACCTCACCACGGGCTTCCGCGCCGCCGTCACCTCGTCCACGCGCGACGTCCGCGTCATCTCCGGCGCCTGCTTCACCGTCTCCGGATTGCTCTCCACCTCGGAAGCGATCGCCAGCAGCGCGTCGCAGAAGGCGTCCAGTTCTGCCTTCGGCTCCGTCTCGGTGGGCTCGATCATCAGCGCGCCGTGGACAATCAGCGGGAAGCTTACCGTGTAGGGATGAAAACCGTAGTCGATCAGGCGCTTGGCGATGTCGCCGGTGCGCGCACCCTGCTTCTCCTGCACTGAATCTTCGAAAACGCACTCGTGCATGGAGGGCGCGTCGTAGGCGATCTTGAACCGGTCCTTCAGCCGCGCGCGTATGTAGTTGGCGTTCAGCAGAGCGTCGATCGTCGCGTTCTTCAAGCCCGGACCGCCGTGCGCCATGATGTAGGCCAGCGCCCGCACCAGCACTCCGAAGTTGCCGTAATAGGCTCGCACGCGCCCAATCGACTGCGGCCTGTCGTAGTCCCACGTCCATTGTTCTCCGGCCTGCTTCAGCCGAGGCTCCGGCAGGAACGGCTCCAGGTGCGCCTTCACTCCCACCGCCCCCGCGCCCGGACCACCACCGCCGTGCGGAGTCGAAAACGTCTTGTGCAGGTTCGAGTGCAGTACGTCGATCCCGAAGTCGCCAGGCCGCGCGATCCCCACCAGCGCGTTCAGGTTCGCTCCGTCCATGTACGCCTGGGCGCCCTTCGCGTGCAGGATGCCGCAGATCTTCACGATATTCTCTTCAAACACCCCCACCGTATTCGGGTTGGTGATCATCATCGCCGCCACGTCTTCGTCCACCGCCATGGCCAGCGCCGCCGGATCCACCATGCCGTGCTCGTTCGACTTCACCGTCACCACGTCGTAGCCCGCGATGATCGCCGTCGCCGGGTTGGTTCCGTGCGCCGAGTCCGGCACAATCACCTTTTTCCTTGGGTTGCCCTGCGACTCGAGGTAGGCCCGCACGAGCATGATACCCGTGTACTCTCCGTGCGCCCCGGCGGCCGGCTGCAGCGTCACCGCGTCGTGCCCGAAGATCTCCGCCAGGTGGCGCTCCAGCACCGCGATGATCTCCATCGCGCCCTGCGAAAGCGATTCGGGCTGGTACGGATGGGCCCACGCCAGTCCTTCGGCCCGCGCCACGGCCTCGTTGATCCGCGGGTTGTACTTCATCGTGCAGGAACCCAGCGGGAATAGCCCCAGGTCGATACCGTAGTTCCACGTCGACAGCCGCGTGAAGTGGCGGATCACTTCCACTTCACTCACCTCGGGGAAGTCCTCAATCTCCGTCCGTACCTGCCCTCCGCCCAGCGCCTTCTCCGGCGCCACCTCCGGCACGTCCAGCGCCGGCAGTTGATAGCCCACCTTGCCAGGAGTCGACAGCTCAAACAGGAGCTTCTCGTTTTGCACCAGGTGCGAGCGAACCTTGCCGATTGACTTGGCCATTACAGCGTCTCCTTCACGGCGTCCATGTCCGCCCGCTTCGACATCTCCGTCGCGCAAATCAGCATCGAGTCCTTCAATTCGGGGAAGAACCGCCCCAGCGGCAGCCCGCCGATGATCTTCTTATCGAGCAGCGCCGCATTGGCCTCCTCCGGAGTCCTGCCCCTCGGCCGCGCGACAAACTCGTTGAAGAACGGCCCCTTGAACCGCAAGTCCAAACCGTCCGCCAGGTAGTGCGCCTTCGACAAGTTCTGCCCGGCCAGTTCCCGCAGCCCTTGCTTGCCGTACACGCTCATGAACACCGTCGCCATCAGCGCGATCAGCGCCTGGTTGGTGCAGATGTTCGAAGTCGCCTTCTCCCGCCGGATGTGCTGTTCGCGGGTCGAGAGCGTCAGGCAGTATGCCCGGTTGCCGTCAGCGTCCTTCGTCTCGCCCACCAGGCGCCCGGGGATTTGCCTGATGTACTTCTCCTTCGTCGCGATGATGCCCGCGAACGGCCCTCCGTAGGACGGCGAAATCGCGAAGCTCTGCAGTTCGCCCGCCACGATGTCGGCATCCCGCGGCGGCTCCATCAGGCCCAGCGAGACCGCCTCGGCAACCACAACCACCAGCAACGCTCCGTGCTTGTGCGCCAGGTCCGCCGCCGCTTTCACGTCCTCCACTATGCCGAAGAAGTTCGGCGATTGCAGAATGACGCACGCCGTCTCCGCGCTGATCTTCCCTTCCAGCGCCTTCAGATCCGCCCGCCCCGTCTCCGCATCGTAGCCGAAGCCCTCGACGTGCATGCGCGCGTTCCGGGCCGCTGTGTCGAGAACCTGCCGGTACTCGGGATGGAGGTTCGCCGCCGCCAGGAAGCCTTGCCGCCCGGTGACGCGCGATGCCATCATCGCCGCCTCTGGCACCGCCGTCGAGCCGTCGTACATCGACGCGTTGGCAACCTCCATTCCAGTCAACTGGCAGACCATCGTCTGGAATTCGAAGATCGTCGTCAGGGTCCCCTGTGCCATCTCCGCCTGGTAGGGCGTGTAGGAAGTCAGAAACTCCCCGCGGCTCGCGACCACGTCGCACAGCACCGGCCGGAAGTGCGCGTACACTCCCGCCCCCAGAAAACTGGCGTAGCCGTTCGCGTTGCGGCCCGCCTGCTCCTTGAAGTACTCCCCAATCTCGTATTCCGACACCCCGGCCGGGATGTTCAGCGGCCGTCCCAGCAGCGCCTCGGCTGGAAGATGCCCGTAGAGTTCGTCCAGCGATCCCAGCCCGCAGGCCTGCAGCATGGCGCGCCTATCCGCGTCTGAATTCGGCAAGTAACGCAAAGTATTAGACCCCCGAAGGACCATTGTAACGGCTCACGCCTGGGGGCCGCGACCCGAGGCGTGAAAGGATACGAACGTCAGCCAGCGGGTATGCCTACAGCACCATCCCGCACGCCGCATACCCCAGCAGCGTCCCCGTCAGCGCGCCCGCCACCACGTCGCTCAGAAAGTGCATGCCCAGCAGAATCCGCGACACCGCTACGCTGAGCGCGCAGCACAACAGCCCCGCAAACAGGCCCGGATAGACGATGCTCACCGGGACCGCTACCGCGAACGCCGTGATGGTGTGACCTGATGGAAACGAGAATTGGTCCGGCGGCAACAACCGCGCCCAGCAGTGCGGCTCCAGCGCACACGGCCTCGGCCGCCGGATCAGCCGCTTCAGCCACACGAAGATGACGATCCCGCTTCCCGATGCCAGGCATGCCGCTCCTACCGCCGCCCACCGCCGCTCGCCCCCAAACAACATCACCGCCAGCGCCAGCGCGTACCACAGCCAGCCGTCCCCCCCACGCGTCGCACAGATCATCCATACACGGATCCACCTCGGCGCGCGCCACCAGTTCGCCCGGCGCATCACCTCGTGGTCCACTTCGGAAACGTAGCTCCACATCTTCATGGCGATTGTCATTGCTAATCTCCCGTTGCCTATCCCATCCTTGGCCGATCACCATTGCGCCCCGATGACAATGCGGAACATTCTCGGTTTCACCCCGTCCAGTCGCGTCCCGGCGCCGCCGTTCTTCGCGGGAAAGCCCGAATCCCCTTACCTCCCGGCCCTCCAGCGGGCTTCTCCGCCTACGATGCGTGTTTGCGAACTTCTAGGACTTGACTTTTTCTTTCATGTATATTACCATTTGGTTATGCAACCAAGTAGTTATATGGAAGCAGAGTCCGCACGGCTAGATGCCACCTTTGCCGCGCTCGCCGACCCCACCCGCCGCGCGATCCTTGCCCGGCTGGCCTCTGGGGAGGCGTCGGTGATGGAACTGGCCGAGCCGTTCGCAATCAGCCAGCCCGCAATCTCCAAACACCTGGGGGTGCTGCAGCGCGCCGGCCTGATTTCGAGAGACCGTGACGCCCAACGGAGGCCAAGCCGGCTTGAGGCCGGCCCACTGGCGGAGGCCTGTGTGTGGCTGGAGAGCTATCGCCGCTTCTGGGAAGCCTCGTTCTCGCGCTTGGATCATCTGCTGGGCCAATTGCAGTCGCCGCCCAGAAGAGACACACACACTGTCCGCAGGAAACGATAAAGGAGACAACGTGCATTATCCCGAGAGCTTTCGCCTGTCCACTCCCTCAGATCTCGAGATTGAGATCACCCGCGACTTCCACGCGCCGCGCCAATTGGTGTTTGACGCCTTCACCAAGCCGGAACTGGTGAGGCGCTGGCTGCTCGGGCCAGAGGGTTGGAGCATGGTGGTTTGTGAGATCGATCTGAAGGTGGGCGGCACGTATCGCTATGTTTGGCGCAAAGCCGGCGTCAAGGACATGGGGATGGGCGGAGTGTTCCGGGAAGTGGCCTCTCCCAGCCGGCTTGTATCCACTGAGAAGTTTGATGACGCCTGGTATCCAGGCGAGGCATTGGGTACGACAGTCTTCGTCGAACACGGCGCCGTCACGAGGACCACGATCACGATGCGGTACGAGTCGAAGGCGGCCCGCGACACGGCGAGCAGGTCGGGCATGGAGCAGGGCATGGTGGCATGCTTCAACCGGCTGGAAGAACTCCTGCCCTCCATGCGGGACCAACCGGCGAGGAGCATGATCGAACCGCCGCGGATCACTCAAACCGACGCTCGGCTGGCTGCCGCCATCCACCTGAAGGTTCCGAGGAACGAGATCCGATCGGTGATGGGCCCGGCCATCGGAGAGGTGACGGCTGCCGCCAGGTCCCAAGGCGTTGGCCCCTGCGGGCCCTGGTTCACGCATCATCTAAAGGTCGATCCAGCTACATTCGATTTCCAGGTCTGCGTGCCCATTTCCGCCCCCATCGCCGCGGCAGGCCGCGTGGTCTGCGCTACGATGCCAGCCGCCAGGGTGGCCCGCACCATCTACCAGGGCCCGTATGAGAAGCTGGGTGACGCCTGGTCCGAATTCGGCGGCTGGATCGCAGCCAACGGCTACGCCGCCGCTTCTGACTTCTACGAGTGCTACCTGGAAGGGCCGGAATCCAGCTCCAATCCAGCCGACTGGCGCACCGAACTCACCCGCCCGCTCATCGACTAGGATCGTGGTGATACCCTGAACGGGACATGACCACAAACCGGCGCCGTTTCTTACTTTCAAGCGTTCCCCTGGGACTCGGCGCGCAGCAGACCGGCAGGTTCCGCTGGCCCGGTGGCAAGCGCGCGGCGGTCAGCCTGACGTTTGACGATGCCCGTCTCAGTCACATCGATACGGGCATCCCTCTTCTGGACCGCCTGGGTGTGGCTGCGACGTTTTACCTGACGCCCTCCAACACCGAAAGGCGTCTCTCCGGCTGGAAACAGGCCGCCGCCGCGGGCCGCCACGAGATCGCGCACCACTCGGACTCGCACCCCTGCACCGGCAACTACCAGTTCTCCCGTGCCAACGCGCTCGAGGATTACACGCTCTCCCGGATTGCGGCGGACATCGATCGGGCGACCGAATACTTTCGACGTGAGCTCGGCGTGACCCCAGTCAGTTTTGCGTACCCCTGCGGACAGAAGTTCATCGGCCGCGGCGAGTCCGCTCAAAGCTATGTGCCAGTGGTGGCCAAGCGCTTTCTCACCGGCCGCGGCTTTCTCGATGAATCCGCCAACGACCCCGAACTGTGCGATCTGGCCAACCTGATGGGGACTGACTTCGACGGTTGGCGGTTTGACCAAATGCGTGCATTCATCGAAACAGCCGCCAAGGAGAATCGCTGGATCATCTTCGCGGGGCACGAGATCGGCGCACCCGGCCGGCAAACCGTGCTCGCCGAGGAACTGGAAAAGCTCTGCCGCTACCTGATCGATCCCGCCAACGGGCTCTGGACCGGCACCGTCGCCACCGTCGCCAGACACCTCCAAGCGGAGCGCAAGAACAAGTAGCAAGGACCCTCGCCGCTCAACGCGCGAGCTGCTGGAGCAGTTCCAACGCACCGGGGAAGTCCGGGCGCAGCCTCAGCCCTCCCCGTGCTTCCGCCACCGCCTCTTCCCGCTTGCGCTGCATGGCGAATGCCGACGCAAGCCCGAAGTGGGCCTCGGCGTCAGTTCAAGTAGCTGTGTCGCGCCGGACCGTCTGGCGGGCGCCGGACGACTGACTCAGGTTGATCGAGACGATGCGCAGACTTCTCGGCTTGCTCTCAGGCTGCGCGAAGGGAGGCGCAGATTTCGAAGAACCGGGCAGGCATTGGATAGTCCAGGTCCCAGTAGATGCTCATCGGACGGCTTCCGGTATGGGAAACGTAGCGAAGGGGCCCGAGGAATAGGAAGGGGTCTCCCTTCTTCGGCCGAACGAACAACAGGAACCTCGCGCTGTTCTCCCGCTGGCGCGTGTACCGCTGGCCGGTTGGAGAGTTCTCACCCGTGGTGCTCTGAGATTGCCAATGGAAACGAGTGGGACTCAGCGCGAAGTCCTCATAACGGGTCGAAGGCGAAAAGGTCTTTTCGGACTTGTCCAACGTCACGAAGAAAACCTCGGTGTTCGACGCTTCAATCCAGAATCGGCCGGTCTGCGTGTGGCGCGCCCCAACAAGCTCCGGCAGACCCAGTGCCACCAGAACTTCGTCGCGCGCGTATTGGCGGTGGAGGAAGAGCGGGCAGTCATCTAGCAAGGGTCTTTCGTCGGTATGCAGGTTCACCCGATCCAGCAACGCGCAGCAGAGTTCCTGAAACTCACCTCCCGCCGACGTGTTCTGCCGTAACCTCTTCAACCCTGCGACCCACTCGCTACCTTGCTGCCGTGCCTCGCTCTGAAGCAGTCGGAACGTGAGCATCTCCACCATCCGCTTTTCCAGCGGAGGGGCCGAGTCGCCCAGAAATTGGTCATCGGTCATCTGGTCCAGATAGAAGCGGAGCCGACGGGTGGAATCGAGGTGAAGCAGAAGTTGGAATCGCTTCGAGAGAAGAGCGTCGGCTTCTGTCGGTGGCTCAGTCAGGAGCTGCCCTTCGTTGAGAAGCGCATGCCAGCCGCCGATCGAAGGCTTGTACACGTCGGCAAGTTCATAGCGCGTTTCGGCAAGGTACTCGATCAGGGTGGGGCAACGCCCGAGATGGCCGGCCAGACCCTTCAGTTCGGCGACCATCCTGGCGCGGCTCAGCTGCAACTGCGTCTTGAGATTCTCCAGGACGACTTTCCGGGACTCTTTGTCGAGCCGGAAGTAGCAGTTTCCTGGGAGCCGCGTGATCCCAGTTTCAATCTGCCGAACAACCTGTTGGCGCGTTCCGCCGAACAACGCCCGAAACCGTTGGTCGAAGCGGAACTCCCGCCTCTGGTTCCCGATGAAATCCAGCACAAGGCAAGTGGTCTTGCCCGTGTCCAACCGAAGCCCGCGGCCCAACTGCTGGAGAAAGACGGTTGCACTCTCTGTCGGCCTCAGGAAGAGTACGCAATCCACTTCGGGAATGTCCACGCCCTCGTTGAAGAGGTCAACGGTGAACAGGACGTTCACGTCCCTGTTGCGCAGCATCGAGGCGGCCCGGGCCCTCTCGTCGGATGGGGATTCACTTGTGATGGCCAAAGCCGGTATCCCGGCGTCGCGAAACGACTGGGCCATGAACTGTGCATGCGCGATGCTCACGCAGAACCCCAGCGCCCGTGCCAGACGCCAGTCACCATAGAACTCGCAGAACTCGCCCATGATCAAGTTCGCCCGACGTGCGTTGCCGAGGTAGCGCTGTTCGAGTTCGCCGATGGCGTACGAGCCACGGGTCCAGGAAAGCCCGGACAGGTCGGTGCCGTCGTGGACGCCGTAGTAGTCGAAAGGAACCAGGTACTGGCGCTCAATCGCGTGCCAGAGACGCATCTCGTCGGCGATTCGATCGTCGAACCACGACAGGATGCTCTCGCCATCCATGCGCTCTGGCGTGGCGGTCAGCCCCAAGAGAATGCGCGGCCGGAGAGAGGCGACGATCTCGCGATAGCTGTCCGCAGGCACATGGTGTGCTTCGTCGAGCACGGCGTACTCCCAATGTGCCGCGCCCTGCGACCCAAGCAGACCTCGGCTTCGAAAGCTCTGGACGGTCGCGAAGAGGTGATCGTAGCTGGTTGGCTCCTCTCCGCCGGCAAGCAGATCTCCGAAGGACTCGTCGCGCAAGACATGTCGGAACCGGTCGCGCGCCTGGCGCAGCAACTCCTCGCGATGGGCCAAGAAGAGCAGCCGAGGCCGGCGCCCGGAGAAAGGCTGGCGCGCATAGTCGAATGCTGCGATGAGAGTTTTGCCAGTTCCGGTTGGGGCGACAACAAGGTTCCGGAAATGGCCCCGATCGATCCGCTCCGTTTCCAACTGGTCGAGGGTGGCTTGTTGGTACGGATGCGGCCGGAGATCGAAAAACACCGGCGGACCGGAGTCCTTGCGGCCGGGCCCCTGGCGGGCATGTTCCAAAGACTGCTTGACCCGGCGGCAGAAGTCTTCGTCGTCCGGTCGGAAATACTCAAACTCCTCATCGCACCAAAGCGAGTCGAAGGCGCCTCGGAAGCGCTCGACGACGTGCGGAGCCTCAACTTCGCTCAGCTTGACGGTCCATTCGATCCCTTCTTCAAGCGCAGGTCCAGACAGGTTGGCCGAACCCACGTAGACGCTACTGAAGCCGTTGTCCCGCTGAAAGAGCCAAGCCTTCGCGTGCAGACGCCGGCGGCGCCCATCTAGGGAGATTCGCAGCTCGACATTGGTCAGCCGCGCAAGCTCCTCTATGGCTCGGAAATCCGTGGCTCCGATATAGGTCGTGGTGAGGAGTCGGATCGGAACCTCACGGTCGGCGAGTTCGTGGAAGGCGCTCTTGAGCCGCTGCCAACCACGCCACTGTATGAAGCTGACTACCATGAATACGCGGTCAGCCGTCGCCATTTCGCGTTCGAGTTCAAACCCCAGGCGAGGTTCATCCAACGCGTTCATCAGCAGGCTCGTGGCACTGAGTGGGGTGGATGGCGGCTCCGGCGCCGTAGCGCCGCGGTAGATGGCACGTAGGATTTCGCCGGGCGGGAGGATTGGATCCGATTCGATCTGTCCTTCCTGAGAGTGCACGAAGTCAAGTAGGGAATTCGCCAGCTCAATCTGGCGACGCTTTCGGTCCTCTGCAGACACGCCTCGCAGAGCGGACTTGATCTGGCGAATCAGATGGCGAGCAAGATAGTCAGGACTGTCGTTCTCTTCAACCGGTTCAACCGAAGAATTAAACCCACGGGTGACTTGCCGTTCTAGAGCCTGACGAATGCGCTGCGTGACCAGTTGGTCGTACAGGCCCTCCCCGAGTTCTTTCATGTGAATACCGGATTCTCCAGAACAGACATCATCCCGTAGTGAGCGAATAGCAGGCAAGTGTCGATTCAGGCACTTCCCCTGGCCATCGGTACAGGACTCATGGAGAGTTGCCGCGAGCTTCCGTCATTGCTTGCGCCGCTCACCGCGCGAGTGGGCCTCGGCGTCATCGGGCTTGTAACGCAGTCCCTCGCGGAATTTCAGAATGGACTCTTCGCTGCGCTTCGAGTACAGCAGCGCAAAGCCCATGCAGAAGTGCGCGGCGGCATCGTGCGGATTGACCCGCAGTAGTTCGGCGAGTTCCTTCACGGCCTGCCCGTAGCTGCCCCGCTGCATCAGCGCGACACCCAGGTTGAAGCGGGCGCCGGTATTCACCGGGTTTAGTTGAACCGCCTTCTGCAAGTGCGCAATCGCTTCATCGAACTTGCCCGCCCGGTCCAGGATCAGGCCGAGCTTGTTGTAAGCCGCCGAATCCTTGGGGTTGTGCTTCAATGCCGCCCGGTACTGCGACACCGCTTCCGCCGAATCTCCACGCGCGTCGGCAATCAGCCCCTGATAGAAATGAGATTCGGGAAGCTCCGCGTGCGGGCGCAGCAGTCCGGCAAGCCGTTCTGTGGCGGCTGCCGGCTTGGGCGTATTGAAAAACTCGTTGGTGAAGCTCCACAGGGGCGATAGCTCATCCGGCTTCAAGCGGAGGCATTCGGCCAGTTGGGCAAGCGCCTCATCCAGCCCCTCCGGCTTGTCACCGAAGAACGTCAGCAGCGTGCGGGCGAGGTAGTTCCGGACATCGGCCTCGGCCGGGTTGGTCTGGGCCGCGCGGCGGGCGATCTGAATCGCCCGGCCCGGTTGGCCTACCCGGCTCAGGAGCCCGGCCTGCTTCAGCATGCGCGTGGACGAATAGCAAACACCGATCAGTTGCTCGATCAACGGATCTTCCGGCGGAGGAACAATCTTCCATTGGGCCAACGCTCCGCTGCGCCGCGCCTCGGTCGCCTTGTCCGCTTGCCCTAGCGCGTCATAGGCTTCCTGCAGCACTTCGTAAGGCGGCGCTACGTGAGGATAGCTCCGCACCAATGGCACGAGGCGTCCAATCGCCCTGTCCCACTCTCTGCGCCGCGCCGCCACGCGGCCGAGCGCGAATGTAGCTTGCAGCGCGGCGCCCCCGGCAGGCACGTTGGCTGCCTGTTCGTAGTAGCGCGCGGCTTCATCCAGCCTGTCCTGCTTGAACAGCCAGTCTGCCGTCTTGATGAGAGCGGGGACGTGATCCGGCTTCAGCCGCACAGTCCGCTGCAATAGGGCCACCTGCTCCTGTTCATTGCCGTTCTCCTCCAGCAGCACGGACAGCGCATACACCCATTGATGGTCGCCGGGCGCCAGCCTGGCGGCGATGCGATAGGCGCGATCGGCCTGCTCCACGAACAGGTTTGAATGGTAGCCTAGCGCGAGTTTGCCGACCAGTTCCGCGGATCCCGGCTTCCGTCGAGCCTCCTCATCGGCGCGCTGCAACAATGCACGAAGACCGGGGTTTGCTTTCTCGAGATTCGGCAATTTTGGAAAGTCGGCCGGCAGCTTCACCGGAAACAGCAGCGGCCCGGCCAGCCACGCGGCCAACCCCAGCGCCAGGGCAAGCCCTCCGGTCTTGAGAATCGGCGCCGCATCGTAGCCGCGCGCGCCTTCACGAGCCTTGCGTTTCAAGGACAAGGCTCGTTATACCGCACCCGCCAGAGCGCGGGCAATTCGCAGCCGCACTCGAGGCGCCCGGCGCGAATTCCGAAGGTCAGAACATGAAGCGCAACGACAACTGAGCCTTGCGCGGGTCCCGCGTGCCCGAGAAGGCGCCGAAGTTTGCGTTGATTTGCTGCCCCGCCGGATTGAACCGGGCAGAGGTGTCGTAGCTGATGAACTGGGTGTGATTCCAGATATTGTAAAGCTCGCCGCGAAGCTGGAAGTAGCGCTGCTCGCTCTTCAACGGGATGCGCTTGGAAAAGCTCATGTCCCAGTTGCTCCACGACGGGTTGCGCATGATACCCACGCCGGCGTTGCCGAAGGAGCGCTGCGGGGTTCGGGCGAAGGCTTCCGTCTTGAAGTTGCGGAAGAAGGTCCGTTCGCTGGCAGGCAGGAACGGATCCCCGACCACGGTGATGGTGGCGCCCTCCTGCGACCCGGTGATGTTCTGCCCGTCGGAGGTGCTCCAGCCCGGGGTGAACGGCGTGCCGGTCATGAAGGTCGTTATTCCTGAGATTTGCCAGTTGTCGGTGACCAGGCCGAGCACCCATTTGTTGTACTTCTTCCCCAGGTTGGGGACTTCGTAGTTGTAGTTGAAGACAGCCATGTGACGGATGTCGTAACCCAGGGGCCCGTAGTTCCGTTGGCGCATCGGGAAGTAGAGGCTGACGCCCCCAAAGTCCGCGTTGGCCGTCCCGAGGGACTTCGCATAGGTGTAGGACACTCCGTACTGCAAACCGTTCGTCATGCGTCGGTTCGCGGACACCTGCATGCCGTGGTAGTTGGATGTGCCGTCAAAAGTGCGCATGTTGATGCTGCCCATGCCGAGATACGGCCGGAGATAGTTATCCGGCAGCGGGCTGCCGGTTGTGCTGTCGACGTTCGCCGGATTGAACTGCGCGTACATCGGAATGGAATTGATGTTGCGCTGGATGATCAGGTGCCTCGCCAGGCTGCCGATGTATGAAACGTCAATGACGGAGCGGAACCCGAGTTCTCGCTGGACACCAAGGCTGAAATTCATTGTCTGCGGCAGGCTCTGTTTCGCGCTCTCCACCACGGTGACGCCGGGAGGACCGACGACACCGGTTGCCTGGAGGAAGGTGTCGAGGTTGCCGAAAGAAACTGTGGGGTTGTACGAAACCGGCGGTTGGCCGACCGTGCCGGAGTAGACATTGCCCTGAGGCCGGTCATAGAACATGCCAAAACCGCCGCGGATGGCCGTCCTGCCGTTGCCTTGTGGATCGTAGGCAAATCCGAAGCGAGGTGCAATAGAGAAAGGCGTCGTGTACAGACCCTCGGGCGCGCCTTTGCCGCCGATGGCCATGCCTGGCGCGTAGTTGCCGGAACCGGGCACGAACAGGCCAATGTAGGTCACCGGAGCGATGGCGCCATTGCGGGGATCGACGGCAACACGCTTCTTGGTGACCGGGTCGATGATCGGGCGGTACATGATGGCCGCTGTGCTCGCACTGTAAGTCGAGGGAATGAAGGTGGTCAGGAACTGCCGGTCGTCATGCGTGGCCGGCGAGGAGTAGAAGCGGATACCCATTTCGAGGGTGAGTTTCCTGGAGACTCTCCAGGAATCCTGGGCGTAGAACTCGGTTTGCAGGTAGCGGTAGTGCGAGTACGTACGCCGGTTGGCCTCGGAGTAGCTGTTGAAGTTCCCCAGCAGGGCATTGGAGAAGGCGTAGTTGGAGTCAAACGGATTGTTGGTGTTGCGATCGAACGTGAATGAACCGCGGGTGTTGCCGCTGCCCACCTCGTCCTTGCGCATGCGCTCCAGGTAGATGCCGAACTTCAGCGCGTGGTTGCCCTTCATCCAACTGACGTTGTCCACCCAGCTCAACACAGGGTTCCGGTTGGTGTATGGTATGTTGCCAATTCCGCCGTTGATGCCGTTCTGCACGCCACCGAAGCTGACGTCGGGGATGGCTCCGGATTCGTTCCCGGCCGGATACCACTGGCCGATGTTGCCCATCTTGCTGCGCGCGACCAGGCTGGGGTCGCTCGGATTGAACTTCTGGGCGCGATTGCTGGCTCCCATGGTGAACTGATTCACCAGCGTGGGCCCAAAGCTGTTCGAGACATGGATCAGCCCGCTCCGGCCGCGTTGCGGGCGGTAGGTGTTGAACATGTCGAAGTTATGGCTTCCCGCGGTCCAGTTGCTGTAGAGCCAGTTCTCGTCGTCATTATCTCGTGTGCCTCGGAAATAGACGCGCATGGATTGGCTGAAGTTGTAGTCGATCCGGAAAAGATCCTGGCGCCGGGGGAAGGCGCCGCTGCCGCTGGAGCGGTAGTTCCGCGAGTACCTGAGTGCTGGGTCTGCTTCCGTGTAGTTGGGCAGGGGGAAGTAGTTGATGATGGCCAGCCCGGCTTTGTTGATGCGCGATTGCGGGATGACGTTCCCGGGGAACGACAATCCGGTGGTTGGATCCTTGATGGCGATCAGAGCCCCGTTGACGTCCCGCGTGTCCGAGAAGTCGCCCTGGCGCTGGATCGCCGTCGGAGTAGTCACGAAGGTCGTGGCGGCGAAGTTCTGTCTGCGCACGAACTCCTGCGACCAGAAGAAGAAGAGTTTGTCTTTGCTCTTGTTGAAGTCCTTCATGTACACGGGGCCACCGATGGTGTAGCCAAAGTTCTGAATGCGCTCGATAGGCCGCACTGTGCTGGTGCGGTTGCGGAAAAAGCTGTTCGCGTAGAGACTCTCGTGCCGGTAGAACCAGTAGGAGCTGCCGTGGAACTCCTGCGTGCCGCTCTTGGTGGTGACGTTGATGGTTCCGCCGCTGTTGCGGCCATGTTCCGCCTGGTAGTTGCTGGTCAGCACCACGACTTCGGCGACGGCATCCATGTTGGGCTGCACGTGCGAGCCGCCGTTGGAGCCGGTGTCCGTATTCTGAATCCCGTCAAGGGCGAAATTGATCGAAGTGGAGCGCCCGCCGTTGATGTGCAGTCCACCAGCTCCCGGCCCCTTGGAGACGTCACGGGACTGCATGTTCTCGTCATAGATGCCCGGAAGGGTTGCAAGCAGAGCGACAAAGTCGCGCCCGCGGATGGCCGTGTTGAGCAACTGCGTTTGGGTCACCAGTCCCGCGCGCTCGCTGGAGGCTGTCTGGATTGGCGTGGCCTCGGCGGTGACCTCGACCTTCTCCTGCACCTGTCCCACCTGCAGCACGATGTCGCCCAGAGAGCGGCGCTCGTTCATGGTGATGGCGATGTCCTTCACCTCGTGGGATCGGAAGCCCGCCATCGATACCCCGACACTGTAGGATCCAGGCAAGATGCTGGGAAACAGGAAGATGCCCGCATCGTTCGTGGTCGTGGTCTGTCTACTCTTCGTCTGCTGGTTGGTGAGGCTCACCTGCGCCGACGGGACGGCCGCGCCGGCTGGGTCAATCACCACCCCGGTGAGAGCTCCAGTGATGTTCTGAGCGGCAGCAGGCACGGCAAGCAACCAGACGAGAAGTCCGGTCGCCATCACCGAAAAGGAATGTCTCTTCATTCTGACCCCCTTCAGCATTGGAGGTCCGCTCGCAGATTCGGAGCACAGAGCCCGAATCTCGACTAGATCCTCCGGCCACGCATATCATACATCCGGGCACAGGCAAGATCAATGAAATCGACACATCCTTGTCGCGTGATGTGAGCCCTCTCCTCGAATCGGGTGCAGGCGCACCCCTCCGGCCGGCGTACGGCATCCCTCACCAGTCCAAATGCGGCTCAGCGCTCCAGCTGGTCGAGCAGGTCTCGGGCTCGCCTGTGGTCCGGGCGAAGACGTAGCGCTTCTCGCAGCTCGGTGGATGCATCCTGCATCTTGCCTTGCGCCGCAAGGGCGGACCCCAGGCCGAAGTGGGCCTCCGCGTCATCTGGTTTGTAGAGCAAGCCCTGGCGGAACTTCGAGATTGCCTCGTCAGTACGCCTTATGGTCAGCAGTGCGAATGCCATGCAGAAGTGCGCGGCCGCGTCGTGAGGGTTGATCCGAAGCAACTCGTCCAGTTCCTTCAGCCCCTGCACGTAGTTGCCCCGCTGCACCAGCTCAATTGCCAGGTTGAGCCGGGCGGAAGCATTCAATGGGTTCAGTTGAACAGCCTTCTGAAAGTGAGCGATCGCTTCGCCGTCCCTGCCTGCGCTCTCCGCGATCAGGCCCAGTTTGTTGTAGATGGCGGAGTTCCGGGGGGTCTCCTTGAGCGCCGCCGTGTATTGAGTAACAGCTTCCTCAGTCTCTCCCAGCTCTTGCGCGGCCTGGCCCAGGAAGAAATGGACGCCGGGAAGCTTGGCCCGCGAGCGCAGCATGGCCCGCAGCCGCGCGACGGCCGCCGGAGGTTTCGGCGACTTGAAGAAATCGTCAGCCACTCCCCCCAGCGGCACTGGATCCTCCGGTCTGAGCCTGAGACACTCGTCGAGTTGCGTCAGCGCTTCATCCACCGCATCCGGCTTGTCTCCGTAGAATGTCAGCAGCGTGCGGGCAAGGAAGTTCCGCACATCCGCATCCGTGGGATCGGCCTGGGCGGCACGGCGGCCTACCTCAATCGCTCGGTCCGCTTGCCCCATGCGGCTGAGCAGGCCGGCATGCTTGAGCAGACGAGTCGAAGAATAGCTGAGACCAATCAAATGCTCGTTGAAAGGATCTTCCAGGGGCGGCACAGCTTTCCACTTGGCCAGGGCCATACGCTGTCGGGCCTCCGCGGCCTTATCCGATTGCCCGAGGGACTCGTGGGCCTCGCGCAGCAGCTCGTAAAGCGGGGCGGCGTGTGGGTAGGCGCGTGTCAACGGAGAGATATGCTCCACCACCTTGCTCCACTCCCTGCGGCGAGCCGCCACGCGGCCGAGCGCAAAGGAGGCTTGCAGCTCCGCGCCGCCATCGGGCACTTTGGCGGCTCGCTCGTAGTACTGCGCCGCCTCGCCCAGCCGGTCCTGCTTGAACAGCCAGTCCGCCAGTTTGATCAGCGCCAGGACGTGATCGGACTTAAGGCGCACTGTCTGATGCAACAATGGCACCTGCTCGCGCTCGTTCGCGTTCTCCTCCTGCAGGACGGATTGCGCGTACGCCCATTGATGGTCGCCGGGCGCCAGCCGCGCCGCGATCCGATACGCACTCTTGGCCTGCTCATAGAGAAGGTTGGAATGATAGGCCATCCCCAGCTTGCCAACCGCTTCCGCCGAGCCGGGCTTCCGCCGCGCCTCTTCATCTGCTCGCTGCAACAATGCGCGAAGATCTGGGTTCGCCTTCTGAAGGTCCGGCAGCTTGGGAAAATCGGCCGGCGGCTTCACTGGGAACAGCAGCGGCCCGGCGAACCAAGCTGCTACCCCCAGCGCCAGGGCAAGTCCCAGAGTCTTCAGTAGCGGCGCTGCCTTGGAACTCCGGTCATCATCGCCAGCCTTGGCTTTCATGGATTCATTCGCTCGCCCGGACGGCCTCTGGTGCCGGGCCCACCCTGCCCTGCTTCGGCGGCGTCTGGCCCCAGTGATTCAACCAGAGCACAACGCGCCCGTCCTTGGTGAACGGCTGATAGACATCCATCCGCACGGTCACAAGGTCGGGCTTTCCATCGGAGTTCATGTCCGCAGCCTCAAGGCTGATGAGATGAGTGGGCAAGTGGCTGATGTCGTGCTGGGTGAAGTTCATCTTGCCGTCGTTCTCAAACCACGTGATGCTCTGCGAGTCCTCCCGCTCCCAAAAGTTGTAGCAACTGACGGCCGCGATATCCAGATCACCGTCCCCGTCCAGATCGGCCGCAACTGCCCCGCTGGCCCCCAGGTAGTGACCCACGGAGTGGTGCTCGAACTTGTAGTTCCCCTTGTTTTCGAGCCACTGAACGCTGTGCCAGGGCCGGGGACGCGGCGGCAGGTAGTCGAAGGCATCGCCGTTGGTGAGCAGGACGTCCACTCGCCCGTCCTTGTTCAAGTCCACCAGCCGGATGCCGCTGCTGCCATAGTCTTCATTGGTGCTGCCCCAAATCAAACGCGACTTGAAGTTGCCCCGACCGTCGTTTTCGAAGATGTAGGTCTCCTCCCACTCCTGGCTGACCAGACTGACCACGTCCATATCGCCGTCGTTGTCGATGTCCACGGGAATCGTGTGAATCACCCCGGAGAGCCTCTGCAGGATGTGGGATCGGAACTGCCAGTTGCCGAGGTTTTCCATCCAGCGGGTCTCCCCATCGTCATAGCCGAATTGGCCCGCAATCAGGTCCACCCGCCCATCACCGTTAAAGTCCGCCGCACGAACGTCGGTGACCCGGGCGACGTGATCGACGATGGTGTGCGGCGCGAAGTTCATCTTCCCGTCGTTCTCTAAAATGACCACCGAGCCGATCTTGTCATTCGAGGGGAAAAGTTGCCCCATGCAGGCCACCAGCACGTCCAGATCTCCATCCTTGTCGATATCGGCCGCGCTCACGTGCGCCGGCGCCGGCAGAACCGGACTGACCCACCTCTCCGTGTAGACGCCTGCCGGGGATTGCCGGATCCAGGCCGCGCGATTGGCCAGCATATCGGCCACCAGCACATCAGGCAGCCCGTCTTTGTCGAGATCCACAATCTCGAGACTGCCGATCCGTGGAGGATCCGTCGAAGCAGCGCCGATCGGGACCGGCCTCAGAAAGTCAACCTTGGGGCCCCGCGCGGCGATCGCCGGACCGGCCTCCGCCTCCCCCTTCCGAGCGCCCTTGAAGATGTGTTCGAACATCTGCTTGACGCTGAGGCCGGACTGGTTGGCCTGGTACAGCAGAACCAGCAATGGGACGCCGAGCAATACCGCGGGAATCCTCAGGCTGCGCAGCAGAGAGGAGCGTGGTTTCCCGGGTGATTTCGGCCTGTCCGCCTTCTTGGTCATTCTTCCAGTCTCCTCTAGCCGGCGAAAAAGAAGATCATACTCGCCGCGGCGCTCCACAGGAAACAGCCCAAGGGCAGCGATCCCGCTATGGCCCTGCGTCTCTGCCCAGTGCTGTCGAGCCAGCACCTGTAGAGCGTCTGGATCGCATAGGCCGAACCGATGAGAACACACCCCACCTGCAGCCACGGTATGGCCGGCGACCAGATGATGTGCCAGCGGCTGCCCGCAGTGCCCAGCAGATCCCATCCCCAGTTGAACGGATCGGACAGGCTCTGGAGCAGGAAGGTCATCATCGAAAGCACTGTGGCCAGCGCGAAGGCAATCCAGCACGCCAGGCCAATGGGGATGAGCGCGGCGCTCGTCGCCAAAAACTGCGGTTTCGATGTCAGGCTCGACCGGCTGAAAGCAATCCCGGCTCTGGTCAGCAGGTACCAAACCAGCGGCAGGACGCCCAGGCAAACCACCCACACCCCCGCCGCGTAGATCGCAAACGTTCCCCAGTTCTCTTTGTCCACGATGTCGATCCAATCCCGGATCCCATCCCAGGCGCCGAGGTTGATGAAGCAGTACAGGCAAGCCAGGGCGAACATGACGATGGCCTGCCACGCCTCGCCGTAATCGGCGACCCGAGTGTCCCGCCCCGCGCTCCGCCAGAAGACGGCCACATTGTCGTAGGCGCACGTCTTCACGCACTCCATGCAGGCCCCGCAGTCATTGTTGCGGTCGAG
>JACRKW010000145.1 GCA_016215215.1 Acidobacteriota bacterium
CGCCGGTATACCTCCATCGTGAAACACCCCGCCGCGCTCGCCCCGCCGTCGATGTGCAGCACCTGCCCGGTCACATATCCGGCCCCCTCGCCCGCCAGGTACATCGCCATCTCCGCTACTTCTCCGGCCTCCCCCATGCGCTGCATCGGGATGGTCTTCAAACGCTCCTTCAGCCGCTCCGCTCCGTACAGGTTCTCGAGCATTGCGTTCCACACCGGGCCCGGAGCGATGCAGTTCACCGCGATGCCGTGCCCGGCCAACTCCACCGCCATCACGCGGGTCAGAGCCTCCACGCCTGCCTTCACCGGACCATACGCCGCGAAGCCGTATTGCCCGAACCCGGCCGCAATCGTCGACACGTTGATGATCCGCCCGGTTCCTTGCTTCGCCATCACCCGCGCCGCCGCCTGTCCGCAGTAAAACGCCCCACTCAGGTGCACGTCCACCAGCAACTGCCAGGTCTCGGCGCGGAACTCCAGAAACGGTTCCATCTTCACCACGCCCGCACTGTTCACCAGGATGTCGAGCCGTCCGGTCTTTTCCACCGCGTGCTCCATCAGGGCGCCTGCCACCTCCGGCTTGGAGATGTCACCCAGAAAGACTTCCGCACCCTCGCCGCACTCCGCCCGTACCTGCTTCGCCCTCTCCGCGTCGGTCCCGTGGACCACCACGCGGCACCCCTCCCGCGCGAATCGCACAGCCATCTCACTGCCTAGTCCGCTGGTTGAACCCGTGATTACCGCCGTCTTGCCCGCGAATCTCATCCTGCCGTCATATCACAACTGGCGCGCCGCCTCGTCCTCCGGTTCGCCCCCACGGTCACCCGTTTCCTTCATCCAGCGATCCAGCACCGCTGCGTGTGCCGCCACGCGCCGCTTTTCTCCGGGTTCGGCCGCAAGGTTGCGCACCTCGAACGGGTCCTTTTGCAGGTCGTAGAACTCCACCGCCGGCTTCCGCTCCGCCATGAAAAGAGATTGCGCCGCGTTCAGCTTCCCCTCCGCGTGGAGTTGTTTCATCACTCCAAGCGTCGGGTACGAAGTCTCGATGTACTGGTTGTACTGCGTGTACGGCCTCTCGGGCATGAAGTTGCGGATATAGGAGTACCGGCGCCCGCGCACGCAGCGGATCCGGTCCACTGTCATGTCGCACCGGTCTCGCGCCGTCAGCACGTACTCCCGCTCCTTGGCCTGCGGCCCCAGGAGCGGCCGGCCATGGTAGCCCTCCGGCACGTCGATGCCGGCCGCCCACAGCGACGTCGCGTTCATATCCAACGTGTGGCACGGCTCCTCTCTCACCGTCCCGGCTTGAACCACTCCGGGCCACCGCATGAGTAGCGGCACGTGCGTCCCGTGGTTGTAGAGCCACTGCTTGCCACGGATCAGGCACCGGCCGTTGTCGCCGAACAGCATGATCACGGTGTTCTCCGCGAGTCCCTCCCGCTGCAACTGCTCCAGCACTACGCCGACCTGCCAGTCCAGCATCTGCACCGCGTCCAGGTAGTTCGCCACCTCATCCCGCACAACGGGATGGTCCGGATAGAACGGCGGCAGCTCCACCTTTTCGGGGTCCACCAGGTCCTTCCGTTGCCGAGCCGCCTTGAACGCCGGCCCCTTGTGCGGAGCCTGAAAATTGATCTGGGCGAAGAACGGCTGCCCCGCCCCGCGCTGATTCCAGTGGGTCCCGTCGAACGGCTTGGCGTGGGTGAAGTTGAAATCCGTCTTGCCAGTTCCGCGCACGCCCGGCGCAACCTCTCCGACGTTGGCCGTGAAGTACCCCGCCTCGCGGAAACGGTCCATCACCGGGCGCGCCCCCGCCGGCAGCCTGTACCCGTCTTTCCTGTGGCTGCGGTGATGGTGCGTGCCCGTCGCGGTCTGGTAGAGCCCCACGTTGAACGCCGACCGGCTGGCGGAACACACCGGAGCCGTTGTGTGGAACCTCGTGAACCGCGCGCCTTCTCCCGCCAACCGGTCCATGTTCGGCGTCCTCACCACACGGTCGCCATAACAGCCGAGTTCACACCCCAGGTCGTCGCCCAGGATCCACAACACGTTCGGCCGGTCGCGCAGGGCCCGGATGAACGCCGGAGCCAGCAGCATCTCTCTTCGATTCATCATGGCGCCCCTCATCCTACCGCACCCCGCCTTGCCCAACTTGTGCGATTTGCACCTCCATTTTCGGACTCCCTTGACTCCTTCCTCTGGTATGCTGAAGCTTGCTTCTGTTTCAGGGTTCATGGCCTATCCTCGCGTCTGCGGCCCCCCCCAGCCACAGGCCTCCGGAACGGCCCGCAACTGTCATCGCTGTACTAACCGGAAACTCAATAACCAATTGGGAGCCTCGTCCATGCAACTAAGAACAACCACTCTTTGCCTCCTCGTCTTCTGCCTCCTAGTCCTCTGCCTCGTCGCCCTGCCGGCAGCCGCTCAGTCCGTGGCCGGACTAGCTGGCGTCTCCGGCGCCGTGCGCGATGCCTCCGGCGCCGCCGTACCGGGCGCCAACGTTCTTCTCCTCAACGAATCCAAGGGCATCCGCCGTGCCATGCAGTCCAACGAAGCCGGCGTCTTCAACGCGCCCTCGCTGCCGCCTGCCTCCGGCTACTCCCTCACCGTCTCCCGCGAAGGCTTCGCCAACTGGGAAGTGAAGAACTTTGAACTCCAGGTCGGCGCCACACAGAGCTTCAGCGTCACCCTCAACGTCGCCGCCACCGCCACCACGGTCGAGGTCACCGGCGCCGCTCCTCTCGTCTCAGACACCAACGTCGGCGTCGCCCAGGTGGTCGGCCAGTCGCAGATCGACAACCTCCCCATCAACGGCCGCCGCGTGGACTCCTTCGTCCTCCTTACCCCCGCCGTGACCGATGACGGCACCTTCGGCCTCATCAGCTTCCGCGGTATCGCCGCCGGCAACTCCTTCCTCACCGACGGTAACGACACCACCAACTCCTTCTACAACGAAAACGCCGGCCGCACGCGCATCTCCACGCAGATCTCCCAGGACGCCGTCCAGGAGTTCCAGGTGCTCTCCAACGGCTTCTCCGCCGAGTTCGGCCGCGCCATGGGCGGTGTCATCAATACCGTCACCCGCAGCGGAACGAACGACCTCCACGGCACCGCCTACTGGTTCTTCCGCAACCGCACCCTCAACGCCACAGACCGCTACGCCAACGGTCTCAACGCCCCCGAATGGCGGCACCAGGCCGGCGCCAGCCTCGGCGGAGCCATCAAGCGGGACAAGCTCTTCTACTTCGTCAACACCGAAATCGTCAAGCGCAACTTCCCCGGCCAGAACCGCATCATCAACAACTCTCTCACTGACCCCACCGGCAACTTCATCCCCACTTCCACGTGCACCGCCTCCGCCGCGCAGTGCACCGCCGCCATCAACTTCATCCAGCGGCAGATGAACGTGCTGGTCCCGCGCACCGTCGGCTCCTACATGGGCTTCGGCAAGATCGACTGGCGCCCAAACGACAAGCACTCCTTCTCTCTTTCTCTCAACGCCATGCACTGGCGCTCCCCCCACGGCATTCAGACGCAGGCCGTCCTCACCAACGGCAACATGATGGCCAACAACGGCAACTCCACCGTCGAAACCCGCTACGGCAAGGCCTCCTGGACCGCCATCATCACCCCGAACCTCGTCAGCGAACTCCGCTATGGCTGGTTCAAGGACCGTCTCTCTGACCCCGCCGCCTCCGACCTCTGGCCCGCGGAAACCAAGGGCCTCTATCTGACGGTCGCTGGCTCCGCCGTCGGCGCCGCCCAGGCCTACCCCCGTACCTATCCCAGCGAGCAACGCCACCAGATCGTCGACAACCTGAGCTGGACCCACGGTACCCACTCCCTCAAGTTCGGCCTCGACTTCCAGACCACCGGCGATTGGATGAACCAGCTCTACAACGGCAACGGCAGCTTCAGCTACGCCAACATCACTGCCTTCGCTCGCGACTTCACCGGCAATACCACCGGCGCCAAGAACTACCAAACCTTCTCGCAGGCATTCGGCAACCCCATCCATAGCCTCCGCACCTCCGACATCAACGTTTACGCCCAGGATGTCTGGCGCGTCTCCAGAAAGGTCACCCTTAGCTACGGCATCCGCTACGAGAAGACCTTCCTGCCCCAGCCCACCATGGTGAACGACCACTGGGCCCAGACCGGCCGCGTCCCCGGCGCCGATCTCAACTTCGCGCCCCGCGCCAGCGTCGCCTACAACTTCAACAGCAAGACCGTGCTCCGCGCCGGCTTCGGCGTCTTCTATGCCCGCATGCACGGCAACATGCTCGACACGTTGTTCCTCGGCAATGGCAAGTACCAGACCGCCATCTCCATCAACAACACCCAGGCGGGCGCTCCGGTCTTTCCCAACGTCCTGTCCACCTCCGCTGGTCTCCCCGCCGGCTCCATCAGCCTCCAGTTCGCTGCCCCCGGCTTCCACAACCCCTACTCCCAGCAGGGCAACATCAGTCTCGAGCGCCAGATCACCCGCGACATGGGCCTCACAGCCTCCTACATCTGGAGCCGCGGCGCCGGCATTTTCACACAGAAGGACATGAACCTCGGCGCCTTCGGCCCCACCGTGACCTATAAGATCATGGACGCCGCCGGGAACCAGGTGAACACGTTCTCCACTCCCACCTACCTGTTCGCCAATCGTGTCGACCCCCGCTACAGCAAGATCCTCCAGGTGGAAAACGGCGGCAAGTCCTGGTACAACGCCCTCGCGCTCCAACTCCAAAAACGCATGTCCCATGGCCTCACCTTCCAGGTCTCCTATACCTGGTCCCACGCCATCGATACCGCCAATATGCAGGGCGCAAGCTGGAACATCTCCTCCACCTTCAACAACGCCACCTACAACGGCGATTACGCCTTCGACAAAGGCAGCTCCTCTCTTGACCAGCGCCACCGTGCCACCATCAACTGGCTCTGGGCGCCCAAGTTCACCAAGAACACCTCCGCCTTCTCCCGCTTCATCGTCAACGGCTGGGAGCTCTCCACCATCACCACCATGGCCTCCGCCAAACCCTGGTCTCCCACCGTCCAGTTCTCAGGCAGCACCAGCAGCCAGTTCTCCGGCGTGAACCTCGCCTTCGCCACTCTCAACGGCGCCGGCGGCTGGAACCGCGTCCCATTCCTCCCCGTCGGCTTTCTCAATGTCGACCAGGTCTATCGCGTCGATGGCCGCATCGGCCGCACCCTTCCCTTCACTGAACGCGTCAAAGGGAACCTGATCTTTGAAGCCTTCAACATGTTCAATACGCAGTACAACACGGCTATCAACACCAACATGTACAGTGCCAGCGCCGGCGTTCTCCGACCCGTCGCCAACGTCGGCAACGGTACCCAATCCCAAGGCTTCCCCGACGGCACCAACGCCCGCCGGATGCAGGTCGCCTTCCGCCTGAACTTCTAGCCGTCCCCGACGCGCTATACTCGTTACTTGGCCACCCGCGCTCTTCACCGGGCGCGGGTTGTCTTTGAGGAATCCCGTATGATTTACCTGTTCGCCACTTTGCACGTCATCGTGTGCCTTTTCCTGATCATCGTCGTGCTGCTCCAGAGCGGCAAAGCTGCCGATCTGGCCGGCGCCTTCGGCGGCATGGGCTCCCAGACCGCATTCGGTCCGCGCGGCGCCGCCTCCGTGCTATCCCGCGCCACCACCGTCGCCGCAGTCCTCTTCATGGTCACCTCCTTGACCTTGTCCATCCTTTACACCCGCATGGGCTCCAGCACGGTCGGATCCTCGGTCCTCGAGAAGGCTCCTGCCTCCACATCGCAGCCGGCCAAGTCCTCCCCGCAGGGTCCTGTCGGCCAACCGGAACCGGGTAAGCCCATCAGGATGGAAGTCCAGACCCCTGACGGCAAGACCGTCGGTACTCAGGAGATCCCGCTGCCCGACCCCAAGGCCCCCGCAGCCACGCCCAAACAGGCCCCCGCGGCTCCCAAGAAGTAGCCCGGCACACACCTTCGCTTTGGTCGTATAATGATGGTTTGCGGTCGTGGCGGAATTGGCAGACGCACTAGCTTGAGGTGCTAGCGGGAGCAATCCCGTGGAGGTTCAAGTCCTCTCGACCGCACCAGATTCCCCCCCGGGCAGCCCCCAAGGCTGCCCGGTTGCTTTTGTGCCCCTCCCCTCCCCCCGTCAGCGATACAATCCAACCATGAAATCCTCGCAACTTATCTTCACCCTCGCCGTCGCCGTGCTCGCCGCTACCGCCGGATGGATCGCCCGCGGCGCCTCCGTCCAAGCCGCCTCGAAGAACATCTACGAGATGCGCACCTACACCTGCGAGCCCGGCCGCCTGCCGAACCTTCTTGCCCGTTTCCGCAACCACACCACCAAGCTTTTCGAGAAGCACGGCATCACAAACGTCGGCTACTGGGTCCCCGCTGAAGGTCCCACGCACGAGAACACCCTGGTGTACATCCTGGCCCACAAGGACCGCGACGCCGCCAAGAAGTCCTTCGACGCGTTCCGCGCCGACCCCGAGTGGATCAAGGTGCGTACCGAGTCGGAGGCCTCCGGCAAGATCGTGACCAAAGTCGACTCGGTCTTCATGGACCCGACGGACTTCTCCAAGCTCCAGTAAGCCATGCACCGGCGTCTCTTTCTGAACCTGCCCGCCGTGCTGGCGTCCGGGGCTTCTCTCGACGCCGCCATCCAGCAGGAAATCCGATCGGTAGACGCCGAAGTCTTCATCCACGCCCGCAATCTCGACTCCGGCGCCGTGTACTCTCTGCGCGGCACCGAGCGGGTCCGGACCGCCTCCACCATCAAACTACCCGTCATGGCCGCCGTCTTCGCGCAGGTTGAAGCCGGCGGCCTGAAATGGGATGAGCTCATCGCGCTCCGCGACCAAGACAAGGTTTCCGGCTCTGGAATCCTGCACGAGTTCTCCGACGGTCTCCGCATCCCCATCCGCGACCTGGTGAACCTGATGATCGTGGTGAGCGACAACACCGCCACCAACCTGATCCTGGACCGCATCTCTGCCGATGCCGTGAACACGCTGCTGGATTCGCTCGGCCTGCCACAGACCCGCTCGCTCCGCAAAGTCCGCGGAGATGGGTCGCAATTGAAAGCGCCATCCGGCTGGAGCAAAGCCGGGCTGCTTGAAGAGAACAAGCGCTTCGGCCTCGGGGTGAGCACGCCCGCCGAAATGGTCGCACTGCTCGAGAAGATAGAGAAAGGCGAAGTCGTCTCGCCCGCCGCTTCCAAGCAGATGATCGCCATCCTCAAACGGCAGCAGTTCAAGGACGGCATCGGCCGCCGTCTCGGCCAGGAGAAGGCAGGCGTGCTGGAAGTGGCCTCGAAATCCGGATCGCTCGACGCGCTCCGTTCCGACGCCGGCATTGTCTACACGCCTGGCGCGCGCGTGGCTATGGCCATCACTGTCGACGGCCTGAAGACCGTCGACTACTCGCAGGAGAATCCCGGGCTTCATCTCATTGGGCGGCTCGCACAACTGCTGTTGGTGGGCCTCTCCCGATCGTCCGGCTGAAACCGCGCGCCAAGGGACAGATGGCAGACTCGAACTCACCCACCCGCAGGGGGCTGATCGGATGCGCCGGAATGGCGGCGCTGGCGCGGCTCGGCCCTGCTCGGTTTCCTGACGTTCTCAGGCCGCCGGATCGGGTCACGGTATACACGGAAGCGAAGGCGTTGAGCCTGGAGCGGGCAGGCGCGCGCTGGCAGGCAGAGGATGTGGTCGTATCCGCCGAGCCGGGGTCCGGAAAGACACTGCCGGTGACGGTGGCGGCGCCGCGCAGCGCGCTCATGCGCATCCATCTGAGGTGGCTCGGCGGCTTCCCGCCGGGCTGGCGCTACTGTGGGGACGCGTGGGAGCGGGGCTACGGAGAGCTGGAATGGCGCGGGTTGGTGGGCGATCGCATGATGCCCTGGTACTTCCTCGCCTCGGGTGGAGGGCTCACACACGGCTACGGAGTGCAAACTGGCGCGGCGGCATTCTGCTTCTGGCAAGTGGATCCCGAGGGTATCTCGCTGTGGCTCGACGTGCGCAATGGCGGGGATGGGCTCCAATTGGGTGAGCGAGCGCTGAAAGCGGCCGAGGTGGTGGCCGTGCGAGGAGCGGAGGGCGAGACGCCATTTCGCGCCGCCCGGAAGCTCTGCCGGGCCTTGTGCCCGCGCCCGCGGACGCCGTCCGGACCCGTCATCGGCTGGAACACCTGGTACTACACGTATGGCAAAGGGATGAGCTCCGGCGCGGTGTTGAGGGACTCCGAACTGCTAGCGTCGCTGGCGCCGGCGGGCTCCTCTCCCCAGCCGTACATGATCATCGACGAGGGGTGGGGCGTGGCAGCGGAGGGCGCCGGGCCGTGGCAGCGAGGCGGCGAACGGTTCCCCGACATGGCCGGCTTAGCGCAGTGAATGCAGCGCGCCGGGGTGAGGCCGGGCATCTGGATGAGGCCGCTGCTGACCACCGAACGCTTGCCGGAAGCGTGGCGGATGCCCGCCAACCGGTTCCAACGGCCCGTGGCGCCGGGTTTCTTCGTGATCGACCCCAGTGTGGCGGAGGCTCTGGAGCATGTCCGCCAGGCGGTGCGCACTATCGCCGGGTGGGGGTACGAGCTGATCAAACACGATTACTCGACCTACGACCTCCTCGGCCGGTGGGGCTTCCAGATGGGCGCGAACCTCACCAGCCCGGGGTGGCACTTCGCGGACCGGAGCCGCACCACAGCGGAGATCACCACCGGGCTATACAGGGCCATCCGCGAGGGCGCAGGCGAGGCGCTGCTGATCGGCTGCAACACGGTGGGACACCTGTCGGCGGGTTTGGTGGAAATGCAGCGGATCGGAGACGACAACGGCAGCCAGGACTTCGACCGCGCCAGGCGGATGGGAATCAACGCGCTGGCCTTCCGGATGGCGCAGCACGAGGCATTCTTCGCCGCGGACGCCGATTGCGTGGTGCCGTCGAAAAACATCCCGTGGAGAATGAGCCGGCAGTGGCTCCACCTGCTGGCGCGCAGCGGGACGCCTCTGTTTGTCTCCGCCGATCCCTCGCTTCTCGACGCAGAGAAGAGGCGCGCCATTCAGGAGGCGTTCGCGGCCGCGTCGCGGCCTCACCCACCGGCCGAGCCGTTGGATTGGATGGAGAGCACTGCGCCGTCGCGCTGGCTGGTTGCCGGGCAGGAGATCCGCTACGACTGGTTTGGGGAGGACGGGGCTGGACCATTTTCGCCGTGATGAATAGTCGTCTTTCGGCCCAATCGATCCCAGACGCGGGGAATGGGAAGCGGTCCGGGCTCGTGCTACAAGTACGATATGAAACTGCTCCGCTTGCTTTCCCTCGCTACTCTGGCGCTCTCCCTTGCCTTTTCGCAGACCGCCGCCAAGGCTCCCGCCAAGGCTCCGGCCAAGGCGGTAGACGCCGTATCCAAGGACGCGGCCAAGGCTCCGGCCAAGGCAGCCGAACTTCTGGACATCAACACCGCCTCCGCGGACGCCCTGAAGGCTCTGCCCGGAATCGGCGACGCGTACTCCGGGAAGATCATCAAGGGCCGCCCGTACAAGGCCAAGAATGAACTGGTCCAGAAGAAGATTGTTCCGCAGGCCACCTACGACAAGATCAAGGACCTGATCATCGCCAAGCAGAAGTAGTCTAGTCGAAGTTACGTTTTGTCCATGGCGATCGGGGCGAATACGCCGTTGACGGCGCGCCGGTAATCATCCGGCGCGAGCAGGAGTTGGACGCCGCGCACGCCGGCGGAGATGGAGATGCGGTCGTGGATCTGGGCGAACTCGTCGATGAAGACGGGGAAGGCCCTTTTCGCCGCCAGCGCGGTGACACCGCCGCGGATGTAGCCCGTCAACGGCTGTACTTCCTTCAGGGGGACCGTTTCGCACTTGCGGTCCCCTGTCGCCTTTGCCAGGGCCTTCAGGTCGAGCGCGGCGTTACCGGGGATCACGGCGAGGCAGACTCCATGGCGGTCGCCTCGGGCGACGAGGGTCTTGAAGGTCTGCTCA
>JACRKW010000146.1 GCA_016215215.1 Acidobacteriota bacterium
CGAATTCGCCGGAGGGCGCATCGAGGCTGAATCCCGATGGATGCAGCAGGGTGACGCCGGGGCGGCGCACTGTCACCTGGAGTTTGCGCCAGCCCGCGGGCTGCGGGTCCCGCGGATAGAAGCCGAGCGAGTAGGAGCCGTGCAGGTCCGCAGTGGCCTTGCGGATGGCCTGGGAGAAGTCGTTGGTGCCGAAGATGAAACGGCCGCCGGTGATTGTGGTGAGCAGATCGAATCCGGCTCGGGAGTCGCTGCCGTACGATTCGGAAGCCGCCACCTCGAGGAACACGCCCCTGCGGGAGGGTGGTTCCTGACGGGAGGCCAGATCGTCGGCGGGCGAGTGGATGCCGCGCGCATCGACGGCATAGAGTGCGATGCCGGAGCGGGCCAGCCGTTCGGCGGCAGCGCGGATCAATTTCTGATGATTCTCGCCGACTGCCGGGTTTGTCTGCCCGGCACGTTGAGATGGCATCCGATGAGGCGCCACACGCACGGGCGTCATGGCAACGCCGCCGCTGATCCAGATGAGGCTCTTGCGTCCCGGAATGCCGGCCAAGTGGCGGCCCAACATGTCGAGCGCCGTCATGGTGGATTCGACACGATTGCCCTGGAGGAGCGTGTTGTAGTTGGCCTCTCCGGCGACTGCCGTATACAACTGACCACCCAGAGGGCTGTTTTCGGAAGCCCCCAGTCGAGCCAGAAGCTCGTCGGCCTCAGTAGCGAGTCTCTCCATGTCCGAGAGCTTAGGGGACGCAAACTCCACTTTCACCGATTTTAGGCTCTTGCGAAGGGAAGTCATGTCGCTGGTGAAGTCATGCAGGACCCTCAGGTTTTGCCCGAGTTGGAAGACGGCCACGTGCGTTTGCGGCGCCAACGCCGCGAGGAACTGCAGGGCTTGTGCCTTGACGAACATCTGGTCCTTAGGCTCCGTGTTGGCGGAATCGATCAGCAGGGCGGTGATGTTTCGCGCAGGGCCTCCGGTGAGTTCGATGCGGTTGGTGAAGATACCGGGGGGCAACGCCGGCGGGGCGGGAGCGGCTTGAGCGGCGCTGCCCTCGAAGCGGAAGAAGGCAAGGTCGTACGGCTTGCCGTCTACGAGGAGGACGAGTTCGTCCTTCCTCAAGTCCGTGATGGGAGCGCCCTTCTTGTCTACAGCCGCGAAACTGAACTCGAGGAGCCGGGTGGTGGCCTGAAAGGTGGGCTTTTCGTCCTGGGCAGCGGCGAAAGCCGTGAGCAACAGGGTGGCGGCGAGGGCGCGCCGCGATCGCGGTGAAGAAACTGAGCCTGATTTGCGAGGGTCCAAGTGGCCGATGGACGCCATAGGGCCATGGTATCCGTTGGCAGGGGGTGGCGGAAGTGCGGGTGCGGGATGCCCGCTGAGGGGCTGTGCCCTCTCGCTGGCGCTCGCGGCTCTATTTCTTCCTGGGCTTGTCGGGAGTGACAGTTTCTTCGCGGAGTTTTTCGTCGGGGATGGGCTCGGCGGACGTGTCGAACGTAATGGTGGCTTCGGCGCCGAACTTGCGATAGCTGCGGAACTCGACCTGGTTCTTGACGAGGAACTTGGATTCACGCATGCGCATTTCAGAGCGCAGAGGAAGCAGGAACTGGTTACCGGCGATGTCGGTGAAGTCGTAGTCGAGCACGGTACGGGCTTCCTGGATGGGGAAGCTGGCGGGTATGGTTTCAGCTTCGAGGGTGACGCGGAGGACCATAGGCACGTCGCGATCGATATAGATGAGCCCCTTGTAGCCGGGGACGATTTCCAACTGGTGCTGCCAGGAGACAAGCCACTTGGAGCGGGATTGGCGGACCCGATAGGAGTAGACGTGGGCGATCTTGCCGCGGAGTTTGGCCCAGCGCTCCCACTGGAACTCGGCTTCGGTGGCCGGCTCGAAGATACCCTTGAGCATGGATCCGAACTCACCGCTGGAGGTAGCGCCGCCGAGCTTGTCGCGCTCCGTTTGGGAGAGTTGGCCGTTGACGGAGATGAGCTTGTAGTCTTCGCGCTGCTCGAAGTAGCTGAGGCGCTCGGCGACGGTATCGGCCAGGCGCCATATTTCGAGGCCCGACGGGTCGACGTAGCGCCGGGTGACCTGGAGGCAGATGAAGTCAGGAAGCCGTTTGGTGTAGCTGAGGGCCATTTCGCGGGCCTCGGCAATGATGCGGGCCTGGTCCTCGGACGACGGCGGCGGCATGGGGGGCGGCGGGGTCTTGATGATGACGGGGTCGCGGGCGGGCTCGGGCAGGGCCGCGGTAGCGGAAACCATCGCCTTGAGAGCATCAATGGAGCGCGGCCCCAGGCCCTGGCCTATGAGTTCGTCGACGTCGGCGGGGGTGAGCTTTTCGGTGAGCTTGACGTTTTTGAGGTAATCCGCCACCTGCTTGTCGGAGTGCTGCAACTGGATGGAAGAGCGCAAGAAGCCCTTGAGCTGGTTGACGCTCATCTTCATTCCCTGGGCGAGTGAGAGAGCGGCGAAAAGACAGAGAACAAGTAGTGAGCGGATGCTCATGCCATTAGAATAGACGCCGCTGCTTCTTCTCAGGTTTTGCCGGAGTGGCGGGTCCAAGCGCTTTTTCGATGGCGGCGAGGGCGAGGGGGGCCATGACACGGTAGCCGGTGGGGTTGGGGTGGAGGCCGTCGTCGGCGAGGTTGGGGGCCAGTTGGCCGTCGGAGCCGGCCAAGGCGGGGTAATAGTTCAGGTAGGTGTAGCCGCGCTTCTCGCACAGAGCCTGGATCCAGCGGTTCATGTCGAGGATGGCGGCCAGCGGGCGCTGGCGGGTGCGTTCGTAGTAAGGATCGACGCCTTTGTGATGGTCCGAAACGGGGAGGATGCTTGCCAGGATCACCTTGACCTTGTAGACGTCGGCGAGGTCGCAGAGCATGGTGAGGTTGTTCTGAATGACGGCGGGATCAACGCCGCGAGCGATGTCGTTGGTGCCGGCCAGGACGAGCATGGCGGCGGGTTTGAGCTGAACGACGTCGGCGATGAAGCGGCCGAGCATCTGGCCGGTGATCTGGCCGCTGATGCCGCGATTGACGAAGTCACGGCCGGGGAAGTACTCGTTGAGTCGCCAGAAGTCGGTGATGGAGTCACCGAAGAAGAGGACGCGGGAGTTCCTGGCGGCGGGGGCGGGCAGGGCGGCGTTGGCGCTGCGGTAGCGGGCGAGATTGTCGCGATCCGGAGAGCGGAGGTCGGCCTGGAGCTGCTCGATCTGACGCTGGAAGTAGACCTCGATCTGGCCGAGGGTGTCGCGGAGCTCGGCTAACTGGCGCTTGCCCATCTCCGGGAAAGGCACGGGTTTGGGGATGGAATCGGAAATGAGGAGAAAGGCCTTCAGGTTGGTGAGGTAGCGGTAGTGGAGCTGGGGATTGCGAATCCCGAGGAACTTGATGCTCTCCATGGCCTGGCGCATGTTTTCGGCCAGTGGGGCGCCAGCGCGGCCGAGTTCGGGGCTGGCGACGCCGCTGGATTCTATCAACTGGAGGCAGCGTTCATAGGCAGCGAGTGCCTGCTGGTCATTCAGCGGCGGGGCGGGCTGTTGGGCAGAGGCGGAGGCCAGCAGCAGGAGCAGGGCGGCGAAGGTTTTCGTCCACATGGTCTATTGGGCTTTCTCCAGTTGCAGGGTGATGGTGCCGACGTAGAAAGGCAGTTGGATACGGATCTGCACGGGCAGGCGCTTGTCGTCATCGCTGATCCAGACGAAGAGGCGCCCCTTGCGGCCGTAAAAGACGCCGTTGAAGAGGAAGGCCTCATAGCGGATGGCGGAGTACTGGCCGAGGGGGGTGCGGACGGTTTCGCGCTGCTGGGCCTCGACGCGGGCCATCACCACCTTCTTGCCATCGCTGACGGGCAACTCGGTGACGGCGCCGGGCTCAGGTTTCATCTGACGCAACTTGCGGAGGGCGCCGGCGACATCGTGGACGCAGGCGGGCACCTCCATCTCCTTGGCGAGGGTGGTCGCACCGGTGTTGAGGTCCTTCTCGATGAAGCTGGAGCGGCGGGCATTGCGGTCGATGGTTGCTTTAACGTCGCGGTTGCGGCGGCCTTCGTGCAGGTCCAGGGAGATGGCGGTGGCGCAGAAGCCGGGATCGTAGGTGGAGCGGTAGGAGTCCTCCACTTTGAAGAGGGTGGCGACCAGACCGACGGTGCGGAGCTTGAGGTCGAGGTTCTTGTCCTCGGTCCAGTTGGCCTGCACGTCGCCGGCGCGAACGAACCGCCACTCGACGCCGAAGTAGAGGGATTCCGAGGGCGTGTGCGCCTGCCAGGCGGCCAGCGGCGCGGCGGAGAACAGCGCAAGAACGGCGAGCGCGCGGCGCGGCGCGGGCGACAGTAGCATGTCCCCTCCAGTCTGGCAGACGGGGGAGGAGTGCGGCAAACGCAGACGGCCCGTGCCGGCGGCCAGGATGGCTCATCCCTGGCGCCGCGGTCCCAGCAACTCCCGAACCTTCCTTGCCAGTTCCTCGGGCGTGAACGGCTTCTGCAGAAATGCGATGCCCTGATCGAGGCGCTCGCGCGAGGGGAGCACATCTTCCGCATAGCCTGACATGAAGAGAACCTTCAGGCCGGGTCGCAACGGTCTCAATCGCCCAGCGAGTTCCCGGCCGTTGGTGCCGGGCATAATGACGTCGGTCACCACCAAATCGATCGTTCCCGTAGAACTCTCTGCAAGGAGCAGCGCTTCAGCCGCGTTGGCCGCTTCCAGCACCTTGTATCCATAGCTATTGAGAACGAGTCGCGCCAGTTTGTGAACGTCCTTCTGGTCCTCCACCACCAGGATTGTCTCACTCCCTTTGAGAGCCCCGGCGGGAGGCTCCGGCTCCGCCGCAACGGCCGCTTCCTTGAGCCGCGGCAGCCAGATCTTGAAAGTCGTTCCGCACTCCGGCTCGCTGGCGACGTGGATGTGCCCCCCGGCTTGCCTCACAATGCCATAGACGGTCGACAGACCCAGCCCCGTCCCGGCGCCGGTTGCTTTGGTGGTAAAGAAGGGTTCGAAAATGTGCGCCCGCGTCGCTTCATCCATGCCGGCGCCGGTATCGTGCACCGTGAGTTGCACATAGGCCCCCGGCTCCAGTTGAAGATGTTCGTGCACACGCTGCTCGTCGAACACCACGTTCTCCGTTTCGATGCGCAGGCGGCCTCCACTTGGCATGGCGTCACGGGCATTCACCGCCAGGTTCATCAGCACCTGGGTGATCTGCCCGGTATCCGCCCTGATTCGCCCCAGGTCCGGCTTCAGATCGGTGATCAGCTCGACATCTTCTCCCATGACGCGCCCGAGCATTTTCTCCACGTCCCGGACCACCGCATTGAGATCCAGGACCACCGGCTGGATCACCTGTTTCCGGCAGAATGCGAGAAGCTGCTGAGTAAGCGCGGCGGCCCGCTCCCCAGCCTTCCTGACTTCGGCGAGCCCTTCGTAGATCGGATCTTGAATGTCCAGTTTGGCGAGCATCAGGTCACTGTGCCCGTTGATCACCGTCAGCAGGTTGTTGAAATCGTGCGCCACACCCCCGGCCAGGCGACCGATGGACTCCATCTTCTGCGCCTGCTGGAATTGCTGCTGGAGAATCACCTCATCGGTGATGTCCCGCATCACCTCCACGTAGTTGACGATCTGGCCCACCGGGTCCCTCACCGGAGAGATGGTCACGTCGAGCGTGAGCAATGTCCCGTCTTTCCTCCGGTTGACCATGTGTCCGCGCCAGACCCTCCCGCCCGTGATGGTGCTCCACAACTCGCGATTGACCTCCTCGTCATGTTTATCGCCCAGCAGTACGCGCGAGTTCTGGCCGAGGGCTTCCACACCTGAATAGCCGGTGATCTGCGTAAATGCCGGATTGGCATACTCGATGGTTCCCTGGCTGTCGGTGATCAGGATCGCCTCGCCGGACTGTTGAATTGCGGTCATCAACCGTTCGCGTTCGGCCTCCGTCCGTTTGCGCTCAGTGATGTCGCGAACGGCAGACTGCGTTCCGACGATCTGACCCAGTTCCACCACCGTGGTGACCGAAACCTCAAACCAGATGGGTTCGCCACCAGGACGAATGCCGCAGCATTCGTAATGATCCGGTGACGGTTCGCCGCGCACGCGCCGGTCGTGCCAGTCGCGAATGATCTGCTGCCACTCCGGCGCGATGTAGTCCTCCAGAACGACCTTGGTGATCTCTTTGCCATCCAGACCGAACCACTCCCGAAACCGGCGGTTGGCGAACGTCAGCCGGCCCTCCAAGTCGTCGCGGATGATGCCGTCGTGGATGTTCTCCACGAGCTCGAAGTACCGTTGTTTGCCGTGGATCACCTCCTCCTCCGCTTGTGTACGCTCTGTCACGTCACGTGACAACACGATAAAGGTGGACTCACGGCCAGGGACCGCGGCCTTGCGCGCGACCGATAGCTCAAACCAACGACCACCAGCAGGCAAGTTCAGGTGGATGGTGCGCCCGAAGGAGACGCCTCGTTCCGAGGCCTCCCGGATGGCATCCAGAACAGTCGCGGACGCCTCGGCAGGAAGCACCTCGCCGACACTGCGGCGCAGCAGTTGTTCGCCCGGCGCGGCCAGCAATTCCGGCTTCTGTGCACGGAACGCCAGATAGCGGCCAGCGGCATCCATTTCGAAGAGCAAATCCGGAATCGCCTGGAGGGTAGCCTCCAGTTCGTCCCGGGCGGCCTTGAGAGCCGCCTCGGCCTCCACTCTGGCCGTCACGTCCTGAACGGTACCGCGCGATCGGAGCGGCGTGCCGTCAGCCGCGAAGTCAGAGACGCAACGCTCTTCCACGTACTTCACACGCCGATCCGTCAGCAATAGGCGGTGCGTCACCATGTAAGGAGTGTGATCCTGGAGCGACTGCTTGTAGGCGGCGTCGACCACGGCACGGTCGTCAGGGTGAATGGCCGCCAGGAAGGCCTCGTACGAGGCGCCGAACACGGCCGGATCCAACTCGAAGAGGCGAAAGATTTCGTCCGACCACCAAAGATACCCCGTGGTCAGATCGAGATCCCAGTTGCCGACTTGAGCGATCTCCTGCGCCTGTCTCAGACGGGTCTCGCTCAATCGGAGTGACTGTTCCGCTCGGCGACGCTCGGTAATGTCCTGGAACGACGCCAGCATGCAGAGAGGCTCGCCGGAAGCACTAAGAACCGTGTTGGCGTTCACCTCCGCCGGGAATGTTGTCCCGTCACGCCTGCGGCAGCTGAGCTCCCCCATCCACTTGCCCCGGCGGCGGATGGCCTCGATGACGGCCTGCGCATCGGAGGGCTTCTCGACGTGATCCAACGGAGTGGTGCCGAGCACCCCGGCGGCAGTGTCATGACCGTGCATGTCAAGCCAGGCCTGGTTTGCGTAAGTGAGTCTGCCGTCCAGGTCAGCCATGGCGACCCCCGCGACAGCTGACGCCAGGGCCATCTCTTTGATCCTCAACTCCTGTTCGACGGCCTTGCGCCATGTGACGCCGGCGCGCGTGCCGATCATGCGCCGCGGCCGTCCGTCCTCTTCCCTGGCCGTCACTTTCCCGCGGCTCAGAATCCACAACCAATCACCGGACTTCGACTTCAAACGCACCTCAACAGAGTGGCGTTCACGCCGGTTGGCCGAATAATCCTCGATCACTGCCTGGATCAGTTCCATGTCTTCCGGGTGGAGCAGCTTGGCAAACGCTTCCCACGACGCCGGGAAGGCGCCTGGCTCATACCCTAGCAGCGTGTAGTATCGCGGGCTGAAGTACACCTCTCCGGTCCGCAGATCCCAATCGAAAAAGCCCAGGTCCCCGGCGTCGAGGACGGCGTCCAGACGCTCTTCACTCTGCCTCAGAGCGGGTGCGGTCATCTCCTGGGAAGTGGCATCCTCAAAAACGCCGAGCACGAATTGCCTGCCCTCTATCGCCAGCGCGGACACGGAGGAGCGGAGGTGAATCCTAGCACCATCCTTGCGTAGCACGGGGACGGCATCGGCGGCGACCGTTTCGCCAGCCAAAATCCGGGCAAACCAAACGCCGGAAAGTTCCCCCCCCAGAAGATCCTCCAGCGTCAGCGCCGGCAACTCCCACTTGTCGTAGCCGAGCATTCGGCACATGGCGGGATTGGCGTAGACAATCAGTCGCGTCGCCGGATCGGTGGCGAGTATTCCATCTCGCGTGGTGTCGAACAAGGCGTTTAGCATCCGCCGCCTTCTGCCGCTGCACCGTAAGAGATCAGATTCACACCTACCAACTATCAAGTCAAAGGGTGAAGCGCAAGCGCAAACCCAAGAGGCAGATCGGCGACTCGGCAACAGCTGCGTCGCAACTCCTGACCTGCAGGAAGGGCTTGCATATATCAAACGGCTTAACCGGCCGGATTGGAGTGACCCATGCCGGGCCACTCATTGAAGAGGCCGTTCTTGACGCCAAGGCGGGCCAAGGCGCGGCCGACGGTGGAGTCGACGATGTCGTCGATGGTGGCGGGATGGGAATAGAAGGCGGGAACGGGGGGCATGATGACTGCACCGTTGGCGGCAGCCTGGGACATCAGCCGCAGGTGTCCCTGGTGAAGGGGGGTTTCCCGGACGAGCAGGATCACCGGGCGCCCTTCTTTCAACTGAACGTCGGCGGCACGGGCGATGAGTTCGGAGGTGTAGCAGTTGGCGATGGCGGAGAGCGTCTTGATGGAGCAGGGAGCGACGATCATGCCGACGGTCTCGAAAGAACCGCTGGCGATGGACGCGCCGATGGCGGCTGGGGAGTGGACGACGGTGGCGAGGGCCTCGATGTCCTTGACGGCCCAGGATGTCTCCTGGGCGATAGTGGCGCGGGCGGCGGCACTGAGGATGAGATGGCTTTCAATGGCGGGTAGGCGGGCAAGCGTTTCCAGCAGGCGGATGCCGTAGATGACGCCGGAGGCTCCGGTGATGGCGACGATCAGGCGCTGTGGCAAGGCGTTTGTTCCAGGAGGCGAGATTCGATTACCAGAGTAGCGAACCGGGCGAGTTCAGGGAGGGCG
>JACRKW010000150.1 GCA_016215215.1 Acidobacteriota bacterium
ACCTATGAGGGCACCGATCACATTCACGCGCTCGTGCTCGGCGAGCGGGTGACGGGCATTCCGGCTTATCGTTAGGAGACGCACCATGAAACAGCGAGATATCCTCCTCGGCCTGACATTGCTGGCGGGCGGGTGCCGCCCCGGAAAGCCGCAGAAGTTCGACTACGGCGAGCCCAAGCAGAAATACACCGTGCGCGGCGTGGTTCTCCGCTTGCGTCCCGAGAGCCGCGTGGCTGTCCTCAAGCACGAGAAGATCGAAGGCTGGATGGAGCCCATGACCATGGAATTTCCCGTCCCCTCGGCCGAGGAGTTCGCCAAACTCAGGGAAGGCGCAACCATTCGCGCCACCTTCAACGTCAAGAATATGTATTTCTGGCTGACGGCGATTACCGTGGAATAGTGGAGTGAACATGCGCCTTCTCACCTGTCTCCTGCTCGCCGCACTCGCTTTTGCACAGCCGCCGAAGAACGCTGGGGCACGGTGGGATTCCGTCTACCTCAACCCCGACGCCAAGGTGCCCGTCAACCCCAGCGCGCTGGTGCTCGAGACCACCGCCAACTTGAAGCCCGGCGCCGCTCTCGACCTCGGCATGGGCAACGGGCGCAACGCCGTCTACCTGGCCCGCAAGGGCTGGAAGGTTACCGGCGTCGACATCTCCAAGGCCGCCGTCAAACAGGCTCAGGCCGAGGCCGCCAAACTCAAAGTGGAGATGGAAACCACCGCCGGCGACGCCGAGAAGATGGACCTCGGCCGCGCCAGGTATGACCTCATCGTCTGCATGTACGTCCACCCCCTCCCACTCCGCGGCTCCCGCAAGCTGATCGATGCCCTCAAGCCCGGTGGCACCCTCATCGTGGAAGGACATCAGTCGGACTACCCCAACAACCAACTGGCCCGCACCTTCGACAAGCTCCGCATCGTCCGCTACGAGGACCGCCTCATGCAGTCCGAATGGCCATCCTCCCCCGACGGACGCGCCCCGGTGGTTCGCCTTGTTGCCCGCAAGGAATAGAACAGAAAGGCGCCCCGCCAGCTTGCCAGCTGCCATTTCCATCCCGTCCTAGGTGGAACTGCTCGCCTGTCCTAAGGCCTCTACTTGCCCATTCTCTTCGGCTCCGGTGTATAGCCTCGCAGCCATTCAGCCGAGAAAACTGAGAGAGGATCAATGCCCGCTCTCGTACCCAGGGAGTTTGAGTTTCTCGGAATGCGCGCCGTCGTAGCCAGCCCGCGCATGCTCGAGGCCCTCGAACTCGCCGGCCGCGTCGCCCGCACCAACGCCACCGTCCTGATCCAGGGCGAAAGCGGATGCGGCAAGGAGGTGGTCGCCCGGTCTCTCCACCAGTTGTCCCTGCGCTGCAACCGGCCCTGGGTCGACGTCAGTTGCGGCGCGCTGCCCGAGCACCTCATGGAGAGCGAACTCTTTGGCTACGAGAAAGGCGCCTTCAGCGGCGCCGCGACCGCCAAGCCAGGCCTCTTCGAACTCGCCCACCTCGGCACCCTTTTCCTCGACGAAGTCGGCGAACTCGAGCCCAAGATGCAGGTCAAGCTGCTGCGCGTCCTTGACTCCACTCCCTACTACCGCCTGGGCGGCACCCGCAAAATTGCCGTGGATGTGCGCGTCCTGGCCGCCACCAACGCCGACCTGGAACTCGCCGTCGCTGCCGGCCGCTTTCGCCGCGACCTCTACCACCGTCTCAGCCAGATGACCCTGCGCGTTCCGCCCCTGCGAGAGCGCCCCGAGGATATCCTCGCCCTTGCCGCACACTTCCTGGCGCTTCACGACCACTCGATGTGCTTCACCGATGACGCCCTGGATGCCCTATGCCGGTACGCCTGGCCGGGCAACGTGCGCGAGCTCCGCAATACGGTCACACGTGCCGCAATCCTGTCTCGCGACGGCACCATCCGCCGAAACGATCTCGGCTTCGCTCCGGTACCATTTCCCGCGCCCAAACCGGTCCCTGTCTTTGTCTCCGGACCTGAGTCCACCGACCATTCACCCAACCTTGATGTCATCGAGCGTCAGGCCATTCTCAATGTGCTTGGCCAAACCAACGGCCATCGCCAGCGCGCCGCTGACCTGCTCGGCATCTCTCGCCGGACGCTCAGCCGCAAGCTCAAGCAGTACCGATTGGACGACCAGTGCCCGGAAGACCCCCAGGAGGGGCGGAATTGGAGCCAAGAAAGTGTCCTACCTGGAAAAACGGCGTGAGCCTCGCCAGCCGGCCTCCGGCCGCCTTCTCATCCGCTCCGTCGAGCCGGCCAACGCTCCCCTGGTTCCCGGCCGCCTCCTCGACGTCAGCCTGCACGGCTTCCGTGCCGCGCACCTCTGCCATAACCTAATGCCCGGCCAGGAGGTCGACTTCGAGCACGACTCGGCCGCCGGCCGCGCCCGCGTCGTCTGGAACCGCATCCTCGCCGGCGAAGTCGAGACCGGCTTCTTCATCCTCCTCTCTTGACCCGGCCGGTCCTGATTCGATCTCATGTCTGCATGAAGGCCGCTGCCCTCCTCTGCCTGTTCTCCGTCCTCTCCGCTGCTCCCCCTCTGCCCGCCGGCTGGACTGAGCACTATGTGCTCGCCAACGGCATCCGCATCCACTATTGGCGCACCGGCGGCGATAAGCCGGTCCTCGTCCTTCTGCACGGCTCCTCTGACGACGCCCTCTGCTGGACCAATCTCGCCAAGGAGTTCACCTCCGCCTACGACATCATCCTGCTCGACGCCCGCGGCCACGGACGCTCTGACCCGCCCTCACTGTCCGATCCTCTCGACGCTCAGGTGGAGGACCTCGCCGCCGTCCTTCGCCAGCTCAAACTCGTCAAACCCATCCTCATGGGCCACTCCATGGGCAGCTCCGCGGTCGCCTGGTTCGCCGCCAAGTACCCATCCATCCCCCGCGCCATCGTGCTCGAGGATCCGAACTTCGCCACGACCACGCCCCCCACCCCGGCGAGCGAGCAAGACAAGGAAAAGGCCCGCGCCTCCATCCTTGAACTCAACAACATGAGCGAAGAGCAGATTGTCGCCCAATGCCTGAAGCTCAGGCCCGCGTGGGGGCTGAGCGAGTGCCAGTACTGGGCGCCCTCCAAGCGCCTCCATCATCCCAACACGGCCATGGTGGCCCGCACGCGTCCCCCCGTGACCGAGCTCTTCCCCAAGATCACCTGCCCCACCCTGATCCTGAAGGCCGACGCGCCGGCCTCCCAGCGGCTGGAAAATGAACGGATTGCGCGCCTGCTCAGCCAGGGCAAAATCGTCCACATCGACGGCGCCGGCCACAACGTCCGGCGGGAAGGCAAGGCCCAGACCATCGAGGTCCTGCGGTCCTTCCTGCAGGGACTTTGAGGTCTGTACCCGTCTCCCCCTTTCCATCCGTATAATGAGTAGATTGGGTCTGCCCGGCCGGATCCTCCCTGTTGCCCCATGCGTACATTGCCATTTTCCCTCGCCGTCATTCTGTCGGCCTCCGCCCTGGCGTCCAAGCCGGATCCCCGCGGCGCCTTCCACCAGTTGCCCGCCTGGTTTGAGCCTTCTCCCGGCGGAAAGTCCTTTTCTTCCCGCACCGCCGCAGTCTCGCTCTTCGTTGACCCCCGTGGCGCGTCTCTCGCAGCCGCCGCCGGTACCATACGCATGGACTTCGCCGGCGCCCGCCCCGACGCTTCCTTTGTGCCTCTCGAACTCCGCCCGGGCGTGTCCAACTACATCACTGGGAACGACCGCCGAGCCTGGCGCAGCAAGGTTCCCCAGTTCTCCCGCGTCCAGCTCCGCGGTGTCTACCCCGGCGTCGATGTCGTCTACTACTCCGCCGGCAAGACACTCGAGTACGACCTCGTCCTCGCCCCTGGCGCCGACCCTGCTGCGGTCCGCCTGCGCTTCCCTCACACGCGCGCCTCTCTCCAGCCGAACGGCGATCTGCTGCTCTCCACCGCCAGTCTCAAGCTCCGCCAGCACGCCCCCGTCGCCTATCAGCTCCGCGCCGGCGCCCGCATTCCCGTAGAGAGCGCCTACCGCCTCCTGCCCTCCGGCGAAATCGCCTTCCGGCTTGGCGCCTACGACCGCGATCTTCCCCTCGTCATCGACCCCGTCGTTTCCTGGGTCGGCTACCTGGGGTGGGATCAGACCGACGTCGTCAACGCCGTCCTTGCCGATCCTGACGGCGGATTCTGGTTCGCCGGAGGTGCGTTCTCCCACAGGCCCATCCCTGACGGGACGTCCCCCTATCAGACTGACAAGAAGGGCGCCAAGGACGCCTTCATCGCCAAGATCGTTCCCGACGGCGCATCCTGGAAGCTCGCCTACTGGTCCTACATCGGCGGCGGCGCTGATGACGAGGCAACCTCCATCGCCTGGCTTGGCTTCCGCCTCGCCATCACCGGCACCACCACCTCCACCAATTTCCCCCTCGGCGGCGCCTCCATCCAGACCACGCACGCCGGAGCCGACGACGCCTTCGTCGTACTATATGACCCGCTGGCGTCCGGTCTGGATTGCATGACTTACTCCACTTACTTCGGCGGGCCCGGCTCGGAGTTCCCCCAATCGGTTGCCGCCGACAGGCGCGGCAATCTGGCCATCACCGGCTACACGAACTCCGGCGAGCTCAAGGGCGCAACGGCCGGAACCGTTTACCAGCCCTCCAACCGTGGCGGCCTCGATGCCTTCGTCGCCGTGTTTCGCCCACTGGAAGCCAACGCAGCCGACACGCTCATCCTCTCCACTTTCTACGGAGGAAACTCCAGTGACCTTGGCAATGCGGTCGCCATCGCTCCCAATGGCCTCGTCTACGTGACCGGCACAACCATGTCGTGGGATCTCCCCCTCGCTGGCCCCTCTTATCAACCCGACCTGCGCGCCTCCGGCGACCTCTTCCTCGCCATCTTCGACGCCTCCAAGTCCAAGTTCGACCAGGTCGTCTACTCCACCTACATCGGCGGCTACGGACTCGACTCCGCCCAGGCACTGGCTGTCGACGCCCAGAACCGCGCCTGGATTACCGGCTACACATCCTCCACCGATCTCCCCGTCTCCCCCGGCGCATACCAACTGGCCGTCGCTGGCGGATTCGACAGCTTCCTCATCCGCGTGGACCCGTCCAAGACAGGCGCCGATTTCATCTCTTATTGCACCTACCTCGGAGGGAAGGGAACCGACGTGGCCTACGGCCTCGCTCTGAATCCCGCCGACGGCACCGTCACTGTCGCCGGCTACTCTACCTCTGCTGACTTCCCCGCCGTGAACGTAGCCGGTTTCGTACAGCCGTCCATTCGTCAGGCCGAGGCATTCGCTTCCCGCATCGACCCGTCGAAGTCCGGTCCCACCTCCCTCGTCTGGTCCACCCTCTTCGGCGGACCCGGCATGGATGTCGCCACAGGCGTCGCTCTTGACGACTCCGGCAACGCCGTAGTTGGAGGGTTTACCAACTCTTTCGATCTCCAACTCGGCGATGCCATCGGCAAGATGTCTCCGGCAGGGTATTATAGTGGCTTCTTCTTCCGCCTCTCGGACAAGTAACGCCGGGCGGAACTGAACCGCCATGCTTTACTTCATGACTTCATCCCGAATCGCCCTCGCCGCCTGTCTGCTGGCGCTGGCCGCCTGTTCCCGGCAGCCCAAGACCGCCGCCAAGAAGGAGTCCGGACCCGTCGCCGTGCGCACGGCAAAGGTGTCCACCCGCACCATCCTCCGCACCGTTGATGGCGTCGGCGCCCTCTTCCCCTACGACGAGGCCATCATCAGCGCCGAAGTGGAAGGCCGCCTGGAGCAGATTGCCGCCGACCTCGGCGACTCCGTCTCCCAGGGCCAGGTTCTCGCACGCATCTCCGACGAGGAGCAGCGCTACCTTGTCGCCCAGCAGGAAGCCCAGTTGCGCCAGTCTCTCGAACGCCTCGGCCTCCGCGACGAAAAAGACCGCATCGCCGACATCCGTGAAGCTCCCGACGTCCGCCGCGCCCGCGCCGATCTCAACGAGACCGAGTCCCGCTACAAGCGCGTCCGCGAGCTTGTCGACCAGGGCATCGGCCCCCAATCCGACCTCGACCAGGCGCAGGCCCGCTTCCAGGCCGCCCAGGCCGCCTACGACCAAACGCTCAACCAGACCCGCAATCTCATCCAGGAAGTGGAGCGCTTCAAGGCCACTCTCGACCTCCAGCGGAAGAAGCTCCGCGACACCACGGTCCGTGCTCCCTTCGCCGCCCTGGTCAAGGACCGCCAGGCCGTCATCGGCGCCTTCGTCCGCTCCAACTCCCCGCTGTTCACCCTCGTCAAGATCGATCCGGTCCGCCTCCGCATCGAGGTTCCCGAGCGCCTCTCCCCCTGGGTCAGGGTCGGCCAGAAGGCGGAAGTCAGCGTCGAGGCCTTCGCCGACCGCACCTTTGAAGGCAAGGTCTGGCGCATCTCTCCGACCGTCGACCAGAACAAGCGCACCTTCGTCGTCGAAGCCCTCATCCAGAATCCGAAACAGGAGCTGAAGCCAGGCTCCTATGCGCGCGCCCGTCTTGCCACCGATCGTTCGGAGACCATCCGCGTTGTCCCCACGCGCGCAGTCAATTACGTACTCGGCACCAACAAGGCCTATGTCGTCAAGGACGACTCCACCATCGAAGTCCGCGACGTCAAAATAGGCGACCGTCTTCCCCAGGAAGTGGAAATCCTTGAAGGAGTCCAGGACGGCGAGACCGTCGCCGTCAGCGGCCTCTCCCGCCTCGACTCCGGCGCCAAAGTGCGCCTCCAGACCGACACCAAGTAGACCATCCCCGCGCCTCCCGTCTTCAGCTGAATGGGCCGGCCCCTGGCCGGTCGCGGATGCACGTCTCGCCGGATCGTCTTTTCCCCATGCGACAATAGAGCTTCCTCCCCGCATGCCCGCTCCCCTCATTGCCCTCCTTCTGCTCCAGGCCCCACCTGTCTTGAACCAGTCCATCGTCGTCACAGGCGCCTGGCAGCCGATCCCGCTCGAAGAGTCGGACCGCGCCGTCCTCTCCCTCCCTGTCCGCCCCAACGCCCTTCTCCTCAACTCCATCGCTGACGTCCTCCGCCTCCACCCCTCTCTCGACCTCCGCCAGCGCGCCCCCAACCTCCTCCAAGCTGACCTCTCCATCCGCGGCGCCACCTTCGGCCAGACCCTCGTTCTCCTCAATGGCCGCCGGATGAACGACCCCCAGTCAGGCCACCACAATCTTGATCTTCCCGCTCCCCTCCAGTCCGTCCAATCCGTTGAGATCCTCAGCGGCGCCGGCTCCACCCTCTATGGCGCCGATGCCACAGGCGGCGTCGTCAACATCGTCACCAGTCCCCCGGAGGCCTCCGAAATCCGTCTCCGCGCCGCCGCCGGAAACTTCTGAGTCAACCAGCAGTCTGTCTCAGTCGCAGCCATCCGCGGCCGCCTCTCCCAGCAACTCGCCGCTTCCCGCGACTTCTCCTCCGGCTTCATTCCCAACCGCGACTACCGCAACCTCTCCCTCGCCTCAACGACCTCCCTCGCCGCCAGGCCCGGCATCACCACCCTCGACCTCGGCTACGCCGACCGCCCCTTCGGCGCCCAGAACTTCTACGGCCTCTACCCCTCCTGGGAACGCACCAAGACCTGGTACTCCGGCCTCCGGCAGTCTCTCGGCGAACACACCGAGGCCGCCTTCTCCTTCCGCCGCCATACCGACCTCTTCTATCTCTTCCGCGACCAGCCCCAGCGCTACCAGAACCACCACGCCGCGGAAAGCTGGCAACTCAGCCTCCGCCGCCGCCAGCCCCTCCGGTCCAACACCGCCCTCTTCTACGGCGCCGAAGGCTTCGGCGACTCCATCCAATCCTCCAACCTGGGGCGTCACTCCCGCGCCCGCGCCACCGCCTACACAGCCCTCGACCTCCGCTCCCTCCGCCGCTTCTCTCTTACCGCCGGGCTCCGCACCGAGAGCTTCCGCGGCGTCGTCGACCAAATCAGCCCCTCCCTCTCCGCCGCATTGTACGCCGCTCCCCGGCTGAAGCTCCGCGCCGCTGCCAGTCGCGCCTACCGCCTCCCCTCGTTCACCGAACTCTACTACAAGGACCCCGCAAACCAGGGCAATTCCGCCCTCCTCATGGAGTCCTCGTGGTCCCACGAGACCGGCTTAGACTACTCCCCCTCGGCCGCCTGGCGCATTACTACCACCCTTTTCCATCGCCGCGACCGGCACGGCATCGACTACACGTCCGCCTTCGCCACCGGCCCCTGGACCGCCGCCAACATCTCCGCCCTCAACTTCACCGGCCTGGAATCCGCCGCCTCCTGGCAGCGGCGCGGTCATGTCGTCGATTTCTCCTATACGGCCCTCCGCGGCCTCTCCCAGTTGCCCCCCGGCGTTTTCACCAAGTACTCGTTCAATTACCCCATCCACTCCGGCGTCGCCTCCTGGACCGGATCCCTCCCCGGACGCCTCACCGCCCGCGCCCGCCTCGGCGCTCTCGAACGCCGCGTCCGCTCCCCTTACGCCCTCTGGGACCTCTACCTCGCCCGCCCCCACCGCCGCCTCAGCCCCTTCCTCCAATTCACCAACCTCGCCGGCGTCCGCTACCAGGAGATCCCCGGCGTCGCCATGCCCGGACGGGCCTGTCTTCTCGGCCTCGAACTCAGCCTCAGGCCTTGAAGGCCGGCCCGGCGATCTCCTTCAACTCCCACCCCTTCCGGTACTCGCGGCCCAGCAGCATGTTCGCCTCGCGGCAGTTGGTCACCCGGAACGCCTTCGGATCCCACTCCACGCGGTGCCCTACGCGTAGCGCCACGTTCCCTAGCTGGTAGGCCTCAGTGAACGGCCCGGCGTACCCGAAATGGCACGGGGCTTGCTTTCCCGCTTTGATCGCCGCGGCCCAGTCCTTATGCACCTCCTCGCGCCCCCACTCCCGTTGCCGCGGAGCCGCTGGTTGCTCCGCCTTGGTCCCTGCAAACGGTCCTACCCCCCACGGCAGGCTCCCCTTCGTTCCGATCCACACCATCCCCCCGGCGCCCCGCCGCAGCGGCGGCGCTCCCGGCGCGGGCGGTGGCTCCGGAGCCTGCAAGTGCACCGGCAGCGGCTTTGCCCCGTCGTACCAGTGCAGCGACATCGCCCGCCGCTTGCCCTTCCGCGGGAAGTCGAACCGCAGGTGCGTCCACCCCGGATACATCTCCCTCCGCATCCCCGACGTATCCACCACCTCCACTGCCGACGGAGCCCCCAGTTCCAGCGCCATGAACACCACGTTCATGCTGTGCGGCGCAATGTCGCCCAGCGCCCCGCTGCCGAACTCCGTCCCGCCTCGCCACGTCAGCGGATGATACACCGTCGGCCCCGACCGGAATTGGTTCTTCTTCTCCGGGCTGTATACGCCGTGCCCCTCCGGCCAGCGGTTCACAAACGGCCGCGCCGCCGCCGGACCCAGCCACGTGTCCCAATCCAGGTGCTCCGGTACGGCGTCCTCCCCTGCCGGCCGGTCGTAGCCCTGCGGCCAAATCGGGCGGTCCGTCGCCATGTGCACTTCCGTGATCTCGCCCAGCATGCCGCTTTGGATCAACTCCACCGTCCGCAGCACGCCCGCTTCGGCGCTCGTCTGCGTTCCCATCTGTGTGACGACCTTCGTCTCCGCCGCCACTCTCGCCACGACCCGCGCCTCTTCCACCGTTTGGGTCAGCGGCTTCTGGCAGTACACGTGCAGCCCGTGCCTCATCGCGTACACGCTCATGTAGGCGTGGTGGTGATCCGGCGTCGCCACAATCACCCCGTCCAGCTTCTCTTTCTCAATCATCTTTCGGAAGTCGCCGTACTTCCGAGCCTCGGGATACTCCGCTCCGCGCTTGTCCAGGATCTTCGCGTCCACGTCGCACAGCGCCGTGATGTTCTCTCCCAGCGCCTTGAACGTCCTTGCGTTGACGCCCCCAATCCCCGCCACCCCGATGATGCCCAGGCTCAACTTCTGGTTCGCCGCATACCCGCGCACTAGCCCCGCGGGAACAATCATGAACGTCTCTCGCCGTGTCATACCACGCGCATCTTATCAGAGCCGCGCGCGACCGCAAGCGGCTCCTGATACCATGCCCCCATGCGCGCCGTAATGATTCTCACACTCCTCGCCCTCCCGCTCGCCGCCCAGCAGCCCACCATCGCCCTCATCGGTCTCCGCCACTCCCATACCTGGGGCCACCTCGAAAGCATCGTCAAGTCCTCTCCCGCCAAACTCGTCGCCATCTCCGAAACCGACCCCGAACTCATCGCCGAAGCCCGCAAGCTCACCGCGCCCGATGTCCGCTACTTCGACGACTACGTCAAACTCCTCGACCAAGTGAAACCCACCATGGTCTGGGCCTTTGTGGAAAACAACCGCCACCACGAAGTCGTCCTGGCCTGCGCGCCGCGCAAGATCCACGTCATCTTTGAGAAGCCCCTCGCCGCCACCTTCCAGCAGGCCGAACTCATCCGCACCACTGCTCGCAAGCACGGCATCCAGGTCCTTACCAACTTCAGCCCCGCCTTCACGCCCGCCTACTATGCCATCAAGGCCAAGCTCGACACTGGCGCCCTCGGTGCGCCTTGGCGTCTCCGCGTCACCACCGGCCACGGCGGCGTCTTCCCCAAGTCCGGACGCTCCCGCATCTTCCATGAATGGCTCATCGATCCTGTCAAGAACGGCGCCGGCGCCCTCATGGACTTCGGCTGTTACAACGTTCTCTACTCCCTCTATTTCCTCGGCCGCCCCACCTCTGTGTACGCCTACGCACTCCACCTCCGCCCCGCCGACTTTCCCCTCGTCGAGGACGGCGTCACCATGGTCCTCACGTACCCCAAAGCCGTCGCCATCCTTGAACAGAGCTGGGACCTTCCTCCCAACTCCTCCGGCTTCGAAATCGTCACCTACCAGGGCGCCATCCGCATGCAGGACGGAAAGCTCGAGTCGCGTAGCGGTCGCGAGCCCGCCGTGCCCCTCGCCGCCCCGCCCCTTCCCCTGGAGCGCTCCAGTCCCATCGCTTACATGGTTCATTGCCTCGCCGCCAACCGCCCCGTCGAGGGCCTCGTCTCCCTCGACTACACCGTCGCTGTCAACGAAATCATCGACGCCGCCAAGCGCTCCATCCGCTCCGGCAAGCCTGTCTCACTCCCTCCGGCGCGTCCTTGACATGCGCTAATTCATTGAGAGACAATGAGTTTGGAGCAGGCGCCCTGCCTGCGCTGCGGTTTTTCCGGGCTAAGCCGGTTCACCCGCTCCTCCCCTTAGCGAACGGCTCAACCTGCGAGGTTGGCAGGTTCGATCCTCCTCTGATACCGCTTCGCGGATCCGCCTCCTGCCCGGCAAAGGAAGTGCATGACTGTCATTAACGTGAAACTCACAGCCAAGGAACTGGAACTCCTCACCTCCCTTGCCTCCGATCAGCTTTTCCGGCGTGAGTTCATCGATCCCAAGATGCCCGGCCACACCGCCGATGCGTCTTCCATCACGCTGGGCAAGAACCTCGTCTCTCGTCTCCGCGCTCTCGCCAACCCAGGCGCCGCCGCCCGGACAGCCAACGGCAAATCCGCCGGCTGAAGGCCCCCATGCCTTTCGATCAACCCTTCCCTCGTTCTTTTGTCGACTCCTCTGTCCGCCAGTTCGCCCCAGCCGCCTCCGGCCTCTACGGCATCTCCAACGCCTCTGGCTGGCTCTTCATCGGCGAATCGGACAACATCTGCGAGAGCCTCCTGGCCCACCTGCGGGACTCCGGCGCCTCCCTCTTCCAGCAGCGCCCCACCGGCTTCGTCTTCGAAACTTGCGATCCTGGCGCTCGCGCCGCTCGCCAGTCTCGCCTCATCTTTGAGTACAACCCATCCTGCAACGGGCGTCAGAGCCGCCGCCGTCCATGACAAATCCTGCCACTAGGCCCTTCATGCACTTCGTCCTCAACGGATTCAGCGAAGTCGAAGGCTACCGCGTCTTCGCCTTCGACGGCGTCGCCGCTGATCGCTCGCGCTCCGCCTTCACTGTTCGCATTGACGTCGCCCTCAGCCGCAACTACGGCATCCGCCTCCAGGATCTTCCGCTCCTCTGCCGCGGCCTCCTCGATTCCCGCGACCCCGGCGAACAGCACAGCTCCTACACCTACACCGAGGACGCCATGCGCCGCTTCGCCGCCGCGGCCTCGGCCGCCGCCGCCGCCGCTCGCGCCCGCCGTCCCCCGCGCCGCCCCTCAGCCGAACAGCCCCCGCATCCCGCCGGTGCTGGCTCGGCGGGATGAAACACCCCGCTCGCCACGAGCCCCACATCCCCAAGGAACTCTGGCGCGCTTGGGCCCAGGCCGCCAAACGCCGCGACCAGGCCCTCGCCCGTAAACGCCTCACCATCACAGGCATCGCCTTCGCCGTCCTCGCCTTCGTCGAAATGGCCCAGACCGGCGATGTCCAAACCGCCATCTCCCGCCTGAACCGCGCCACCCTCAATGGCCGGGCCATGAACGTCAACCCCGCCCACCCCAAGGCCTGAGCCTCCCCACCCCACCCCACCCTCACTCTCGCCGACGCTTCAGCGCCCACCAGCGCCCTCTGGAACCGCGCCTCTTGCCGCGCGTCCGCCCGCACCAGCTTCTCTAGCGCTCCATCCTTCGCCAGTTCCCGCCACGCCGGCCACATCTGCGTCGCTCCTTCCACCGTCCCTTACTCCCCGCCCACCTTTTTCGCGCGGCCTCTCCATCGCCTCCTCCTGCGTCGCAGCTTCGTCCAGCGTCGCCACCCCGGGGCCCACCCGCCGCTTCAGCCGCAACGCCATTTTCCACTCCACTCACACCCCCACGCTCACATCTCCCTCGATTCCCGGAAGAAGTGAACCGTCGCCCCGCGTGATCGTGCCCGCGACCCTCCTGCCAAGGATGGCGGAGAGTGGGTTGCTGCGAGGTCCTGCACAATCGAGAATCGAATCCTCTGGCGGCGCGTGGCCAGTTCTAGCCCGATTGGCGCCCAGCCCAGTCGGCCAACTTCGTCGCCTGGATGCCGAATTCACGTTCGAGCCCTGCGATGTCGGCGTTGTAACCGACACGATCGAACCACTCGAGCATGACGGCGAAGTCCTCGCTGTTCTTGCGGACCTCTTCGATCGGCACTCGGACGAAGTGGATCGTCCGGCCGAGGCTTCCGCTCAAGATCGTGGCTGCCTGGGGCATCGTCACCGCGTCGCCGGCGAGGTCGATCTCACGGCCATTCAGGGCCGAGGCATCCGTGAACGCTCGTGCCCCGAACTTGCCGATGTCGTCCACCGCGATCATCTGCAGCACTGTCTTGGGGTCCAGCGCGGCGCACAGGTTGTCACCGTTCAGAAACCAGGGCGAGGTCAGGTTTTCCATGAAGAACACTGGGCGGATGATCACCCGGGACGGGAAACCAAGTCCGCGAATGGTCTCCTCGATGCGCCACTTGTTCTCGAAGTGAGGAATGCCTGTCTGCCGGTGGGCAGACCCCACAGACGTGTACACGAAATGCTGGATGCCGGCCTGGCGTGCCATCGTCGCCAGGCGCTTGCCTTGCTCTTCCTCGCCCTCGACGCCTGATTCCCAGGTGTTCTGGACGCCGAAAACGCCCCAGGCGCCCGTCAACGCCGCCTCAAGCGAAGCCGCATCGTTGAGGTCGCCCTGTACGACTTCCGCTCCGGCGGCGGCGAGGGCCCTGGCGGCGTCGCTGTCGACCTTGCGGGTCATCGCCCGGATCTTGAACCCCTTGCCTCTCAGGTGCCGCGCGACCGCGCCTCCCTGCTTGCCCGTGGCGCCGGTGATCAGAACAACACGCGTGTCAGCCATGACGTTGCCCTCCTTCCATGAACGAAAAGGTACCACACCAGTCCATCTCCCCCCTTTGTCCCTTTGTCCCCAGGCTTCAGCCTGGGGCTCTCCACCCCTGTTTCCCTTGACTCGCCGTCGCATAATGCCTACGGCATGAGAACGTTCGAACCACCTCCCAGACCCTTCCGCGCCCTGCGCAATCCCTCTCCCCCTGCCTCGCTCACCCCGCAGCCGTCCGCCTGGGCCCGCGAAGTCCCCTCCTCCCACCCCGACGCTTTCCAGGCCGATGTATTCGACTCCGCCGCGCCCCGCCTCCTCCTCTGCTGCTCCCGCTAGTGGGGCAAGTCCACCCGCACCGCTATCCGAGCCCTTCATGCCGCTGTTTCGACCCCGGCTCCCTAACTCCTCCCGCATCATCGGCCTCCCTTACTCGGAGGCCACCACCCGCGGCTTCTCGAGCGTCGACCTCCTCGCCCTCGACGAGAGCGCCATGATCCCGGACACCCTCTACCTTGCCGTCCGTCCCCTGCCCGCCGTCTCCAACGGCCGCCTCTGGCTCCTCTCCGCCCGCGCCTGCCAGTCCGTACCAGCTCCGCCGGCACGGCGCGGCAAGAGCGCGGGTTGGGGCATTCCGGAGTACGGCGATGCACTCCGAATGCAGGAGTACCAGTTCATCGTGCTCTGGCACCATCACGCCGGGACCGACAAGCGGCTTGTCAGAACTCCGAACTCTTCGATATCGCCGCCCCCAGCCGCACCCTGCAAGCCAGCCTCGGTCCTATTCACTCCGCAGCACGGTCGCCGGGTCGGTTCGAACTGCCCTGCATGCCGGAAACCACGCCGCGGCAATCCCAGCAATTACCAAGAGCGCGGCCACGGATCCGAGCGCGATCGGATCGGTCGGCTTCACGCCGAAAAGCAGGTTCGACAGGAGCTTTGCCGATGCCATCGCGATTCCGGCGCCCGCCACCCCGCCGCAGATGCACAGCCGCGCCGCATCCCACAGCACGGAACGGAGCACGACGAAGGATGAGGCGCCCATCGCCATCCGAATGCCGATTTCGCGTCTTCGCTGCGCAACGGAATAGCCGATCGCGGCGTTGATGCCGAGCGCGGCCAGCAACAGGGCCAGAGCTCCGTAGGCGCCCACTATCAACATGTAGAAACGCGGTGTAGCCAGTTCCGCCGAAGCCGCGGCATCCATGGTTTCTATGCGGGCCAGCGCCTGGTCAGGGTCCAACGACGTAACCGCCGCACGAAGAGCCGGCGCCATTCGTGCCATCGGCTCCGCCGTCCGCAACAGCAGCGTTAGGTCGGGGAACGAGTTTTGCGTGTGCGAAACGTAGATCTCCGGCTCGGGCTCGGATCGCCTGCCCCAGAACCTGATATTGCGGACCACGCCGACGATCTCCCAATTCAATTGGTTGAACTTCAGACGGCGCCCGAGCGGCTCTGTCGACCGCGCGGACTCATTCGGCCAATACCGCTGGACAAACGCCTCGTTCACGATCGCCGTTGTTCCCCTGGAATCCGTCTCGTCGAACAGGCGCCCCTTCACCAGCCCGATCTCCAACATGCGAAAGTACTCCGGGGTCACCGTACGGTACCCGGCCGCAGCGTCGTTCGTCCGTCCGGCGATTTCGAGGTGGACGGAGACGCTGGCCGCGGGCGCGACAGGTAACGAGTTGGTCACGGTGATGGACTCGATCCGCGGGTTGTTTCGCAGGCGTTCCAGCAGCCGGTGGATAAACGCCCCGCGCTCCTCCATGCCCGGATAGCGCGCTGGAGCCAGGGCGAGACTGGCAGTCAGCACCTTGTCCATCCGGACGCCAACATCCACGTCCCTCAGCGCGAGGTAGCTTCGCACCAGTAGCCCCGCGCTTGCCAGTAACACAAGCGCCAGTGAGACCTCGGTGACAACCAACGCGCTTCGCAGGGAGCGCCCGCTGCCCGATGCGGCCGTAACCGTGTCCTTCAATGTGCGGTTCAGGTCCTGAAAGCCCGATCGCGCGGCGAAAAACGCCGGGACCCCGCCGCACAATACTCCCGCCAGCAGCGATAGACCGAAGGCCAACGCGAAGACGCGCAAATCAATAGCAATACCCTCAGCGCGCGGCAGACTCCCCGGGGGCAGCACAAACGGCATCAGCCTGAACATCCAATGCACCAGTACCATCCCAACCATGCCGCCGGCCGTGGCGAGAGTCAGGCTCTCCGTAAGCAGTGGCTGGACAATCCGGCCCCGT
>JACRKW010000151.1 GCA_016215215.1 Acidobacteriota bacterium
GTTCAAGGATGGCCGCGTGCTGTGGGCGTCGATTGGCTACGACGGGAAGAGTATCGTATTCGAGCGGGATTTCAAGGTGTGGCAGTGCGACACGAAGTCTAGCGCCGCCGCGGAGGTGGCGATCACGCTGCGGGGCGCGCCGGCGGGGGCAGGGACCAACCGCGTGCCGCTGAGCTCATTTGGCGGTTTGGCATTGTCGCCGGACGGCAAGAAGATCGCGGTAACGGCGCGGGGCGAGGTATGGGCGGCCTCGGCGAAGGACGGAGGCGAAGCGGCGCGTGTGACGCGCAGCGTGGCGGCGGAGAGCGCGGTGGTGTGGTCGCCGGACAGCCGGAAGGTGGCGTACCTGTCAGACAGGAGCGGGAACGCCAATGTGTTCGTGTATGACTTCGGGACGCAGGCCGAGAGGCAGTTGACCAGCCAGGCGTTGAATGACGCGTCACCGGAGTTTTCGCCGGACGGCAAGCAGATCGCGTTTGTGCGTGACAGGAGAGAATTGAGGGTCGTTCCGGTAGCAGGCGGGGAAGAGAAGGTGCTGGCGTCCGGGGCGATCAGCGGGGGCGTGGCGTGGTCGGGCGACGGGCAGTGGGTCGCCTACTCGCCTGCGGGCGAGAGATCGTTCCGGAACATCTACGTCGTTCCAGCCGCGGGTGGCGTGGCGAAACCTATCAGCTTCCTGGGAAACGTGTTCTCGGGGAATCCTGAGTGGAGCCCCGATGGGAAGTATCTGCTCTTCACGACGGCGCAGCGGACTGAAGGCGGGCAGGTGGCACGAGTGGAACTGACGCCCCGGACGCCGAAATTCAAAGAGGACCAGTTCAGAGACCTGTTTAAGGAAGAGCCTAAGAAGCCGGAAGCGCCGAAGGCTGAGGCTGCCAAAGCGGAGGCGGCGAAGCCGGACGCGGCAAAACCCGAAGCAAAAAAGCCGGCGGTGGAGATAGCGTTCGACGGGATCAAACAGCGTGTGACGCTGCTGTCGATAGGGCTCGATTCCGGAGCTCCGGCGATCAGCCCGGACGGCAAGTGGTTGCTGATTTCGGCCGACGTTGGTGGGCAGCAGAATCTGTACCTGTGGCCGCTGGACGAACTGGCGACGACGCCTCCGGTGGCGCGGCAGTTGACGTCCACGCCGGGCGGGAAGGCGAACCCGCAGTGGTCGCCGGACTCGAAGGAGGTTTGGTTTGTAGAAAACGGGCGGGTGACGTCGATCAACATCGACTCGCGCCAGGCGAAGACGCTCAGTTTGAGCGCGGAGTTGGACGTGCCATTCGATGCGGAGAAAGTGGCCGTGTTCCGCCAGGCATGGGGCATCATGCGGGACAACTTCTACGACGAGAAGTTCCACGGCGCGGACTGGAACGCGGTGAAGGGACGGTTCGAGCCGCAAGTGGCCGGAGCCAAGACCCCGGACGAGATGCGGCGGCTGATCAGTCTGATGCTGGGGGAACTGAATGCCTCGCACCTGGGGATCTCCGCGCCGGGCGGCGGGCAGCCGACTGCACCAGTGGGCAAATTGGGGCTCAAGTTCGATCGCGCGGAGTATGAGCAGACGGGCAAACTGAAGATTACCGAGGTGCTGAAACTGGGGCCCGCAGACGTGGCGAAGGTCCAGGCGGGCGAGTACCTGGCGGCGGTGGACGGCACGGCGATCGACCGCAGAACCAACCTGGACGACTTGCTGCGAGGCAAGGTGGGCAAGCGCGTGGAGTTGAAAATTGGGGACAAGGTGGCGCCGGTGCGTCCAGTCAGTTTGATGGAGGAAGGGAACCTGCGATACCGGCAGTGGGTAGAGGCGAGGCGGGCCTATGTGGAAAAGGAGAGCGGCGGCAAGCTGGGCTACGTTCACATGCGCGACATGGGAGATGTGTCGTTGAAGCAGTTGTACGTGGATCTGGACACGGAGAACCAGACCAAGCAAGGCGTGGTGATTGACGTCCGGAACAATAACGGAGGGTTTGTGAACGCATATGCGCTGGATGTGTTCACGCGGCAATCGTACCTTCGGATGGAGCAGCGCGGGATGCCGCAGGGTCCGGCGCGGGCCATCCTGGGACAGCGGGCGCTGGAGTTGCCAACGATTCTTGTGACGAACCAGTTCTCGCTATCGGACGCGGAAGATTTCACAGAGGGCTACCGTACGCTGAAGTTAGGCAAGGTGGTGGGGGAGCCGACAGCGGGGTGGATCATCTACACCGGAGCGGCGTCACTATTGGACGGGAGCATTCTGCGCACGCCGGGAACCAAGGTGTTTGACCACCAGGGAAAGGTGATGGAGTTGAATCCGCGGCCAGTGGACGTGGCCGTGCAGCGGCCTGTAGGGGAGACGTACACGGAGAAAGACGTGCAACTCGACACGGCGGTGCGAGAGTTGTTGAAGCAGATCGCGGCGCCGCGGCAATAACCGGAGAGGAGCCATATGAGCGATACAACCAGACGGCAGTTTTCAAAGGCCGCGGTGGCGGCGACGGCGCTGAGCTACTCGCGCATCCTGGGGGCCAACGACAAGGTTCGCATGGGCTACATCGGGCTGGGCAACCGTGGCGACCAGGTGCATGACGCGTTCCTGGAGCATGGCGACCAGCAGACGGCCGCGGTCTGCGACCTGCGGGACGATTATATGGAGTTCGCGATCAAGAAGTCGCGGGCTACTCCGAAGAAGTACCGCGACTACAAGAAACTCCTGGACGATAAGGAGATTGACGCGGTGGCCATTGCCACGCCGGATCACTGGCACGCGCTGATGTTCGTAGACGCCTGCCGCGCAGGCAAGGACGTTTATGTAGAAAAGCCCCTGTCGTTGACCGTGTGGGAGGGGCGGCGGATGGTGCAGGTGGCGGCCGAGACCAAACGCGTGACTCAAGTAGGCATCCACCGGCGTAGTGTGCAGTCACTGCGCGATGCGGCCGAGTTCGTACGCAACGGGGGCCTCGGGCACGTGACCGTGGCGAAGGGCTATCACGTGCAAAACGAGTGGCCGAACGGCATCGGCAACAACGCCAACACCGTGCCGCCGAATGAAGCGGAATGGGACGCATGGCTGGGGCCGGCGCCCAAGGTTCCGTACAACCGCAACAGGACCTACTACAACTTCCGCTGGTTCTATGACTACTCAGGCGGCCAGATCACCAACTTCGGCGTGCACTACATGGACTGGATCCGCATGGCGCTGGGCAAGGAGGCTCCGAAGTCGGTGGTGGCGATGGGCGGCAGGTACGCAGTGAAGGACAACCGGGAGATTCCAGACACCTGCGAGGTGTTGTGGGATTTTGGCGAGACGATGGTTGTGTTCAGCCAGTACAACGCCAACGGGGCGCCAACGAATGCGAAGAATTCGGAACTGGAGATCCGGGGCACGAAGGGCACCATGTACCTGCAGAGCGGCCGCTGGGAAGTGGTGCCGGAGAAGACCACGGAGACGCTGTTCGGCTACCGTACCCCGCTGGATCGGGTGACGGAGAAGGGCTACGGCCAGTCGAAGAAACCCGCGATGGAGGCGAAGGTGGCCGGCAGCGGCTTCGCCGAAACGTATCCTCACGCTCGTAACTTCCTGGACTGCCTGAAGAGCCGGAAGAAGTGCAATTGCGATGTGGTGGAGGGGCACCTGTCGACGTCTGCGACCATCATCGGCCACATCGCGCTACGGACCAAGAGCTACCTGGAGTGGGACGCCAAGACGGAGAAGTTCACCAACAACGCGGCGGCGAACCGCTATCTGAGCTACCAGTACCGCGCTCCGTACAAGTTAGGATAAGCGCCATGACGAGACGCGACTTTGTCTGGACATCGGCGGCGCTTCCGCTGGCCGCGCAGAGGGGCATGAACCGGCCGCAACTGTGTATTTTCTCCAAGCACATGGCGGGGTTCAAGTGGGAAGAACTCGGCGCAAAGGCAAAGGAGTTGGGCTTCGACGGCGTGGACCTGACGGTGCGCCCGAAGGGGCACGTGCTGCCGGAGAGGGTGGCCGAGGACCTGCCCCGGGCCGTGGATGCGATTCGCAAGCACGGCTTGAGCGTGCCCATGATCACCACGGACCTGAAGGACGCAGCGGACGCAGCGGCGAGGCCGACGTTTGAGGCGATGAAGAGGGCCGGGGTGCCGCTGTACAAAGTTGGATACTGGGTCTACAAGAAGGATCCAAACGTGCTGGCGACGGTGGCGGAGTGCCGGCGTAAACTGCAGGGCCTGCTGGCGTTGTCGGCGCCACTGGGGTTGACGGCGGGGTTGCACAACCACTCAGGGACCGATGTCGGATGCGCGGTGTGGGACTACCGCGAGATCATGGCCGGCATCCCGGCGAAGGAGGCAGGGTACTACTTCGACCCTGGCCACTCCGTGGTGGAAGGGGGATCGTTTGGCTGGCGCGTGTCGCTGGACCTGGCGCTGGAGAAGTTGAAGATGTCGGCGATCAAAGACTTCTACTGGGAAAAGCGCGACGGAAAGTGGCGTAACCGGTGGTGCCCGCTAGGCGAGGGGATGGTGCCGTGGCCGGAGTTCTTTGCGGCGTACGCGAAGGCGGGCTACATGGGTCCGATATCACTGCATATGGAGTATCCCGGCGGAGACGAACTGGCGGCAATCGGGAAGGATCTGGAGTACGTGAAGAAGCAGGCGGAGGCGGCGTACAGGTGAGATTGGTTAGTCACATTTTTATGTGATACACTTATTTCCGTGGGTGAACTGAAGCACAAGAACGTGACCCTGAGCTTGCCAGAACCCCTACTGCGCCGGTTCAGGGTCTATGCTGCGCAGAATGACCGGTCGATGACGAGCCTGATGGCGGAAGCGATCGGCAAAATGCTGGATGAGGGAGGCGAATACGAGAAGGCTCAGCGCCGGTTCGTGAAGCGGATGCGAGAGGCGCAAGACAGGGGGACCGGCGGAGTCTTCGATTGGACGCGGGAAGATTTGCATGAGCGTTGAATTCGTCGACACGAACGTGCTGCTCTATGCGCAGGAGATCGGGGCAGGAAGGAAGCACGACAAGGCGCAGGAGTTACTCATCCGGCTGTTTGCCGGACGGACCGGCGCGCTGAGCACGCAGGTTCTGACGGAGTTCTATGCCGCGGCGACCAAGAAACTGCTGATGACGAGCCTGGAAGCCGAAGGCGTAATTGAAGACCTTGGCCACTGGCGGATTCACCGCCCCGAAGTTGCGGACCTGATCCGCGCTGCCCACTTGCAGCGGAGGTACAGGATTTCCTGGTGGGACGCGCTGATCGTCAACAGCGCGAGCCAGTTGGAGTGTCGCATCCTGTGGAGCGAAGACTTCAACGACGGGCAGCGCTACGGCTCACTAACTGTTCGAAATCCGTTCGGGTAATCCGCTGCCCCTCACGGGCGCTGGTAGACTAGTGGTTTCACCATGAAACTGCAGTCCTACACGATCACACAGGGACGGGACCGCGCGCCGGCGCGGGCCCAGTTGAAAGGGATCGGGTTCACCGATGAAGATCTGAAGAAACCGATCATCGGCATCGCCAACACATGGATTGGCACGATGCCGTGCAACTTCATGTTGCGAGACCTGGCGGTGGATGTGGCGCGGGGGATCCGCGAGGCGGGCGGGACGCCGATGGAGTTCAACACCATCGCGATTTCGGACGGCATCACGATGGGCACGCAGGGGATGAAGACGTCGCTCATCTCCCGGGAAGTGGTGGCGGATTCCATTGAACTGGTGACGCGCGGGCATATGTTCGACGGGTTGGTGTGCCTGGTCGCGTGCGACAAGACGATTCCTGGGGCCGCGCTGGCTCTGCTGCGGCTGAACATTCCGGGCGTGGTGCTGTACGGCGGCTCCATCCTGCCGGGCAAGTACAAAGGCCAGGACGTGACCATCCAGGAGGTATTCGAGGCGGTTGGCGCGTGCGCGTCGGGCAAGATCACCGAGGACGAACTGCATCAGATCGAAGACGTGGCCTCGCCGGGGGCGGGGGCGTGCGGCGGGCAGTTCACGGCCAACACGATGGCGACTGTAATGGAGCTGATCGGTCTGTCTCCGATGAACACGGCGATGGTGCCTCAGGTGGACGACCGCAAGCACGACGTGGCGGCCTATTGCGGCCGGGTGATCCTGGACGCGGTCAAGAACAACCGGCTGCCGCGGCAGATCTGCACGCGGGCGGCGTTCGAGAATGCGATTGCGAGCGTGGCGGCGACGGGCGGCTCGACCAACGCGGTGCTGCACCTGCTGGCCATGGCACGCGAAGCGGGCGTTGAGCTGAACATCGACGACTTCCAGACGGTCAGCGAGCGGACGCCTCTGCTGCTGAGCCTCAAGCCGGCGGGCCAGTACGTGGCCGCGGACGTGGATAAGGCGGGCGGCATCGGCGTGATCGCCAAGCGATTGGTGGATGGCGGCTATGCTGATGGCACGGCGCAGACCATCACCGGCAAAACTCTGGGAGAAGAAGCCGCCGTGGCTCCGGAGACTCCGGGGCAGCAGGTGGTGCGGCCGTTGTCGGATCCGATCAAGAAGACAGGCGGCCTGGTGATTCTGAAGGGCTCACTGGCGCCGGATGGCGGCGTGATCAAGGTGACGGGCATCGAGCGTAAGATCCACCGGGGCCCGGCGCGGGTGTTCAACTGCGAAGAGGATGCCATGGCGGCGGTGACTGGTGGGAAGATCACCCACGGCGACGTGCTGGTGATCCGCTACGAGGGGCCGAAGGGCGGGCCGGGGATGAGGGAGATGCTGGGCGTGACCAGCGCCATCATGGGCGCGGGCCTGGGTGACACTGTGGCGTTGATGACGGACGGCCGCTTCAGCGGCGCAACGCGCGGCTTCATGGTGGGTCACGTGGCGCCCGAGGCGACCATGGGCGGGCCGATCGCGTTCGTGGAAGAGGGCGACCAGATCACCATCGACATCGAACACCGCAACATGTCGCTGGATGTGGACGAAGCCACACTGTCCGCACGGCGGGCGAAGTGGACCGCGCCTCCTCCACCGTTCCGCGAGGGAGTGATGGCGAAGTACATCAAGCTGGTGAGCTCGGCCTCTGAAGGCGCGATCACGTCAAAGGTGTTCTAGGACGGAGCGAAGTCTCAGGCCCCGGCGAAGCTTTAGGAAATGGCGAAGCCTTAGGAAATGTGGGGCTCGACCATCTTGACCAACTCGGCTTTGCCCACAGCTCCGACGCGCTGATCCACCACCTTACCGCCCTTAAAGAGGAGTAGGGTCGGGATGCCCCGAACCTGGTAGCGGGCGGCGGTACCGTTGTTGAAGTCGACGTTAATCTTGCCGACCTTCACCTTGCCGGCCTGTTCGGTGGCGAAGGCGTCGATGGTGGGGGCAATCATCTTGCAGGGACCGCACCATTCGGCCCAGAAATCGACGAGAACCGGGGTGTCGCTGGCGAGGACATCCTGATCGAAGCTGGCGTCAGTGAATTCAAGAGTGTTGGGACCGGCCATGTTGATAAAACTTTCTCCACTTGGTCTGATGACGGGCGGCGCCGCCTGGATTCAAGCCTGGCCTAGCAGGCGCTTGTAGAGCGCTGAGTACTCGCGGGCCGAGGCGTTCCAGGAGTAGTCCTTGGCCATGCCCCGGCGCATACGGGCGACCCAGGAATCGTGGTTCCGGAAGGCGCCCAGAGCGGTCCGCAGGGTATCGTACAGCGCTCCGGCGGAATACCAGCCGAACTTGAACCCTGTATCCTCCTGAATGGTATCATCCAGGCCGCCGGTAGCGCGGACGACGGGGACCGTACCGTACTTCAAAGAGTAGATTTGGTTGAGGCCGCAGGGTTCGTAGAGCGAGGGCATCAGGAAGATGTCGGCGCCTGCTTCGATCCGGTGGGCGAGGGCGTTGTTGTAGCCGATGTGGACGCCGACTTTGTGCGGCAGCCAGCGATGCCAGTCGCGGAAGATCTTCTCATAGCGCCAGTCGCCGCTGCCAAGGATGACAATCTGGATGTCCTGTTCCGCAATCAGGCCGGCGATGGAGGAGATCAGGTCGAAGCCCTTCTGCTCGGCGAAGCGGGAGACGATGCCGAGCAGTGGGCGGTCGAGGTCATCGGAGGGCAGGTGGAATTCGTCGAGCAGGGCGCGTTTGCAGACGCGCTTGCCGGAAAGGTCGTTGGCGGAGTACCGGGCCGGAATCAGCGGATCGGTCTCGGGATTCCACTCGGCGTAGTCGACACCGTTCAGGATGCCGGAAAGCGCGCTTGCACGTGAATGGAGCACGCCCTCCAGCCCAAATCCGCCTTCCGCGGTCTGGATTTCCCGTGCATAAGTTGGGCTGACCGTAGTGATCCAATCAGCCATGACGATGCCGCCTTTCAGCAGGTTGACGTCGCCATGGAATTCGAGTTTGTCAGGGTTGAGCCAGCCATCGTTCAGTCCCAGATCGGGGAAGGCGGAGCGGCCGAAGCGCCCCTGATAGCCGAGGTTGTGGATCGTCATCACGGTCTTCACGCCGCTCAGCGCAGGGTTGGCATGTTGCTGATCGGCGAGATAAACGGGGGTGAGGGCGGCTTGCCAGTCATGGCAGTGGAGGATGTCGCAGGGGAAGACGGTTTGAGCAACACCGAGGGCGGCAAGCGAAAGAACGGCGAAGCGCTTGTGGTTGTCGTGGTAGTCGGTGTTGCGGACATTGTAGAGGCCGTCGCGATCAAAGAAGTACGGGGCCTCGACAAAGTAGAATCGCACGCCGTTCTCGACCCGGGTGCGGATGTCGACGCGGTACGGGGTAGTTCCGGCATAGACCACCATGTTGTCGAAAGCGGAATCGGTGGAGTGCCAGTCGATCTGGCGATAACGGGGCATGACCACCGCGACTTGGTCACCCACCTCCTGCAAGGCTGCCGGCAAGGCCCCGGTGACGTCGGCCAGACCTCCGGTTTTCGCAAAGGGTGTGGCTTCGGAGCTGACCATGAGGACGCGACTCATTCTGTTCATGATGCCACGGGAACGGGGTAGAAGGGTCGTGGCACGGCCATTCGTATGACGTCTGTCAGCGTGTGTATTACGATTTCATGGTTCGGCGGCGCGGGAGAAGCACACCGGTATGCAACGATTGACGTAATTTAATAGTTAAGAAAAATACACTTAAAGTACTTAAGGCGTTCTACCGACAATATTGACTGAAGGTGATGTCTAAGCCATCCAACACGGAATGCCGGTACTGCGGCGCGCGGCTCAGGCCGGAGGCTGTTGAGCGTGGTGCGGACTTTTGCTGCGAAGATCACCACGAGACCTTTCTCGCCCTCGAATGCCTGGGGGTCAATCAAGAGGACATGAAGAGGAGAGCAATCAAGTCCGCCACGGAAACTTGCAGCCCTCTGGAATCCGATGGAGAGGAAATGCCAAAGCGGGTTCGACGGGTAACGCCGATCAATCCGCCGCCGGCACAAGCGCACGGGGACCCAGGAGAACCCAAGAAGGGCAACTGCAGAGCGTGCGGGGCGGCGCTTGCGGTCTTGTCGCGGCTGCGCGGGGTCCAGTATTGCTCGGCGGAGTGCGAAGAACGGCACACCAAAACGCAGACGGAACACTTTCTGACCAGGCTCGCTTGGCGGCCGCATGGTGAACCTGCGGTGGAGCGTACAAATCGCGTCGTGCGAATCCGGCCCCCGGCCGGCGCTTCCGTCGCCCCGCCTCCTGCGGTGAAAGAACCGCAATGGCACCTCAATCAGTTTGTGTGCGGCGGAGCGATTGCCCGAACCCCGACCGGGATCGTAGCGCCTTCAATAACACCTCCTTCCCGGCTCCGCCGTGGTGCGCCTGCGGGAACGTCTGCCGCAAGCCCGGCGCGGTCTGCAGAATCGGCGCAGTTGCCCATCGCGAGTCCCCCCTCTGGATTCTGGCGAAACTTTGAGAGGCCGGAAGTGCCGTCGCGGCTCATTCCGCCCACCGTGGCTGACCAAGTCATTCCAGGGAGGCTGGCCGGAGCAGGGGCGTGCCTCAAACGAGCCCACGGCCATGCGGAGGATCTTCTGATTCATCCGGCGGCGGCAGGGGTGCCTGCGGAGCATCCGCGTCCGGACGCCTGGAAACAAGATTGGGGCGTCTGCCCGGCGGTGGTTCCACAACCCACTCAACACCAGTGGACGAAGAAGTGGAGCACTTGCGCCTCGCTGAATCCCGTACCGCAACTCAATGTAGTTTCATGGAGGCGCACGTCCGGGATCACCAGCCTTGATCCGCCAGTGAAGACCTGGTCCGCAGCCAGTACCGCGACCGTCTTATGGATATCCACTGAGCCGCAACAACAACTGCCGCAGCCAGCCCGATACGCACCTGGCTACAAGTACTCACAGGCTAAGGCGAATTTTGCCACGCTGTTGGTCTCACCACTGTCGAGGCATGGAAGCAGCACACAATCCTGGGCAAACATGAACCCACTGAGCCGCAACAACAACTGCCGCAGCCAGGTCGATCCTCGCCTGGCTACAAGTACTTACAGGCCAAGGCAATTTCCGCCACGCTGTTGGTCCCGGCACTGGTCAGGCACGGAAGCAGTACGCAATCCTGGGCAAACATGAACAGCGAACGCGGGCCACAGAAACTCGATGTGGCCTCATGGAGGCACACGTCCGGGATCACCAACCTTGAGCTCTCAGTGAAGGCCTGGTCCGCAGCCAGTGCCGCGACCGTCTTCTGGAGATCCACTGAGCCTCAACAACAACTGCCGCAGCCAGCCCGATACGCACCTGGCTACAAGTACTTCCAGGCCAAGGCAATTTCCGCCACGCCGTTGGTCCCGGCACTGGTCAGCCACGGAAGCAGTACACAATCCTGGGTAAACATGAACGGCGAAGGCGGGCCACAGAAACAAAGCAGTCCTATCAGGCGCCACCCGCCGAGTCCACTCCGATGCCCTACAACTGTCTGTGTCTTCCTAGAGGCTGGCTTGGCGAAGCCCGCCAGAGAGGAGTGGGTGGCCAACCCAGCAGGGTGGGAGAGCAGGCGGCACCAAACAGTGGAGCGGCACTTTGGCTTTGTGGAAACGAAATGGGGCCTGCCGGCGAGACGCCTGCCTTACGGCATCGTGGGGTCCCTTGGCCACACGCCCACGGGACCAGGCGAGGCCTCGGAGAAAGCTCCGCAACCGCGATTTCGAATCTCAAACTGGAGCCGTGGCAGGCTGCGGGCCGCACCGGCAATGAAATGGGATTTTGACAGGGGATCGATCCGCCCGGCCCCGCTTCTTGATTTGAGGCTGACGCCAACTCGAGCAGCCGAAAATCCATGGATCCTCCCCCTGGACGGCGGCGCAGTGGCGTTGTTCAACACATCCAGCAGGCACGTAGCACTAGCGCGTGCCGAACCGCCACACCGAGCATTCAAGGCTCCGGCGGGCGGCTCCTCCTGGTGGCCTGGACAACCGAATCCCCTCCCATTGGCGCGGGGCAGAGCTGAAGCAGAATGGATCCGGCTACCGTTGGAACGGGTCCGGTGTGCCGCAGCGCCCCCTGGGTCTCCGAACCGGCGTGCGCTCGCCGCACAGTGGGAACCAGGTGTGGCTCAGGTCCAGATCCAGATAGCGGCACAGTCTGGAATGCGGCCGGCGCCGCGATGGCCAATCAGGCTTCGCAGGCTGCACCTGGCCACACGGCATTCGGCGGGTGTTCCGAGGGGAGCGGAGATTAACTCAAATGAGTGTAATTCACTATATTTTTTGGCAAATACAGTCCATTCGCTACAGGTGGAACGGGTGTCTGCCGATGATGTGGATCGAACCAAAGCCCGCGTAGGGTGAAAGCCGGAGTGAAGAGAAATGGAAAACACAGGATCGACCGAAAGACTCGCCGAGAACCACAATGTCCACGAGCAGCGGCTCCCGGAAGCGCTCGGCAGAGCGGCAGCTCTTCACATCAGAGGCTTCAAGGGCGAGGCCCTGAGGGAGTTGACCGATCTACTGCAGCAAGAACCCGGCTGCGCGGCCGGGCATCTGGCGCGGGCGCGAATCGAGATGGAAGAAGGCGACTACAGCGCGGCAGCGCGGAGCTGGGAGTTGTGGCACGAACTCGGAAAGGCGGATGCCGACAGTTGGCTTGCGTTGGGACAGTGCTATCAACAGGCCAGCAGGTGGCGGGAATCGGCTAGGGCGTTTGAGCATGTGTTGGAGGCCCGGCCAGAGGATCGCTCGGCGCGACTTGGCCTGGGACTGAGCCTGTTGCATGCGGAGGAACCGGAGAGTGCCCTGACGCACCTGCTCACGTACCTGGAAGGGCAACCCGGCGACCCACAAGCCAGGTTCAGCTTGGCAGCGGCCTACCAGGCGCTGGAGCAAAACACAGAAGCGGCGAGGCTGTATCGGGAGTTGATCGCCGAGGGGCACCTTCGCTCCGAGTCACTGAGTAACCTTCTGGTCATTCTGCGGACGAGCAACGATCTGGCCGGCATGAAAGATGTCAGCGCCCAGATGCTGGAGGCTGACGGCGGTTCGCTGCAAGCTCTGGAGGGTGCGGCGTTCGCCGCGTTTCACTCCGGCGAATACGCAATTGCGGCGGAGTACTGTGAGAGGATCGTCGAGCTGGACGGCGGACGGCAGGAGAGCTGGATGAATCTGGCCTTGTGCCGGCGCAAACTGCAAGAGTTGGAGCCTGCGCGGCAGGCCTATGAGCGGGCGCTGTTGGTGAACCCGGGCCTGACAGAAGCACACGTACAGACAGTCGGAATGCTGATCGATCAGGGCCGGATGGAAGAGGCAGCTGAGCATTGCAGGAGAAGCATCGAACTTTGCCCCGACGCTGAGGAGCTCTATATCGCCTTGAGCGGGATTCACGAGAACGCCGGCCGAACGGAGGATGCGATTGTCGTGCTGCAGGCGTGGTTGCGGCGTCATACTGACAGTGCCGAAGCGCGATTCCGCCTTGGCTTGCTCTACCTGGCGTGCGAGTCGTACGGCGAGGCGAAGCTGGCGTTTCAAGCATGCCTGGCGATGCGGCAGGATTGGCCGGAAGCCGCCTTGAACCTCTCTCTGACATCCCTGGAGGCGGGCGATCTGGCGGCGGCAGCCCGCCATATACAATCCGCCAACACTCTACGGCCGGATTGGGAACCGGCGTTGCGGGCTTCGGCTGTCATCATGCTGAAGCTCGGGGCGCTTGAAGAATCATTGGATTACCACAAGCGGCTGGTGGAGTTGGGCTGCCGCGAGCCCGAGGTGCTCTATAACGTGGCCTTGCTTTGCGAGCAAGTGGCGCTGGGTGAGGAAGCGGTCCACTACTACCAGCAAGCGCTCGCAGAACGGCCGGAGTTCACAGAAGCGCTCGTGGGTCTGGGGCATGCTCTGGAGAACCAGGGAAGAACGGAAGATGCTCGCGAGAGTTGGGCCAAGGCCATGGAACAGCGGCCGGCCCTGGCGATGGAGTACTTTGGCGTCGCTCAGTAGTGGCGCGATCCGGCAAGGATGGTGCCCGGGGTGGGGCTTGAACCCACACGGCCCTTTCGGGCCAACGGATTTTAAGTCCGTTGCGTCTGCCAGTTTCGCCACCCGGGCGGGGTGAAGTGCAGGACGGCCGCCTTCAGTGTAACGAAATGAAGATGCGGTTCGGCTGGCGTGGTTCGGCCGCAACTTCAGGGAAGGCCCGCGGTTCAATGGGGTATATGAACAAAGCACTGAGGGTTCTGATTATGACCCTGGCGCCGGGCCTCGCCGTTGCGCAGATGCCAGGCGGCCCGACGCTGCCAATCGCCATCCGACCGTTTCCTCAACTGGTTAAGTATCTTGGGCTTGACGAAAAGCAATCGACCGAACTGCGGCGGATCGGTAGCGAGTTCGACAGTTACCTATTCGTCAAGCAAATGAGGGCCATCCAGGTGAATGTTGAGATCAGCGCGGAGACGCAAAGGGACGTGGTGGACCCCATGGCACTGGGTGCGCGCTACGCCGAACTGGAGGCCATCTGCCGCGAGGCCCGCGATACGGAAAAGAAGACTCAGGAAAGTGCGCGAAAGGTGCTCAACGCGGCGCAGAATGCCAAGGTGCAGGTGTTGGAACAGGCCTATGCCCTGTTGCCGGTGATTGCCGAGGCGGATGCGGCACACCTGATGAATGCGCCAATGGATGGTTCGGTGTTGACGCAGACATCCGTTTTGCGGGGGATTCCAGGCACGGGCACAGCAGGGCTTCCGGGTTGCCGGAATCCCGGGGCGTCCGGCGGCCTCGTATTCATGCCGCTTCAGTCCGGCGCCAGCGATCAATAAGGCAGAGGCCGGAAGCTGGTGAATGCCTCCCCGGAGAAGCGCAGTCCCAAAGCCGAAACCTGTCCGGAGCGGATACGGAACTCCGCCGCCCCGCGTACTCCGCGTACCTGCGGATAGCGCGTCAATGCAAAGGCGTCGTGCCCGCGCGGAGGCAGAATCAGAGTCTCGGTGCGGAGAACGCGGGCTTGCTCGTCGCGGAAGGTGATGTCGATTGTGGCGCTGTCGGTGGTGCTGATATTGGCCAGCGCCGTGGTGGTGACGAATTCAGTATTGTCGAAGGGGAGCAGGAAATGCGCCGGCGTGCCGGCATTGATGGGCACGGCGGCTTCCTGATCGGGCCGGCCCTCGGTGGATTGCCGGAAAACGGCAAAGCCGCTGACACGCTGCATGGAGACCACCTCAGCCCACCCTTGTGACGCAGTTCCCAATCCGCGCGTGCGCCACGTGTAGGAGGCGCCAACCTTGATGGTGACCTCCGGTGGAGGGTTGCCTTCCAGCGTCGGATTCCAGGTTTGGGTGTTCGTGCTGCTTGCCGAAGTCTGCCGCGCGAAGCGCAGCGAGACGCGAGCCGGGACCGTGTCGTTGTTCACGACGGTGACGGAGGTGGAGAAGCCGCCGCCGTCGGCGATCTGTGGAATGGAGAGGCGGCCGGTGGCCGCGGCGTTCAAGGTTTGCGGCTCGATCGACGTGAAGGGTTCGCCACTGAAGCGCAGTGCAGTGGCAGACATGCGGCCGCCTGAGGTAACCAATTCGACCGTACCGCGCCGGTTCACTGCGGAGGGCATCTCGCTGGGCAAGGTGAAAGCAGCGTGCCCCAGCGGAGGCAGGGTACGTGACCACGAGCCCGGGCCGCCCGAAGGGTGCAGCTCCCCACCGTCGTCGCGCACCACGGCCTCGACAGAGGCGGTCTCCGTCGTACTCGTGTTGGTCAGGGCCACGGCGAGCACATAGGGGGAGCGGTTCTCGAAGGGGATCAGCACCCGCTGTTGCCAGCCCGAGTTCATGGGGATGGCGGCTTCACGCGGCGCGCCGCCGGGCGGCGTCAGCCGGAACAGGGCGAATCCTCCGAGCTTCTGTTCACAGAGCACCTGCGCCCAGCCGGCATCGCCGGAGGCGCCCAGACCGCGCGTGTTCCAGGTGTAGGAAGTGCCTACGGGGATAAGTACGTTTTCGGTGGGCGCATCACCGGCCATCAGCGGAGACCAGGGCTGGGTGGAGCCGTCAGGAGCGGCTTTCAGGAAGCGTAGCGAGACGCGCGCCGGAACGGCGTCGAGATTCACGATGGTGATGGAGGTCTGGAAATTGTCGCCGTCGGCCACGCGGGGGATGGAGTAGACAGGGGATCCCCAAGGCTTCAGCACAGCGGGCACCACGTCGGATGGAGTGTCGGAGGACGCCGGAACCAGTTGAACCTCGCCCGAGGCCGGCAGGACGGCCTGGTTGGAGACGTTTTGGATGCCCGCAACGCCCGGTGTGACCAGACTACCGGAGGCCACCTGCAGCCACGCGCCCGTACTGGTGGGCGAGACCGTAACCGGGACCTGCGGGCGGTCCCTGGAAAGGACGGTCAAAGCCTGGCTGGGGGCCGTCTGGCCCGGATCGGCGTAGAACTCCATCCGGGAGGGGAAGAACGAGAGCGCGGCCGTGACGGTAGAACCTTCGCTCACGGTGATGGCCGCCGGGATCACGATGGTGTCGCGGCCAGTGGCCGTGATGGTCAGGCTGGCCGTGCTGGCGCCAAGAGAGAGGCCGCTGGCGTCGGCGCGGACCGTGAACGAATCCCGCCCCCCTCCGGGAGCCAAGCCGGCGGTCTTGCCGGGAATCAACCAGGTGGCAGAAGAAGTGACGGCGTAGGCGACCGGCGCACCCTGGTTGGTCAAGGTGACTGTCTGTGCGGCGGGCGGAGTCGCGCCAGAGCCTTGGGTGGCGAAGAACGCCAGTTCGGCCACGTCGGCGGTCAGGCTGCTGGGAGTCACCACGATGAGTTGGACGGGCACCAGATAGGCCCCGGCTGGCGTGGGCGAGCCGGGGGCAGCGGTCAGCAGCACCGACCCGGCGTAAGCGCCGGGCTGCAGGGAGGTGGCATCGACGGTCACCGAGACGATGTCCGGGAAGACGGAGGTGCTGGACTTGTTCACCGACAGCCACCCACCGGAACTGTTCGGCTGGATGGAAACGATCGCCGGCGTGGTCTGGCTGAAGGAGATGGCGAGGTTCTGCGAAGCGGTAGAACCCTGGGCGACGGTGAACGCGATGAGGTTCGGCGCTGCGCTGATGGAGCCGCCGTTGACCAGGAACGTGACAGGGATGATGCGGGTGGTGCGCCCTGGAGCGGCGACCGTCACCGTGCCGCTGTACGGCTGCAGAGGATCGGGGTTGGCGGCCAAATTGGCTGGATTCGCGCTGACGGTGAAAGTGTCGCTGCCGTTGGTGGGCACGCTCCCGCTGGTCTTCTCCAAAACGATCCAGGGCTGACTGCGGGTGACGGTGTAATTTGCGCCGGATCCGCTGGCGAGCACGGTGAGCGTCTGCGGCGCGGTTTGCCCCACCGAGCCGGCGTCTGCGACGAAACTCAGGGAGGTTGGCGTGACGTTGATGTCAGGCGGCGGATTCAGCGTCAAACGGACCTGAATGGTCCGTGTGGGACGTCCGGTGGCGATCACGGAGACCGTGTCGGTGTAGATTCCGGCTCCCAGACCCGTGGGGCTCACAGTAATGGTGAAAGTATCCGAGCCGTCCGTCGGCAGGGGCCCGTTGGACTTGGAGAACCAAATCCAGGACTGCGTCTTGGAAAGGGAATAGGTGACCGCGGGACCTGTATTGGAGACGGTGACCGTGGCCGTCTTGGCGGTGGTGCTGCCGGCCGTGTCAGTGTAGGAAACCGGTGAGGGATTGGTGGAGACGGTCAGGTCGGTGCCGGCGGTTACAGTGAGCTTTACCGTGACCGTCTTCGGCAACGCGGGCATCCCGCTGAGCATGGAGAAGGTGACGGTGCCTGTATGCAGACCTGGCGACAGCGCGGCGGGATTGATCTGCAGCGTGACACTATCGGGGAAGGTGGAGGTCTGCGTCTTGGTGACGCCCAGCCAGTCGCCGCTGCTGGCAGGCGAGATCAGCATCGTGCCCGCCCCGGTGAATTGAATACCCACGTTCTGAGTGGCGGTCTGGAGCGACGTGAGCGACAAGGAGAAAGAGGTCGGCGTGGGCGTGATGATGCCGCCCTGCAGTGTCATGTTGACCGCGATGATTGTATTGGGGCGGCCGGGAGCCGTGACGGTGACAGTGCCGCCGTAGCTGCCCGCCTCTTTTCCGGCAGGGTCCACGCGAATCGAAACCGATGTTGTGCCGCCGGCGGTGATGGTGCCGGTAGAAGGGGTGAAAGAGATCCACGGCTGGTTGGCTGACAGGGAGTATGTCGTCAGGGCGTCGGGATTGGTCAAGGTGACGTTTTGAGCGGACAGGCCTGTGGCGCCGGCGTTCAAGGTGAAGTTCACCGGATTGAGGGTGGCTGTGACGGCCTGCGCCCAAGCGGACACGGCGAGCGCTCCCACAAGCAGCAATAGCCGGACAAGAAAGATCATCGAAGGCGCTCCAACAATATCGGCAAGACTACCAGACTACAACTGTCGCCGGAGGTCCGCTGGAGTAGCGGATAATGGGAGCAGCCAACACCTGAACTGGAAGGATCCACAACGAATGAAGCAGAGACGCGCGGCTCTGGCAGCCGCCCTGGCGCTGGCTATGGGAGCCAAAGGCCAGGTGGCCGCTCCCGCTGGAGTCACCGCCGCGGCCACGCCCGGTCGAACCGCCTATGGGGAACCGCCGACGCTCACTGGGGCGATTCCGCCCCGGCCGAAGTCCGGGCCGGTTCAGATCCTGCGCGTCGCCGATGTGAAACCCGGCATGAAGGGCATCGCCTGGACGGTCTTTCAGGGTACGGAGCCTGAAGCCATCCCTGTGGAGATCATTGGACCCTGGAAGAACGCCTGGGGACCGGGCCAGGACGTCATCCTGGCCAAACTGGGCGGCAAGGCGGCCAAGACCAACGTGGCGGGTGGGATGAGCGGCAGCCCGGTTTATGTCGACGGGAAACTGGTGGGCGCCATCGCGCTGCGAATCAGCGTCTTCTCGCCCGACGCCATCTGCGGCATCACGCCGATCGAACAGATGCTGGAGATCAACGCCATCGACGCCACCACGCCGGCCAGTATGAAGACGCCGCAACAGCCGGCGCAACGGGCCGAACTCACGCCGCCGCCGTCGCTGTTGGAACAGGGCGGGCGGCTGGCCGCCATCGAAACGCCGCTGACCTTTTCCGGCTTCCACGAAGCGACGCTGCGCGACTTCCGCCAGTACTTCGACCAGATGGGTGTCACCGCCGTGCAGGGCGGCGCGGCGGGATCGCTCCGCTCCAGCAAGCCGGCGCCGGGCTGGCCGAGTGCGCTGCAACCGGGCGAGGCCATCGCCGGCGTGCTGGTCTCCGGTGACCTCAGCATCACCGGGCTGGGCACCGTCACTTACAACGACGGCAAGCGGGTGCTGGGTTTCGGGCACAGCTTCTTCAACCTCGGTCCCGTGAACATGCCGATGAGCCGCGGCGAGGTACTGATGGTGCTGAGTTCGCAGTTCCAGCCGAACAAGTTCGCCAACGCCACCGAGATCGCCGGGGCACTGCGGCAGGACCGGCATTCCGGCATCATGGGCGAACTGGGCGTCTCGGCCGAGACCATTCCGGTGTCCCTCACCGTGCGCACACAGCCTCAGCCAGGAGCGCCGATGTCGGAGCGCAGGCTGCATTTCAACGTCTTTGTCCACCCGAAGTGGACGCCTTTCCTGATGATGCTGACGGCCTACAACACGCTGCAGGACCTGAACTCGGCCGCGGCCGATGAGGCTACCTACAAGCTTGACGGGCAGGTGGACCTTGAAGGCCTGGAGAAGATCAAAGTGTCCACGCTGGTTTCCAGCGGGGATGCGCCCATGCCCGCCAGCATGCAGCTTTCCGCCTGGTGGGCGGACAAGTTTTCCCGATTGTTCCAGAACCCGCGGGACATCCCCAAGGTCCGCCGGGTGGATGTCACGCTGGAGATGAAGTCCGGCAAGCAGGTAGCCGCCATCGAGTCGGCGTGGCTCGACGAATCCGAAGTTCACCCGGGCGGGGAGCTGACCGGCAAGTACCTCCTGCGCCCGTGGCGCGGCGAGCGCGTACTGGGCAACTTCCGGGTCAAGGTGCCGGCGGGATTACCGCGCGGGGAGCACCGGCTGATGCTGAGCGACAGCGAAAGCCTGAACCGGCCTCTGATGATCGCCGGCATGATGAACCGCAGCCTGGATCTGACGCAGACCGTCGCGCTGATCAACCAGGAGAGGCCGAACGACCGGCTCTACATCTCACTGGTGGAGTCGCGCCCCAGCGTGATTGCCGACGACCAGATCCTGGGCGGAGTTCCCGGCTCTGTGCTGAACGTCATGCAAAGCAGCCGTTCCGGTCGGCCGCTGGCGGCAATGCCGGAGACGTCCAGCCTGCTGGACGCCGTGACGCAGGCCCAGATCGTGAGCGGGAACGCCTCGCTCCGCTTCACCGTCAAATAGAAAGTCTCAACACATGAAGAATCGACTCTGTTGGATGATGGCGGCAGGACTGGCCGCCGCTGCTGCTTACGCGGTGGAGACCAAGACCTGGACCCAGAGCGAAGCCGCGGAGTTCGAAAAGGGCTCCCTCAAAGGGCTGGCGCTCTCCAGTGACGGCCGTCTGAGCCTGGCGCCCTCCTGGAAAGAGTTGTTCGACGCGGCCTCGCCGCATCTGTGGTGCGCTGCTTCCGGGCCGGCTGGCGAACTCTATGCAGGCGGAGCCGATGGCAAGGTCTACCTGCTCGACGCCAAGGGCAAGGGCAAGGTGCTCGCCACGCTGGAGGGCGGCGCCGTACACGCGCTGGCCGTGAGCCGCAAGGGTGAGTTGTTCGCCGCGGTTTCGCCGGAAGCGAAGGTCTACCGCATCGATCCCACGGGCAAGGCCTCACACTTCGCCACACTGAAGGCCCGCTACGTCTGGGCACTGGTCTTCGCCTCAGATGGCTCGCTCTACGCTGCGACGGGCGATCCCGGCCAGATCCACAAGATCGGCGCGGACGGCAAGGCGCAGATCTTCTTCGATGCCGAAGAGGCGCACGTGCGCGCGCTGGCCTCCGATGGAAAGGGCAATCTCATCGCCGGGACCGAGCCGGGCGGCGTGGTGTTGCGGGTGTCGCCGCAAGGTGAAGGCTTCGTGCTACACCAGACCGCCAGGCGCGAAGTGACGGCGGTGGTGGTGGCCGCGGACGGCACGGTGTATGCGTCAGCGTCGGGCAATCGCGGAGCCGCGCCGGCCGTGATCCCCTCCATGCCAAGTGCGCCCGTACCGGTGCCCACTGCGCAGCCGGCTGGTCCCCAGGTTCAAGTCGCAGTGACGCAGCGGCCCGTGACGCCGCCGCCGACAGTGGCCCCAGGCGCCACACCGGGCGGTGCGGATGTTTACAGAATCTCTACCGACGGTGAACCCAGGCGCATCTGGCAGAACGCGCAGGTTACCGTTTACGCTCTGGCTCTGGACAAGGACGGAAAAGTGCTGGCCGGCACCGGCAACCAGGGGCGCATCTACCGGATCGATTCCGATTTCCGTTCGACCAGGCTCACAGACGCCGAGCCGCAGCAGATCACTGCTCTTGCCTCCGCCCCCGGCGGCGCTTTGATGGCTGTGACGGCGAATCCCGCCAAGATCTTCCAACTCGGACCCGGCACCGAGAAGAGCGGCTTGATCGAAAGCGACCTGCTCGACGCCGGCATGTTCACCTACTGGGGCCGGCTACGGCACGAGGGCGACGCCAACGGCGGTTCCATCACGCTGGAGACTCGCAGTGGCAACCTCGATCGTGCAGAGAAGAATTGGAGTTCCTGGACGCCCGTTGAAGCCGCCAAGGGCGATCGTATCTCCGCGCCGCCGGCCCGCTTCCTCGCCTGGCGCGCCACGCTCTCCGCGGCGGCCGACGGCAGGTCACCGGTGTTACGGCTGGTGGAGGCGGCCTATCAGGCCAAGAACCTCTCTTCCTCCTTTCGGGCAGCCCCGCCGGACGTCTCCTTCCGTGGCGGGAGCTGGGGATTCCGGCGCGGCAACCATGACCTTCGACAAAGGCTGGATCGGCGTGCGCTGGCGCGCCTCTGACCCGAACGGCGACTCTCTCGAAGCCAAACTGGAGATTCGCGGCGTCGAAGAGCGCGAGTGGAAGCCCCTCAAAGACAAGGTGAAGGAGTCCCGGTACAGTTGGGACGCAACCGGTCTGGCCGACGGCCGCTACAGGCTGCGCGTCACGGTGACCGATGCCGGCGACAACTACCCCGCCCAGGGCCTCAGCGCCGCCGCCGAAAGCGACGAGTTCGTCATCGACAACACGCCGCCACAGGTGGAAGGCCTCACCGCGCGCGTGGAAGGGACAAGGATCAGCATCCGCTTTAAAGCCTCCGATGCCATCGCCGCTCTCCAATCGGCGGAGTACTCCATCAATGGCGGCGAGTGGATCGCCGCCCCACCCACCACCCGAATGACCGATTCGCTTGCCCACGACTATGTGGTGGACGCTGAGAAGCCTGCCGCCAGCGAGATCACCGTGGCAGTGAAAGTGACCGACGAAAATGATAACGTGACCGTTCGAAAGGTGACCGTCAAATGAGCCTGACCCGCCGGGGTTTTACCCAGGCCCTTGCCGCCGGATCTGTTCTGGGGGCCGCGCGCCGGCCGAACATCGTCATGATCTATGCCGACGACCTCGGCTACGGCGACCTCGGCTGCTACGGCCATCCCACCATCCGTACTCCAAACCTGGACCGCATGGCGCGCGAAGGGATGCGCTTCACCCAGTGGTACTCGGCCGCGCCGGTCTGCACGCCCAGCCGCGCGGCACTTCTCACCGGCCGGTATCCGGTGCGCAGCGGCCTGACGCGCGTGCTCTTCCCGGACTCACCCGGCGGTATCCCCACCAGCGAAGTCACCATCGCCCAGACGTTGAAGAGCGCCGGCTATCGCACAGCCATGGTGGGGAAATGGCACTTGGGCTGCTTGCCGGAATACCTGCCCCTGCGCCACGGATTCGACACCTACTTTGGCCTGCCCTATTCCAATGACATGCGGCCGCTGGCCGGTCCGGGCTCGGGCGGTAACCCTAAACACCCGCCCCTGCCGCTGATTCGAGGCGACAAGGCGATTGAGACCAACCCCGACCAGTCCCAATTGACCATCCGCTACACCGAAGAGGCGCTGAAGACCATCAACGGCCCCAAGGATAGGCCCTTTTTCCTCTACCTGGCGCACACGTTCCCGCACGTGCCTCTCTATGCCAGCGAGCGCTTCCGCGGCAAGAGCGCGCGCGGGCTCTACGGCGACGTGGTGGAAGAACTCGACTGGAGCACCGGTGAGGTGCTGAAAGCGTTGAAGCAGTCCGGGCAGGACAGCAATACGCTGGTCGTCTTCAGCTCCGACAACGGCCCCTGGCTGCCGCGGTTGGAAAACGGCGGCTCGGCCGGTCTTCTGCGCGAGGGCAAGGGCACTACATGGGACGGCGGCATGCGGGAGCCCTGCCTGGCGCGCTGGCCCGGCACGATTCCCGCGGCCAGCGTCAGCGCCGCGCAAGGCAACATGATGGACTGGTTCCCGACCTTTGCCCGCGCCGCCGGAGCGCCGCTGCCCGCCGGCGTGACACTGGATGGCGAGGACATGACCGGCGTCCTCACCGGTAAGGACCAGGGCAAGGAACGGGTCTTCTACTACTGGCACCAGGACGATCTGCGCGCCGTCCGCAAGGGTCCGTGGAAACTGCATACCACCACAAACGAGACGGCGACGCAGCCGGTCCGGACCACCAAGTTGGACAAGCCCGCGCTCTACAACCTGGAAGTGGATCCGTCGGAGAAGTACGATGTCTCCGGCAAACACCCGGACGTTGTCCGTGAGCTGGCAGGTCTGCTCGAGAGCCACCTGGCCGGCATCCGGCGCGGCGAGCCGCAGAAGTAGCCGTCAGCTCTTCTCCTCGAACCAAGGAGTGTTGGGGATCTGCGCCTTACGCACCGCCTCCTCGTTCATCTCCACTCCGATCCCCGGCCGATCCGGCAACGTGACGAAGCCCTTTTGGATGATCTCGCCTTCCTTGACGAAGTCCTTCCACAATTGCAGCCGCGAGATCCAGTGCCACTCCAGCACCAGGAAGTTCGGGATGGCAGCGCAGACGTGCGCCGAAGCCATGTAGCCGACCGGCGACACCACGCAATGCGGAGCCACCGGGACGTAGTAGGTGTGCGCCATATCGGCGATCTTGCGAGTCTCGAGCAACCCGCCGCACTTCTGCATGTCGGGCATGATGATGTCGGCCGCGCGCTTCTCCAGCAGCTCCCTGAAACCGTGCCGCAGGAAGAGGTTCTCACCGCAGCAGATGGGCGTCTTGGTGGATTGGCGGATGTCGCGCATCGCATCAATGTTCTCGGCCGGCACGGGCTCTTCCAGCCACAGCAGGTTGAACGGCTCCAGTTCCTTTGCCACACGCTTGCCTGTGGTGGCGTCGTAGCGGCCGTGCATGTCCACCGCCAGGTCGACGCGCTTGTTCAGGCAGCCGCGGACGAAGTCCACCTCCTTCACCATCCGGTCCACCTCGGCGTTGGACGCCGTCCAGTTCATCGCATCGAAACGGTTCGGATCGCGCGCTTCGTCTATGTCGATCTTCACCGCCGTAAAACCCATCGCCTCGATCTCGGCCAGCTTCTGCTTGGCCAGCGGGTCGTCGGGATGGTGGTTGGCTGAGTCGCAGTAGACGCGGACGCGGTTGCGCATCTTGCCGCCGAGGAGCTGATAGACGGGCAGCCCCATCGCCCTCCCAGCCAGGTCCCACAAAGCGATCTCGATCGCCGTCAGCGCGGTGATGTACTGGCCTCCCTGCGCTCCGGCGAAGATGCCGGCGGTTCGGATCCGCTCCCACAGATAGTCGATGTTCAGTGGATCCTGTCCCACGAGCATGTTACGGAATCCGCGGACCAGCGGTACGCCGCCGGCCGCCGAATCCGTCGCCTCCCCGTGGCCGTAGATGCCCTGGTCGGTGTAGACGCGGACATGGAGCTGGTAACCATGACCGCGCACCTGCGCCGTGCGGACGTCGGTGATCTTCAGCCTAGGCCGGCTGTAAGGCGTGCTCTGCGCCTGGACGGCGACCGAAAGAGCGGGCAGCGCCAGCGGCGCGGCACGGAGAAAGTGGCGTCGTGTTTCCGGCATGGTGAAAAGATCATATCTGAATCCGCGGCTGGCATATGCTATGGCTGTGCGACTCTTCCTTACCGCCTGCCTCATTTCCAGCCTCCTCCCGGCGGCCGAACCGGGACTAAGGATCTCTGTCTATGCCACCGCGGGAGGCATTCAGCACCTGCTCTCGACTCCCGAAGCGCGCCAGCGGGCCGCCGGCGCTCTACGAAAGCTCGACATCACGCGCGTCATCCTGGAAGGCCGGCGCGGCGACGAATATGTCTCGCCGGAAAAGCTCAAGGAGGCGCGCGATCACCTTTCGCAACTGGGCTTCGCCAGCATGGGCGGCATCGCCACCGTTCCCGGCAAGGCCTTTGGCACGCGCCAGCAGGGCGCGCTCGCCTGGCTCAATTGGGAGGCCCAACCGACACGTGACGGCGTCGCGGAGTTCTTCCGCACCAACGCCCCGGTCTTCGACGAACTTGTCGTGGATGATTTCTATTGCACCGGCGATACGTCGACCGAGTCCGACAAGGCGCGCAACGGCCGCGACTGGGGCGACTACCGCCGGGACCTGCTCACCGGCCTCATCCCGCAATTGATCGTCGAGCCCGCTCGTACAGCCAGGAAAGACGTCCAGCTCGTGCTCAAGTTCCCCCAGTGGTACGACCGGTTCCACATGTTCGGCTATGATCCGGCCCGCATGCCGGCCCACTTCGAGCGCATCTGGGTGGGCACCGAGGTGCGCAATCCCAAGACTCAGCGGATGGGCTTCGTTCAGCCCACGCAGGGTTACATGAACTACCGCTGGCTCTCCGGCATGATCGGCGGCAAGGTGGAGGCTGCGTGGTTCGACCACATCGAATGTACCGCCCAAAACTTCGTGGACCAGGCATGGCAGAGCGTGCTGGCCGGCGCGCGTGAACTCGTCCTGTTCAACGTGATCGACGTCATTCAGGGCCACCCCGGTCACGAACTGTTCCAGAAGTCCCTCCCTGGGCTGCGCGATGCCGCCCGTCGCGTCCACGGCAAACGGCTGGAGGGCGTGGCCTTCTACAAGCCGCCCAACAGCGAGCCCGGCGATAACCGCTTCCTGATGGACTACCTCGGCATGTTGGGGATTCCGGTCGTGCCGGTATCCACTTACCCGGCCCAAAGCCGCGCCGTGATCCTCGGGCTCCAGGCGGCCCACGATCCCGCATTGCTCGACAAAGTCCGCGCCCACCTGAGGAGAGGCGCCCGCGTGGCCATGACGGCATCGCTGATGGACAAGGTGCAGGCGCCGCCAGGGGTGCTCCGCCTGGACATGCGGACATTCTCCGAGCAGGACTACCGCGACGTGGGCGAGTGGCTCCTGCCGCCCAAGGAACTGCCCTGGATGAACATGAGCCGGGAACAGGTGGACGCCCTCCGCCGCAGCCTGGGTGTGGATCTCTCCGCGCCGGTGCACATCGCCTACTACCGCTTCGGCAAGGAGGAGGCGTTCTACAGCTTCCGCGATGAGGACGTCGAGGTGCGGCTGCGCGGCAAGCCAGTCAAGGTGCCGGGCCCCCGTGCACTTGCGGTTGATGTACAGGTTGCCGACGAAGAACTCGTTCCGGGCCCGTTCCACCTTCGCCGGGTTGTTGGAATAGACCGCCCCGGTCAAGCCGTAGTCGCTGTTGTTGGCCATCGCCAACGCCTGGTCGAAGTCCTTGGCCTTGGTGACGGCCAGCACTGGTCCGAAGATCTCCTCCTGGAAAATCCTCGATTCGGGCAGAATGTCGGCAATCACTGTCGGCGCGAGGAAATACCCGTTCCCCGGCAGACGGTTGCCACCCGCAACTACGCGGCCCTCCGTGCGGCCGATGGCGATGTAGTCGAGGATCGACCTCATCGACTTCTCGTTGATCACCGGGCCCATGTAGTTGGCCGGATCGTCCGCCGGACCCACCTGGATCGCCTGGACCTTCGCCGCCAGCTTCTCGAGAAACGTGTCGTAGAGCTTCTCGCTCACGATCGCCCGCGAGCAGGCCGAACACTTCTGGCCCTGGTAGCCGAAGGCGCTCCACAGCACCCCCTGCACCGCCGCGTCGAGATCCGCCTCTTCATCCACGATGATGGCGTCCTTGCCGCCCATCTCGGCGACCACGCGCTTGATCCAGATCTGCCCTTTCGCCGTCTTGGCGGCCAGCTCGTTGATGCGCAAGCCCACCTCGCGCGAGCCGGTGAAGGAGATGAAACGCGTGCGCGGGTGGGTGACGATCAGGTCGCCCACCTCGGCCCCGCTGCCCACCATCATCGTGTAGCTTCGCGCGGGGAAGCCGGCCTCATCCAGGACTTCCGCGAACTTCGCCGCGATGGTCGGCGTGTCCGAGGACGGCTTCACCACTACCGTGTTGCCAGTCACCAGCGCCGCCGTGGTCATGCCCACCAGAATGGCCAGTGGGAAGTTCCACGGCGGAATCACCACACCCACTCCCAGCGGCAGGTAGCGCATCTCGTCGCGTTCGCCAGGCAACTGAACCAGCGCTTCCGGCGAAGCCTGGCGTTCGGCAAGCAGCGCGTAGTAGTCGCAGAAGTCGATCGCCTCGCTCACATCGGCCTCGGCCTCAGCCCAACTCTTGCCGGCCTCATAGACCAGCCAGGCATCGAACTCCAGCTTGCGGCGGCGCAGAATCGATGCCGCCCGGCGCAGCGCTGCGATGCGCTCGGCAGCCGGTGTTGCCGCCCAGGCGGGGAAGAAGGCGTCCGCCACGGCGATGGCCCTTTCAGCCAGCTCCGCGGTGGCCTTGTGATGCAGGCCCACCACCTCGTCCGGATTGGACGGGTTGATGGACTTCAGCAGGTCGCCGGTTCGGAATCGCTCGCCGCCGATCCGCAACTCATAGTCTTTTCCGAACTCAGAGCGCACCTGTGCCATCGCCGCGCGCATCGGGGCAGCGTTCTCAGACTTGGAGAAGTCAGCGTATGGCTCGTTTCGAAAATCGCTCAGGCGCATCCAGCTTCAGCCTTCCACCAGTTTTTTGCCGCGGTCGATCAGGTCCGCCGCTTCATCGGCCATCTTCCGGCCCTTCTCGTACAGTTCCCGCCCCTTGTCGGCGAGGTCCCGGCCGGTCTCGGCCAGCGTGTCGCGTCCCTTCGAGGCAACGCGGCTCAACCGGCGGCGCGTCACACGGCCGGAGGACGGCGCGAACAGCAGCGCGATGGTGGAGCCCACGGCCACGCCGGCAACGAACCAGAGTGCCTTGCTGGTGGTTTCTTCGGTATCGAATTCCATGAAAATCAGCCTCCGACCGCTATTGTAGCTCCCGGCGGATCACTCCAGATCAATGAAGCGTACAATTGGGACGGAGGTCACATGAGCGAGCACATTATTCCTGAACCGGACGTGAACCTCGTGCCTCTGACCGAGGGCGGGCTGGAGTGGGAGCTTTCAGAGATGGAGTACCTGGCCGTCAGGACTCTGCTTGAAGCCAACGGTATCCAGGTGGTGGTCCAGGGGGCCAGCCAGATGCCGAATCTGCCTTATGAATTGCTGGTCCCGGCCAACCAACTGGACGAGGCGGTGCGTGTCATCCGTGACGCACGCCAGTCCGGCGCAGAAGCCGCGGCCTCGGCTGAAGCCGAGCAGGAAGCCTCAGGCGGGCCGCCGCCGGCTGCGTCCTAGAACGCATCCCACACCCCCCATCCACGCTCCGGGCGCGCCGCAGATTCCACAACCAGCGTCCTGCCGTCGCTTCGGACGGTCACTAATCCCTGTTCGTCCGTTCGCAGTACCATCGCGTGCAGTGACACCAGCGCGTCCAGCACTTGTGCGTGAGGCAAACCGTAGGTGTTGTTCCAACCGGCGGAAATCAGCGCCACAGCCGGTCTGATCGCTGCCAGCAGTTCCGGAAACGATGAGCGCCGGCTGCCATGATGTGCCACCTTGAGCACATCCGCGCGGCTGATTGCGCCCTCCTCCAGCAGGCGGCGCTCCACGCCGCGCTCGATGTCGCCGGTCAGCAGGAACGTATGGCGCCCATGCCGCAGGCGCAGCACCAGAGAATCGTTGTTCTGCGCCCTGCCGCGCCAGAGCTGCCGCCGGGCCGGCGAAAGCACATACCATTCCAGCCCTCCCAGGTTCGGACGGTCGCCTTGCTTCAACACTCTCACCTGGATGTCCAGTGCGCGCGCCTTCCGTTCGATCCTTTGCCAAGCAGCCTGATCCGGAGCGAATCCCGTCCACAGTTCGCGCGGCCGGAAATTCTCCAACACTGCCGGGATTCCTGACGCGTGGTCGTCGTGCAAGTGGGTCACCACAACGACATCCAGCCGGCGGATGCCCCTCGACCACAGGTAGGGCGACACCACGTCCTCACCGATGTCCAGGCTCGTTTCCTCATTCCGGCCGAAACGCGGCAGTCCGCCGCCATCCACCAGCGCCGTCGCGCCGTCCGGCAGCGCCAGCAGCAGACTCTCCCCCTGCCCCACGTCCAGCGCGGTGAGTTCCAGCGCTCCGCGGACATACCGCGGCTCAAAGGGGTGCAGTATCACCAGCATCAGTGCCCCGGCGGCGGCCAAACCGGGCGCTGCCAGCCAGCGCCCACGGGGGATTCCTACAGCCAGCGCCAGCAGGGAGCCGGCCAGGAGCAGCGCCAGCCACAGGGGCGGATCGGGAACCCGCCAATCCGGCTCCAGGCGTGCGTGCCAGCGAGCGATCTCCTGGGAGCGGTCCAGCCACCAGCCCGCGACCCACGCCACCCAGCGCCAACCCGTGAAGACCGCCGCGAACCCAAACGGGATCGCCCCGGATAGCACAGGGACCGCCAGAATATTTGCCGTCAGGCCGGTGAGCGACAACCGGTGGAAGTACAGCGCCATAGGAAGCGCCAGCGTGGCCTGCACTACAAACGAGAGCCAAAACGCATTCCAGGCGCCTTTCAAAAGGCCCAAGATCAGGGCCAGGCACCGCTCGCACCAACCCAGCGGCAACCGCAGCAGCATCTGCAGTGTTTCCGCCACCAGCCGCACCTCCACCTTCGTGGATTGAGCTTTCAGGCGAGAGTCCGCGCCGCTTCCGTGCCTTGAAACAAACGCGCCGATTGCCGCCACCGCCAGGAACGAAAGCTGGAAGCTGGCGTCGAACACCTGCTGCGGATCCGCCGCCAGGAACGCCAATGCCACGGCAGCCAGCAGATTCAGGATATTGGTCTGGCGGTAGTACAACTTACCCACGGCGAACAGCCCAAAGCCCGCCGCTGCCCGCAATACCGGTGCGTCGCCGCCGGCCAGCAAGGCATATAGAATCGCCAGGGCCGCTCCCGCTACGAGGATGGTCCGGACGCCGTAGCCGAAGTACCTTCGCCAAAGAAGGAAGACACCGCAGACCAGAGTGATGTGGCTTCCTGAGATCACCAGCGCGTGATAGGTGCCCGTGCGCCGGAAGTCCTCCACCCACGCCTTGCGGATCCCGCTCCGGTCGCCCAGCAGCAGGCCCCGCATCATGCTTCCGTGGTAGGTGTCACCCGGGTAGAGCGCATCGATGCGCGCCAATAGGCCCGTGCGCTGGCGCGCCAAGGCCCGTCGCCACCAAGATCCGCACTCCCCCGGCAACAGCCTCGGTTCAGTGCCACGCGCTGCCGTGGCGGTCCAGAAGACGCCGCGCCGCGCCATCCAGCCCTCCAGATCGAACGAGCCGGGGTTGTGGAATCCTCGGGTCTGCCGGACCCGTGCAATCAACTCCACCCGCCGGCCGTACTGGAGGTCCTTTCCATCCCCCGGCGCCGCCACCTGCACCCGCGAACCGGGCTGCAATTCCAGCACGAACCGTTGCAGGTCCCCCCTTTTTGCCGCCGTCTCCACGATGCAGCCTCGCAGCACGGTATCGGTAGGCATTTCAGGCCGGCGAAGTTGTCTGCGGGCCTCCAAGTCCAGCACCCCCACGAAGAGGACGCATGCCAGCCCGCCGCTCCAACCCGCTACCCGCATGCCGGCCCTGGCGCCCAGCACGCCAGTCAACGCGAATCCCGACGCGCACACAGCCGCCTCTGCCAGACTGAACTCAACGGCGCGCGCCAGGATGATTCCCGCGATGAACGCCGCCGCCACTGGGACCAGGGGATTGCGCATGGCGGGCCGTAGGAGTAGTAGTGGCCGCGCCTCTGAGATTCTCTCCCGTCCCCGCACGGGGACCCGCTTTTCAGGCTTCCAGGTCTTCCAGTGGTTTCTTTTTGTGACGCGGCGGCCGTAGCGCTTTCGGCGTGATCACCTGGCCGGGCTTCACCGTGCCAACCACGCCCCGGGCGCGCCTCCGCGCTTTCAGCGAGGCATCTTCCTTGATTTCCAATGGCTTTAGTTTCCTCATCGAAACCGTCCCGGGAGCCTGATTCACCCCATACCCGGCTTGACGCCCCTTTTCGCCGCTACCTACAATGTTAGTGGATAGAAGGAGGCCCTGTGCGGTCTATTGGCATTCCTGAGTTGCTAATCATTCTGGGCGTCGCCGTCCTGCTGTTCGGCGGGAAGAAGATCCCGGAATTGGCAAAAGGCCTCGGAGAGGGGATCAAGAACTTCAAGCATGCCTTGAAGGAAGAAGAGACCAAGCCGGAAGAGAAGAAACAGGCCTAGGGCCAGCTCTTTCCTTTGTCTTGCTTCCCCGCAATGCCGCCCGCAAGTTGAGCGGTGATCCTTCCACAGTCTCCACAACCTGCAAAGCCCCGGATTCCGAGCGGATCCCGGGGCTTCGCACAACGCCACGAAGCCCCAGTTCTGCACCGGGGCCTCGCGGACTAACCTCAAACTGAGCTGCTGGCTACTTCTTCTTCGGCGGAACGATGGCGTCCTTCAGTGCCTTCGCCAGCGTCAACTTCACTACCTTCTTGGCCGGGATCTTGATGGCCGCGCCGGTCGCCGGGTTGCGCCCCATGCGAGCCTTCCGCTCCACCTTCTTCAGCCGGCCGATTCCCGGCAGCACGCACAGGCCGACCTTCTTGGTCTGCGCAATCGCGATCTCCACGTACTTGTCGAGAACCGCCTTGGACTGCTTGTTGGAAATCCCGCATGCGGCGGCGATCTCTTTGACCAACTGAGTCTGGGTCATCTTCTTCGCTTCGGCCATAGAGCCTCCTAGACTAAATCTCGCGTTGGGCACCCCCGCCTCCAACCGGATGCGGACGGCTGAACGTATAAAACAGAACCCTACGAGTTTGTTCGAAGAGCCTGTTCGCAGATCAATCATAAGGGAATCTGCGCCGCCGTGTAAAGGGCGAACCTGCGAGAATCCCTTGTTTCTTGGGCTTTTCGGCCCCAGAACAGCCTCTCAGGGCTTTGCCGGGCCTCAATATGCCGCCCCGGACGGCTTGGCGGTATACCTGTAGCCGTGATACTGTACTCTTAACTATCGCTCATCAGCTTCGATCCAGGCGAAAGCAGCAGTATGACATGGCCTTGGAAAAAAGCGGAGAGCTGGTCGGCCTCGGCGGAGGGTGAACCGCAGGCGCCCAGCCCCGCCGCGTCTTCGCCCGTCCAAACCGACATCCTGTCGATCTACGACAGCCATGCGCCGGAGTTGCTGCGTCTTGCCTTCGCCGCCACCGGCAGCAAGGACGCCGCCAGGGAGGCGCTTCACGACGCGTTCATCGCACTGCTGGCCAAGCTGCGAGCCGGCGAAAGTGTCGGCAGCCCCCGTGAGTTCCTCTACCAGGCTCTTCGGGACTCACTGGCACTGAGGACTCCGCAGGGCGGCTCTCTCCAACCGGCCGCCGAGCCTGCTTCCGTCAGCCCTGACTATGACGCCCCGCTTCGCGCCGCCGACATCCGGCGCCGCCTCAGGCGCATCGCCTCGCCGCGTGAACTCGAGATGATCCAACTGCGGACGCAGGGATTGTCTTACTATGAGATTGCGAGGCTGCTTCAGATTACGCCCGGAACGGTCGCCAGTACGCTGGCGCGCGTGTTTCGCAAGATCAGGAAGGCCTTCACGGAGGAGTCCTGATGGGTTCTTGGCTGTCCAACTTGGTCAGTTGGCCACATCCCAGCGTGGACCGCCTTACAGCGTTCAAGGATGGCGAACTGACCCCGGATGCGGCCCAACTTGTCGCTTCGCATCTGGAGAGGTGTCCCGCCTGTCGCGGCCATGTCGAGAGGCAGGAGGAAGTTGAGGAGCTTTTTCGCCAGACCACTCCCTCGCTTGGCGACGACGAACTCGACCGCGAGCTCGCCAGGGCAAGATCGGCTCTGGAGCGTTCAGCCACAGGCTCAGCCATCCTTGAGCAATCTCCGTTCTCCCCGGCGTGCCCCCGCGAACTGGTGGAGCGCCTTTTCGGAATTCGTGTGGCGGAGCGCCTCCGTCGATTTGATTCGAAAGCCCGTTTGGACTCCCCAGTAACTTGTGAACGTCTCGTATTCGCCTTCCTTGGTATGAAGATGGGCACAGGACCTCTCTCTTGATAGCCCGCTCCATCGCGCACTGCGCGCCACTTCTGCAGGAGTCGCGGGTTGCATTGAGGAAGAGGAATGAGTTTGTTCTCGCCATTGCTGGCAGACCGGAGGGCCTATCCCTTCTGGATCCTCGTGCTGTCGGCGGTGCACATGATCGTAGGCCTGTTGGCATGGCTGGTTTGGATCCAAACCGGTGATCCCCACGCTGTGGACCTCTTCTTCCAGGTGCCGGGGCCGCTGTACTTCGTGCTGGCTGCCGTACTGCAAACCTCACTTGCCTTCCGCGCTTGGCGCAGTTTCGCCGCCGACCAGCCCATGTGGACAGCCTGGGCGTGCCTGACACTCGCTGGGGTCAGCCGCCTGACGGGTGATCTCATCGCCCAGGTGTTCTCTGCCGCCACGCCCCTCAACCCCTTCCCGCAATACGCCGCAAACGCGAACCTGCATGAGATCGGCCTGACCTTCGCTGGACCCGTCCATTTGCTGTTCCTGCTCCTTGGCTGCCGGGTCGCCATACAGGTCCACCGGTCGGTCGGCTGGCGATCGAGGCTCCGACCTTCGGACTACCTCTTCGCCACCCCCATCGCCATGCATGTCCTGAAACAGGTGTGGGATCTCTTCGTCCTCTATCCAGGCGAGTTCAGCCTGCCCATGCGCATCATCCGCTGGCTCACCGATCCGTTGCTGCTCATTCTGTTCCTGGTTGCGCTAGTCCTGTGGCGCACGACTCGAGAGCACTCCGGAGGTCTGGTCGGCCTATGCTGGGGCTTTTACGCCGCCGGCGTCTTCTTCACCGCCATGGGAGACGTGGCTCTGTGGGCCGTGGAGAGCAGCGTTGTTCATTGGATTCCTGCCTCCTTCATCAGTTGGTACATTTGGTTTCCTGCCTCTGCAGCCTTCGCGCTGGCTCCCGCCTGCCAGGTGGAAGCGTTGCGCGTCCTCTCCCGCCTGCCTCAAGCGCCTGCGGCCAACGGCGGTCTTCTCAACCCCGAAACGCCATAGCAGGGCCGTTGGCCTCTTTCAGCCCGGACTGCCTGAGCCGCACCACCTCGCCGATCACAATCACCGCCGGCGCGCTCACTTCCACGCCAGCCAACTCTGCCAACGTCGTCTCCACAACGCGCTCCCTCTCCGTCGTTCCATTCTCGATCACCGCCACCGGTGTGCTGGAGTCCTTGCCCAGCCGTATCAAGCACGACGCAATCTCCTCCCGTTGCCCTACGCCCATCAGAATCACCAGGGTGTCGACCCCAACGTAGGCCGCCCATTCCTGGCAACTCCCGGGCTTGCGATGACCGGCGATCACCGAGAAGCCGCCCGCTACCCCGCGATAGGTCACCGGGATTCCCGCCAGCGCGGGTACGGCCACCGCCGAGCTGACCCCCGGGGTCACCTCCACATCCCAACCTCGCTCCACGAGCCAGGCCCACTCCTCCGCGCCCCGCCCGAATACCATCGGATCGCCGCCCTTCAGCCGCACCACCACGTCGTGCCGCCGTGCGCAGTCCTCCAGCAGTCCAAGGATCCGTGCCTGGATCTCCTCCTGCCGCCCCTCTTCCTTCCCCACATCGTGCATCTCCGCGCCCGGCCTCACCAATTCCAGGACCTCGCTGGAAACCAGCCGGTCATACAGAACCGCATCGGCTGCCGCCAGCAACCGCGCCGCGCCCACCGTCAATAGGTCAGCACGTCCCGGCCCTGCTCCGACAATGTGGACTATCCCCACTCGAGTTGCCTCTCACACCAGTCGCCGAAGGCCTCCCCGGAGGCCCGCTCCGAAGCGTACCGGCCGAATAGAGGCCGCAGCGCTTCGCCCAACCCGGCGAGCGGCACAAGGCGCTTCCAGGCCCGCGCCAGCCGGTCCGCCCGCGGCGATCCCCCCAGGTAGATCGTGTACAATCCCACGCTCTCGCCCACGATCCCGATTTCGGCCGTATACGGCCGTGCGCATCCATTCGGACAGCCCGTCATCCGGACGTGCACAATCTGCCTGTCTAGGCCTACCGTGTCCAGCTCTTTCTGCAAGTCATCAGCTACCTGCGGCAATACCCGTTCGCTCTCCGTGATCGCCTGCCCGCATGTCGGCAGTGAAACGCAAGCCATCGAATGCCGCAATACCGGCGGCAATTCCATCGGCATCGGGACGCCGTGCCGCCGCAGGATTTCCCCGACCACCGTTCGGCCCTCGGAGCTGAGCCCGGCCAGCAACAGGTTTTGTTGCACGGTAAATCGCACCTCGCACCCTGTCGCCTTCACCGCGTCGCACACTGCCTGCCGTACCCCGCCCTTCAAACGCCCGCTGACCACCCGCAGCCCGAAGAACCAGCGCTCCTCTCCCTGCCGGTGCCAGCCCAGGTAATCCTCCTGCCGCCGCCATGTCAACTCGCGGGGCGGGGCCAGCCTCCACCCGATTCTCGCCTCCAGTTCCCCCCGGAACCACTCAACGCCCCGTTCGTCCAACACGTACTTCAGCCGCGCCAACCGCCTGTTCTCCCGGTTCCCGAAATCGCGGTGGATCGCTACCGCCGCCTTCGCTACTGCAAGCACCAGTTCCTCCGACGCGCCAATGAACCCGACCGGGTCCGCCATCCGTGGATGGCTCCCCTTCACACCGTTGGACTGCCCCATCCCGCCGCCCGCCAGCACAGTGAAGCCTGCCAGAACCCCGCCCTCATAGTGCGGCACAAAGCCCAGGTCGTTGGAGTAGATGTCGATCAGGTTCTCGCCCTCGAAGGTGAAAGCGATCTTGAATTTCCGCGGCAGGTAGGTCGCGCCGTAGAGCGGCTCTTCCTCTTCGCCGGACGTGAGCGAGGCCGCCTTCTCTCCGTCCAGCCAAATCTCGGCGTAGGCGCCTGTCCGTGGCTTCAGCGACTCCCGTACGCGCCTGGCCAGCGCCAGCAGGTCGCCCCGTTCGGCGCTCTCCACCGGGGTCGTGTCGCACGTCACGTTCCGCACCACGTCGCCGCAGGCGGCCAGGGTCGACAGGCCCGCCCCGTTCACCGCCGAGATCAGCGCCTTCAGATTCCGCTTGCCCACATAGTGGTACTGCACGTCCTGGCGCGACGTCACCCGCAGGCTCCCGTCGCCGGCGCTGTCGGCCAGCGCGTCCAGCGTCAAGTACTGCTCAGCCGATACGACTCCGCCGGCGATGCCCACCCGCACCATGGAGCTGTAGACCTTCTCCGGACTCGCCTTTCGCAGGTCCCGGTCGTCCTGCTGGTAAATCCCGTGGAACTTCAGCAATCCGTTGGCGGTCCGCGAGAACACGTCCGTGTCGTTCCGCATTTCCTCGGCCAGCGGACCACGCAAGTAGTTGCTGCTCGACTTTAGTCCCTCGGCCGCGGAAGGCTTTTGAGGAGGCATAGTATACACACAGTGTACTTGAAGGCCTAAATCCCTATCAAGTTACTTCAGATTCTCGGCGTCGGTCTTTTCCTGCTCTTCGCTAGTCGGCGCCTGCCGCCGTTTGAAAAACAACTCTGGCGATCTGACCCAAGTCCCGATCAGGACTCCGAACACCACCCCCAGGGAGAGAAGTGTTGCGGCGGAGCCCACCACCAGGAAGTCCGTCTCCGTGTGCGGCCCAGGCAACACTTGCAGTCCAATGGCGACCGTCGCGCCGAACACAATGGCGGCGCCGCAGATGAGCATGGCCCAACGGCCGGTGGTACTTCCCATGGAATTGATTCTAGTCGGAAACGAGAGCCCCGTCCTGCTGCTGCTGCGGTGGAGGCATCAAGCTGAAGAGGCTCTCAATGAATGCCCGCCCTTTGCGGCGGCCGTTGTTGCGCTGCCATTCCATCCTCTGCCAGAACACCAATACGCCCATCAGGTCCTTATCGGAAACCGTGTGCACGCCGCTCTGCTGGGCCACGTGCTCACGGAACTGCCGCACCTCATCTTGGAACCGCTGGCCGACTGCGGCCGCAATGGCGTTGGCCGGACGCGACTCGTACACCAGGCCGCTGTCGGCGGTCTTGTAGGTCCTGACCAGCGCGTCCAGCGCATCGCGCATGTCCAGGTCGACCGCCCCTGGGGTCTCAAGCGCCGCAACCAGCAGCAAACGCCCAGTGACAATCGCCAGCGGCTGCTTCTCCTGCATGAACTTGTCCGTCAGCTCGATCTCCGGATTGGGTAGCGACTTGGGGTCAACCTCTGGCGCCTTCTCATGTTGCCGCGCGTCGCGCAGGTGCTCGCATTCCAGAGGACAATCGATTGTGTGTTCCCGCTCCTGCCCGCAGCAGGGGGCGCAGATGTCGCGGCCCAGCGCAGGGCACTGGCGGCGCGGGGGCCGCGATTCGCAAAGGTGGCAAAGAACGCGTTCCATTCGTCGGATTTATCGTACCATCCGAGTGATGAAAGCTATCGACCTCTACATCAAAGTGGAACTGGATCTGGACGACTCCGAGCGCCCGCAGCGGTTCGCAGAAGAGCTCTGCCGGAAGATCAAGCAGGTCTACGGCGTGCGCAAAGCGGAGATCTCCAACCTCCACGAGCACACCGGCGAATAGGCCGGCACGCTTCCACTATCCCAACAGCCGCTCCGCCGTCCGCCTGAAGAACCCGTCGGTCATCCCCGCGATGTAATCGCAAACCACCCGATGCGCGGGATGCGTGCCGATCCGCTCCCGGTGCGCCTCAGGAAGCTGAGCCGGGTGCTCCATGAAGTAGCCGAACAATCGCCCGATGCCCTCAGACGCCAGCCTCCGCTCCTCGGCCAGTGAGGCAGTCGAATACACCCGCTCCGTCAGGAAGCTCTTCAGCGCCAGATTGGCGGCTCGCGCAGGATCCGACATCGTCACCAGCCGGCCGCTCTGCCTGCGAACCTCCTCCACGTTCTCCACGCCGCTGGCCTGCGCGCGATGCATGGTGCCCTGGATCACCCCGGAAACCAGCAGGTCGATCAACCTGCGCAGCACCTCCTGGAACACTGCGCGTTGCGGAGCACCGGGAAACTGCCGCCCCATCTCATCCACAAGCTCGCCGTACCGCGGCACGGCGGCGGAAATCTCCTCCACGGTGAACATGCCGGCCGTGTAGGCGTCGTCGAGGTCGGCCGTGTTATAGGCCACCTCGTCGGCCAGGTCGATTAACTGCGCCTCCAGCGGCGGACGAAGCCCGGGCAGGTACTCGTCGAACTCCACCCATTCGCCAGGTCCGAAATCGCGCGAGTGCTTCACCATCCCCTCGCGCACCTCGAACGTCAGATTCAGCCCCGGGAAGCGGGCGTACCGGAGTTCGAAATCCTCCACAATGCGCAGCGCGTGCAGGTTGTGGTCGAAGAAGTCTCCGTGGGCCCGCATGCAGCGGTCCAGCTCGTCTTCGCCGGCGTGGCCAAAGGGGGGGTGGCCGATGTCGTGGGCCAGCGCCAGAGCCTCGGTGAAGTCCTCATCCAACCCCAGCGCCGAAGCCAGCGTACGGGCAATCTGCGACACCTCGATGGTATGAGTCAGTCTGTTGCGGAAATGGTCGCTCAGCCGCTCGCCGAACACCTGAGTCTTGTCCTCCAGCCTCCTGAAGGCGCGTGCGTGGACAATGCGGTCCCGGTCCCGCTGGAACTCATTACGATAAGGGTGTGGCGGCTCGGGGTAGCGCCGGCCCCGAAGGGCGTTGACGGGATACCGCAGCCTCGCCAGGTTCACGGTGGGGAAACTCTATTTGGCCAGTCCGAGCTCCGCCATGGTCTGGATGGCAAACCTGCTCGCCGAACCGGCTTGGGCGCGCAAGGGTTCCAGCAGCTTCCGCGCTTCGTCAGGCTTGGACTTGGCTAACACGCGCGCCAACGCGATAGTAGAGTTCTCTTTCGTCACCAGCATGGTGGGACTGGCCACCAGCTCGCGCAGCAACTTCTCCGCGTCGGCCGTCTTGCCCTCGGCAACGTAGACCTCTGAAAGCGACAACTTCGCCAGCGAGGCGTAATCCTTGCCGCCGTCCTCGACGGCCTTCTTCAAGTAGCGCTCGGCGTCGGCCAGCTTGCCCTGGTCCACCGCGTTCATTCCCATCAGGTAAGTGGCGATCGCCGCCTCATCGCTGCCGGAGAACTTCGTCATCAGGACGCCCATCTCCTTCGCGATGGCCTCGTTCCGGGCCTCAGCGGTCTTGAATGCCTTCATACCGGCGGGAGGATCGCCAGGCAGCACCCTCGCGTTGTAAGTCTGCATCGCATCGTACAACGCCTGCTGCCTCTCCACCGCACGCTGCTTCATGTAGAAGTACGTGCCGCCCGCGACAAGCAGCACAGCAACCGCTATGGCGCCATACCGGATCACCTGGGCGCGGTGGGCCTCCAGGAAATGTACGGTTTGGCCGACTTCCTCAACGAACTTGTCGCTCTTCAGTTCATGTCTGGTCAGACGATCCACGAGAACACTCCAGTACGCAATCCTCTCGATTTTAGCACGCAGGCGTGGAAGAGGGCCTTCAGGCTGGAATCAGCCGACGTTGGATGGCGAACTTCACAAGACCCGGAATGTCGTGAATGTCCAGTTTCTTCATCAGGTTCGAGCGGTAGGTGTCCACCGTTTTCGGGCTCAGCTCCAGCCGCGCGGCGATCTCTTTCGCCCGGACGCCTTCCACCAGAAGCGTGAACACCTGGTACTCGCGGGCGCTCAACCGGCCGAGCGGGTCCTCCGACGCGGCCCGCCGGTCCGGCGAGAAGAGGCTCTGCAGATCCACAGCCGGGGAGACGTAGATCCCGCCATCCAAAACCTGTTCGAGGCAATCCAGCAATTGTGTGGATGTGCTCGTTTTCAACAGGTAGCCCTGCGCTCCGGCACGGAGCACTTCGAGCACCGTCTTGCGGTCGGTCCGCATCGCCAGGACGACGCATCTCGTCGCCGGAGTGCGCCCGGAGCTTCCCGCCAGACGCTTGGCGATCTCCAGGCTGTGCAACCGGGAGACTTGAAGATCCACCAGAGCCACGTCCGGCTTATGGGTCTCGATGAGTTTCCAGGCCTGCTCGCCGTCGGTCGCGCTGCCGGCGACGCGGTAACGCCCGGAAAGCTCGCACAACGCCGCGATCCCGTCTCGCAGCAGAGCGAGCTCATCGGCGACTATCACACTGCGGCGCTCTGGTGCCTGCATGGGCCCAAATGAGCGAAGCTCTGTTCCGGCGCGGAACTAGTTGAAGCTCGCCAGCCCCTTGGCTTCGTCGTCAAACACTTCGAAGATCGTGTACAGCTTGGTGATCTGCAGCAGGTCGTGGATGCGCTTGGTCAGGTTGAGCAGCTTCAGGCTTCCGCCGGCGTTGGACACCGTCGTGAATCCGCTCACCAATTCGCCGATTCCAGAGCTGTCAATGTAGCTCACGTCGGCCAGGTTCAGCAGGATCTTCTTCTGGCCCTTGCCCGTCATATCCTTGATCGTGTCGCGAAAGGTCGAGGACCCCTCGCCGAGAGTAATCCGCCCCGCGGCGTCAATCACGGTTACGTCGCCCACCTGACGCGTTGTCAGTTTTACGCTCACTTCTGCTACCTCCTAGGGTTTTGACCCTCTGTTTCTTCTCAGGTTCCCGGCGGCAGCGTCTTTTTCATCGCCACTCTCGTGCCACCGCTTGCCGTCTTCTCAATTACAAACTCGTCCACGAAGGCCCGTATGATCATTATCCCGCGCCCGGACTGGCTCAGCAGGTTCTCCTGCGCCAGCGGGTCGGCCTGATCGCCGGGCAGAAACCCGTTACCCTCATCCTCGATCAGCACGTGGATGGATTCACTGGTCCGGCTCAGTTTGAAGTGTACTCGCTTGTTCGCGCTGTAGCGATTGCCATGAACGATCGCATTGACCAGCGCCTCCCGTACAGCGTAGCCCAACTGGTAGCAATCGTCTTCGGAAAACCCGGTCTCCCTCGCCAGCCGGACCGCCCGCTCCTCGCTGGCGTCCACGTTCTCCAGGTTGGACTCCAGGTACTGGTCCACCGAGACGACGACCGGATTGTCAGCGCTGTTCATATCGCCTGCTCGGCCCGAGAGGGAAACCGCTACGGTAAGCTACCCGCCCCGCCCAAGTCAAGCGTCCAAAGTGGGCCCCCCACTGGATGCAAACGTTTGTTCTTGATACACTCTTTCCAGATAGGGGTGTAAGTTGTGCCCGCCACATTGGCGGGTGTAGTCAGTTTGTCGATCACTGAACGCAAGGAGAAACTATGATGCTTCAGGCTCTCCGTCGTGCAGCGGCCGCTTCCGCGGTTCTGCTGCTGATGGCAGTATGCGCCTTTGCCCAGTCAGACAACTCCAGCATTTCGGGTATTGTGAAAGACCCGAGTGGTGCTGCGGTTGCCAACGCCAAGGTAACAGTCACCAACGAAGGCACCGCCTTCGAACGTCAGACCACTTCCAACGAATCCGGTTTCTACACCGTACCCAGCCTGACGCCGGGCTACTACACCGTCAAGGTGGAAGTCGCCGGCTTCAAGACCTTCAGCAAGACCCGCAATAAGCTCGAGGCGGCCATCCCCATTGCTGTGAACGCCGACCTCACCGTCGGTGCTCTCACCGAATCGGTCAACGTCGAGGCTTCCGTGGCCCAGTTGAACACCGAGTCCGCCACGGTGGGCAAGACCGTCGAGCAGACGCAGATTCAGAACCTCGCGCTGAACGGCCGCAACCCGCTGTTCCTCGCCATGTTGAAGCCCGGCGTCCGCCGCGACTCGCCCATGGCCGGCCTCAGCTACGCGATGGATTCCGGCGGCTTCACGATGAACGGCGGCCGCTCGCAGGACTCCGTCATCACCTTTGACGGTGCTATTGGCACTCGTACCCGCGCCAACGGCACCTCCATCGGCTCCGCCGACCTCGATTCAGTTCAAGAAGTCCAGGTTCTCACTGCCAACTACTCGGCCGAGTACGGCCGATCTTCGGCCGGCCAGGTTCGAATGGTCACCAAGTCGGGCGGCAAGGACTTCCACGGCACATTCTACGAATACTTCCGCAACAATCAGCTTGACGCCAACAGCTGGGCGCGCAACCGCAACGCCTCAACCAACTTCGCGCCTCCACTGAAGTACAACCAGTTTGGCTACAACGTCAACGGTCCGGTGATGATCCCGAAGTTGTTCAACCAGAACCGCGAAAAGCTGTTCTTCCTGTGGAGCCAGGAGTGGGTTCGCCGCCGCGTGGAAGACACCAGCTTCCAGCGCGTGCCCACGGACCTCATGCGTACCGGCAACTTCAGTGAACTGCTCGGCCCCAGCATCTTCTACGGCAGCGCCCGTATCCTGAACGACCCCACCACAGGCACCCCGTTCGCCGGCAACATCATACCCGCCTCCCGTCAGAGCCCCAACGGCATGGCCTTCCTGCGCACCTACCCGAGTCCCAACGGCGCCTACCAGGGCAACGCCAACTGGTACAAGGTCCGTCCGTCGTGGCAGAACCAGCGCAAGGACACAGTTTCGGTGGACTTCAACCCCGCCCAGAACCACTTCGTGAAGTTCCGCTTCAACAACTACTCCTACACCGCGCTGGATAGCTTCCGCTCAGGCTTCGACTACGCCATCACCGACTGGTCGCGTCCCAACCAGACCGCCAGCCTCGGCTACACCTGGACGCTGAGCCCCACCACCATCAACGAAGTCCTCATCACGGGCTCGGTCGATCGCGTCTACATCGGTGTCGATCGCACGGGCGAGCGCTATCTGCGTTCGCGGCCGGGCATCAACTATCCCTACATCTTCCCCGAGAAGAAGGAGATTTACGACAAGGTCCCCACCATCGTGATCCCCAACATCGGCCAGGTGGACGGCGGTCCATATCCTTCCAGCTCGTCCGGTCCCATCTACCAGATCGGTGACACCTTCACCAAGATCCACGGCAACCACACCATCAAGGCTGGCTTCCTGTGGGAACGCAGCGGTCAGAACGACTTCGACCAGATCAACGTTTCGGGCGTCCCCGGCGGCACCAACAACCAAAACGGCCGCTTTGAGTTCAACGACACCCGCCCGGGTGGCGCGCCGGGTACCGGCACCGGCCTCGGCAACGTTGCTCTTGGCCTCTTCTCGGCCTACGCCGAAATCGGCCCCCGCGCCTACACCCCTTACCGCAGCCACCAGCTTGAATTCTTCGGCCAGGACTCCTGGCGCGTGAACGACAAGCTGAAGATCGAGTACGGCATCCGCACCACCTGGATGAACGGCTACAACAAGTCCCTCTGGGGAAACATTGCCGTCTTCCGACCCAGCCTATATGACTGGTCCAAGCCTGCCGTTCTCGACCGTGCCACTGGCAACGTCATCTCGGGCGACCGCTTCAACGGCGTGCGTATCCCGGGCTCCGCATTCCCCGATGCCGGCAAGGGCCGCGTTCCCGCCATTGACAGCGGGACGTACAACTACTTGCTCGACGGCGGCAGCCCCTACCCGAGCCCGAACCAGTTCAACATCATGCCCCGCGTCGGCTTGGCCTATTCGGTCACCGCCAAGGATGTCGTGCGCCTCGGCTTCGGCGGCTTCATGTCGCGCCCAGGCGTCTACGACAGCGTCTTCCTCGGCGGCAATCCGCCCTGGCAGCCGATGGTCTCGGTCTCCAACGGTGTTGCCGACAACCCCGGCGCCGGTCCGAAGACCGCTTTCCCGCAGTTCTTCATGACCATCGATCCGGTGTACAAGGTCCCGCGCAGCTACAACTGGAACGGCACCTATCAGCGCCAGATCACCAGCAGCACCACGGTGGAAGTCGCCTACATCGGCACCACAGGCCTGTTCCTGTCGCGCGAGCGTGACCTGAACCAGTTGCCGACAGGGACCACCTTCCAATCCTGGGCCGCCGGCGCCAACGTCAACTACCTGCGCCCCTTCAAGGGCTTCGCCAACATCCCCATGCTGGAGCACTCCGGCCGCAGCACCTACAACGGTCTGCAGGTCGAGGTGAACCGCCGCTTCTCGAAGGGCCTGCTCTTCGGCGTGGCCTACACCTTCTCCAAGACCATGGACAACAACTCCGGGCCGCGCGACGGCTTCATGGACGTCTTCAACCAAGGTCTGAATTGGGGCAAGTCCTCCAATGACGCCCGCCACATTACCGTGGCTAATTACGTTTGGGAACTGCCGTTCTTCAACGGCACGCAATCCAGGGCGCTGAAGGCTACCCTCGGTGGCTGGCAACTCTCCGGCCTGATTCAATTCCAGACCGGCTCGCCCATCTCCGTCGGTAACGGTGACGACTACCTCGGCATCGGTTCCACCAACGGCAAGACCTGGAACCTCAACGGCAATCCCGATCGGCCGCAGACATTCGCCCACGCGAACGCGGCCGGCAACTACTCCGGTATCACGAACTTCTGGTTCAATCCGATTGTGGGCGGCTCGCCTTGGGCCACCAAGCCGGCCAATGGAACACTGCCCAACCAGAACCGTAACTCCATTAGCTTCAATAACGTCGGCTTCCAGAATTGGAACATTGCTGCCTTCAAGAGCTTCAAGTTCACTGAACGGCAATTCATCCAGTTCCGCGCCGAAGCGTTCAACTTCATCAACCATCCGAACTGGGGCGGCGTCGACACCAACCCGACCTCCGCCACCTTCGGCATGGTCACCAGCAAGAGCAGCGAGCGCAATATGCAGCTCAGCCTGCGCTACACGTTCTAAGCCTATAGAGCCGCGACCCTTAGGTAGCGGAAATCTCAGGTGATCACCGGGGCGTCCCCCATCGGGGCCGCCCCGGTTCCTTTTTCAGCCCTGCCCGTACCGCGCCCCCGGCCCGTGCTTCCGCAGGAAGTGCTGATCGTGCAGCGCCCCGCCAATCGCCTTCGCCTCCGCGTTGATCCCCAGCGTCAGCGCCGCCATCCGCGCAATCTCCTCCAGCAACACGGCGTTCATCGCCGCCTTGCCCGCTGACGTGCCCCAGGCGAACGGCCCGTGGCTCGCCACCAGTATGCCCGGCCTCGTCAATGGATCGATCCCCTCCAGCCGTCGCACGATCGCCCGGCCGATATTCCGCTCGTACGCCTCTTCAATTTCTCCATCGTCCAGCGCCTCGGTTACCGGCACGCTGCCATGGAAGTAGTCCGCGTGGGTGGTGCCGAAGCACGGGATCTCGCGCCGGGCCTGCGCCCACGCCACGGCATAAGTGGAATGGGTGTGGACCACACCCAGCACGCCCTCGAAGTTGCGATAGATCTCCAGGTGCGTGTCCAGGTCCGACGACGGCCGCAGCGTGCCCTCCACGATCTTGCCGTCCAGGTCCGTCACCACCATGTCGCCCGGCCGCAGCTTGTCGAACGGCACGCCGCTCGGCTTAATGGCCACCAGGCCGTCCTCCGGCGAGTAACCGCTGGCATTGCCGAACGTGTACATCACCAGGCCGCGGCGAACGATCTCCAGGTTCGCCTCCAGGACCTCTTTTCTCAACGATTCGATCAACATAGCGCGTGCCTGCTCCTCTTTCCAGCGTATGCGATAAGATGCCTCCGTATGTCCATCGTCGCCGGCGTTGATTTCGGAACCCAGAGCGTTCGCGTCTCTATTTTCGACAGCCAGCGAGGCCGCCTCGGCTCGGCCTCGGCAGACTACCCTGTTTTTCGCACTCCAGACGACCCCGACCACGCCACCCAGCGCCATGCCGACCACATGAGCGCGCTGGCTGAAGCCTGCCGCGCCGCCCTCCAGGCCGCGGGCGTGCCCGGCAGCGCCGTGGAAGCCATGGCGCCCGACACCACCGGCTCCCCCGTCGTCCCGCTCGCCACCGGCCTCGCGCCCCTCGATGATTACTACCTCTGATGCGACCACCGCGCCAAGTCCGAAGCCGCCGAAATCACCGCCTCCGCTCGCTCCGCCAACCTGGAAGCCCTGGACTGGTGCGGCGGCGTCTACTCCTCCGAGTGGGGCTTCTCCAAGCTCCTCCACTGGCTCCGCCACAACCCTGGCAAGCGCGCGTCCATGGTCACCGCCATGGAACACTGCGACCTTGTCGCTGCCGCCCTCTGCGGCATCACCGACCCCGCCCTGGTCCCGCGCAGCGTCTGCGCCATGGGCCACAAATGGATGTGGAACGAATCCCTTGGCGGCCTGCCCCCGGAGGAGTTCCTCGCTTCGGTGGATCCGGTTCTGGCCGGTGTTCGCGGCCTCATCGGCGGGCGTTACCAGACCTCCGACGCCATCGCCGGCCATCTCGCTTCTGAATGGGCAGCCCGGCTCGGCCTGAAGGCCGGCATCCCCATCCCTGTTGGCGCCTTCGATGCGCACTGGGACGCCATCGGCGCCGGCATCCGCGAGGGCGACGTCGTCAACGTCGTCGGCACCTCCACCTGCATGATGGCCATCGCCAGACAGGTGGGCCTTATCCCGGGCGTCTGCGGCGTGGTCAAAGGCTCCATTCACCCCGGCTACTACGGCATCGAAGCCGGCCTGTCTGCCGTGGGCGACATCTTCGAGGCCATTGCGCGCCGCGCCGGAACATCGGTCTCCGCGCTTTCGGAGGGTCTCGGCGCATTCCGCGCCGGCTCCTCCGGCCTGCTGCGCATGTCTTGGGACAACGGTGACCGCACCGTGCTGGTCAATCCCAATCTGGGTGGCGTCACGCTCGGCTGGACGCTCACCACCACCGCCGCCGATGAACTCTTTGCGGCCATCGAGGGCACGGCCTTCCACACGCGCATCATCCTGGAGCGCATGGCCGCCCACGGCGTCTCCATCAATCGCGTGATCAACGGTGGGGGCATTCCTCAGAAGAACCCTGTGCTCAACCGTGTCTATGCCAACGTCTTCAACAAGCCGGTCATGGTCCCCTCTCAGGAGGTCACCAGCCTTGGCTCGGCCATCTTCGCCTTCATGGCCGCCGGCGCCTTCCCGACCATTGAAGCCGCCCAGGCCCGGCTCTGCCCCACCTATACGGTGATTGAACCCGAACCGGCTGAAGTGGCGGTCTACGAACAACTCTTCGCCCTATACGGCAAGCTGTACTTCGCCCTAGGCCAACCCGGCGCCGCACCGGCCGCCATCGGCGATGTGCTTCCTGCGCTTCGCACTCTCAGGCGATAGGCGCACCGTTGTCAGGCTGTCCCGGAGAGCGGGCGGAGGATGACGCGGGAGAGAATCTCGCGCGTCTGGTCCAGCGAAGCGAAACTGACGCCGGGCAACAGCGTGGAAGCTGTTCCGGCGGCGACCCCCCAGCGAAGAGCTTCCTGGGGGATGGGCTTCTCGCGGAACGCCCACACGTACGCGGCCGCCAGCGCATCGCCGGCGCCGATCGGGCACAGCGCGTCCACACGCGGCGGCACGGCTTCCCACACCGAGCCATCCTCGAACGCTCCCAGCGCGCCGCGCGCGCCCAGTGACAGCACCACGCTACGCGCGCCCATCCCCCGGATGCGTTCCACGGCCTCCTGGAAGTGATTGCGGGTCAGCAACGCGCGGTGCAGTAGACGTTCCGCCTCCTGCTGATTCGGCGCGACGCACGTCGGCCCGGCCTCCAGCGCAGACTCCAGCGCCTCGCCATCGGTATCCAGCAGCGTCCGGACGTTTTCCTTCTCGGCCGCGTGAATCAGGCGCGTGTAGAAGTCAACGGGCACGCCCGGCGGCAGGGACCCGCACAGCATCAGCCACGAGGCCTCCTTGAGCCGCGCCCGGACAGCTTTCTCCAACCGGGCCACCTCAGCCGGACTCAGCGACGGGCCCACCTCGTTGAGCTTCACTGCCAGCCCATTCTTGTCCGCGATGGTGATGTTGGTGCGGATCTCGTTCTTCACGCGGACAAGTTCGCAGGGGAACGCACAGCAGCCCAGGAACTCCTCCAGCAGCCGGCCGGACTTGCCGCCACAGACCGCAATGGCCAGGGTCCCGCCGCCGAAGGAATGGACCACGCAAGAAGCGTTGATCCCCCGGCCGCCCGCCGATTCGCGCGTGGAAAGAATGTAGGCGCGGTCCTCGAATACGAGCTTGTCCACGGTGACGTTACGGTCGATGGCCGGGTTTGCTGTGAGCGTGAGAATCAAGGCCTCATTTTACCGGTTCTTAGCGCCGCAGGTTCACAAGAACCGAATGATACCCTGAATGATTGAAGCGCCACCCGCACTTCTGGGCCTACGCGGCCATGCTCTCGGTCTGCTTCTTCTGGGGCACCACCTACCTGGGCATCCGCATGGCGCTGGAGACCTTCCCGCCCATGCTGCTGGTGTCGGCGCGATTCCTTCTGTCCGGCGGAATCCTGGTCCTGGGCAGCGCTCTCGCCGGCGCGCATCTCCCCCGCGGCCGGGAACTCTGGCTGACAGCGCTGAACGGCGTGGTGGTTCTCGGCATCGGCAACGGCGCGCTGGTCCTGGCCGAAGTCTGGATCCCCAGTGGCATGGCGGCCCTCGTCATCACTCTCGGCCCCTTCTGGATGATCGGGATGAATGCCGTACTTCCGCCCAGGGAACGAATCCATCTGCCCACCCTCTTGGGCATGTTGGTAGGCCTGTGCGGAGCCGTGCTGCTGGTCGGGCCCGGAGCCCTGCAAGGCGGGGCCGCCGGTGAGGCATGGTTGAGGGGCTTCCTCGTCCTGCAGGTCGGCTGTGTTGGCTGGTCGCTTGGGTCATTGCTCCAGCGGCGGCAGGCGAATCGAGCGCATCCGATCGTCGCCGGAGGCGTGCAGCAACTTGCTGCGGGGGTGGCGTTCATCCCTCTGGCCCTGCTGTTTCCCGGCGAGATCCACTGGAGCGTCCGTGGCGTCGGTGCGGTGCTCTACCTCATGACGTTCGGCTCCATCGTGGGCTACTCGAGCTACATCTACGCCATGGACAAACTGCCCGTGGCTGTGGTCTCGCTCTACAACTACGTGAATCCGGTAGTGGCGGTGTCTCTGGGCTGGCTCTTCTACCGGGAGCCGTTCGGCTGGCGCGAGGCGGCGGCGATGTGCATCATCTTCGCCGGCGTGGCGCTGGTAAAACGGATGGAGTCAGGACGTAAACACTAGCCAATTTCGCGGAACCAGGGCCCTTGTCGCTCGTATTGGAGAACATGGTGTCCCCAAAAGAGACCGCAAGCGACCTGCGCCTTGTGGTGACAAGGATGCGGCGCCAGCCCGCCTTCGCCGTGGCAGCGCTGTTGATTCTAACCCTGGGGATTGGCGCGAATACCGCCGTCTTCTCCATCGTAAACGGCGTGTTGCTGCAGCCTCTGGCGTACGGCCATGCTGACCGGCTGGTCGACATCCAGGAGGTGGTGCCGCAGTTTGTGAAGATCGCGCCCACGCTGCCGGTAAACGCGCGGCACTGGGAAGAGTGGAAGCGCCGCTGCACCTCCTTCGATGACGTAGCGCTGATGGACGGGCGGGAATTCAACCTGACCGGACAGGGAGATCCCGAGCGGATTCCCTCAGCCCGCGTGTCTACCAACTTCTTCTCCGTCCTGGGAGTGCAGGCGCAGGCGGGCCGCGTCTTCGTACCGGAAGACGGAGTGAAAGGCAAGGATGGCGTGGTGGTGATCACTTCGTCCCTGTGGCGCCGCCGCTTCGGTGGATCGCCCGCCGCAATCGGCCAGTTCATTACGCTCGACGGGAAGCCGCACCTCGTCATCGGCGTCTTGCCGGAAACCTTCCGGCACCACTTCCATCGCGGAGCGGGCCGTACGCAGGGCGACCATGCCACGGAACTGTACAAGCCGTGGCCGGTGGTGGGCAGCGATTGGAGCTGGCTGGGGGATTTCAACTACGTTGCGGTGGCGCGCTTGAAGCCGGGCGTGGACGCCGGCAAAGCGGCAGCGGAACTGAACGTGCTACAGGCCGAAATCGCAACCCGGTTCGAGGATTCGGGCAAACTGGACCTGAAGGCCGTGCTGACGCCCTTGCAGGAACAGGTTGTGGCGAGCAGCCGCAAGGGACTGCTCCTCCTGCTGGCCGCCGTGGCTGCGGTTCTACTGATAGCCTGCTTGAATCTAGGTAATCTCATGTTGGTGCGGGCCCGCGGGCGGCGCCGGGAGATGGCGATCCGTGCGGCGCTTGGCGCCTCTCGGGGAAAGCTGATTGGCGGTTTGCTCGGGGAGAGCCTGAGCCTCTCGTTCAGCGGAGCCCTGCTCGGAGTGCTGCCGGCGGTCGCAATGGTCAGGGTTTTCAGGCTCTATGTGCCGTCGGGCTTGCCGCGGGTGGACGAGGTGGGCGTGGATTGGCGCGCCATGCTGTTCGCGGCTGCGCTGGCGCTGGTCTCGGCGATGCTGTTCGGACTGTTTCCAGCGTGGAGGCTGCGCAACATGGATCCGCAGGAAGCACTCCGGCCGGGCGGCAGGTCGCAAACCGAAGGCGGAGAAGGCGTCCGGTTCAGGCAGTGGCTCGTCGCCGCGGAGGTGGGTTTGAGCGCCGCCCTGCTGATCGTGGCGGGACTCCTGGTCGCCAGCGCGCTAAGACTGGGTGCAGTGGATCCGGGCTTCCGCGCGGCAAACGTCCTTACCGCGGAAGTCAGCCTGCCCGCTGTCCGATATGCAGCGGAAGACAAACGCAGGCAGTTCTACGATGAGGCCGTCCGCCGCCTGAACGAGCAGCCAGGCATGAAGGATGCAAGTGTGATCTCAGTCCTGCCGTTGCAGGGACAGATGTGGTCGGACACAGTCACTCGGGAAGGAGAAACACGCCCACTGGGCGAGAGGCCCATCCTCTCCTACAGGCCGGCCAGCGACGGCGACGCCGCGGCCATGGGGATTCCCCTTCGGGCAGGGCGGATGATGGCAACCAGCGACTTTCCGCGCAGAACAGTGGTGATGAGCGAGCAAGCCGCGGCCCGCATCTGGCCCGGCGAGAACCCAATCGGAAAGCGCTTCTGGCGCAGTAATCCAAAAGAGCAGCCGTTTGAGGTGGTCGGGATAGTCGGAGACGTTCGAGGAGAGGATCTGTCGAAGCAGGGGGAACCTCTCATCTACGTGCCGCTGTGGGTCAGGGCGCCCAGCACCGTTGTTTTCGCGGTGAAGACAGCGGTTGGCCCGGAATCGGCCGCGGCCGCCATGCGGCGGGTGATCTGGTCCATGGACGCACAGTTGCCCGTGTCGCGCGTGCGGACAATGGAGTCCATCGAACGCGATTCGACGGCTCAGCGGAGGTTCCAGACACTGCTGGTAACGGTTTTTGCGACAATTGCGCTGTTGCTGGCGGCTTTGGGGACCTACAGCGTGCTGGCCTATTCGGTGACCCAGCGAACGCAGGAGATCGGCATTCGAATGGCGCTGGGTGCGCAGCGGCGGGACGTGCTGGCGATGGTGATGCGGCAGGGGTTGTGGCCGGTGGCTGTCGGGCTGGCGGCGGGCCTGATCACCGCGCTGGCCGCCGGCAGCGTGCTGTCCAGCCTGTTGTACGGAGTGTCGGCCCAGGATACGGCGACCTACGCCACTGTGGCCGCCCTTACTTTGGCGACCGCCACGCTGGCCTGCTGGATTCCCGCCTGGAGAGCTGGACGGGTTCCGCCACTGGAGGCGCTGCGGTACGAGTAGCTAGGACTTCCGCTCGGGATTGAGCCGGGCGCCGACGGCGCCGCCCACAGAGCAGAGCAGCGTCAGGAACAGGAACTGAATCGCCAGGCCCAGCACGATGGAGAGCGCCAGCGCGCCGGGATCGTTGAGCAGTTTCTGCATCTGGTCGGCCGAGTCCGGCGGTAGGCCGAGATTGGCGGCGGAGTCCTTATAGGCCTTGAGGAGTTGGTCGCTGCCGGCCAGGGCGGCCATGCCCACCGTAAACAGGACGGTCATGATGACAAAGGAGAACACGCCAGTCATCCAGCCGATGCGCGCCCCGTTGCGAATGGAAACCCCCTCGCCTGTGCGGCGGCGGTACAGGAAGACGGAGTAGAAGCCACCGGCGAAGAGCATCAGGGGCATGAGGATGGAAGCGCCCGCTGCCGCGGCCAGAGTCACGGCGAGTTGTACGATGGTCGCGGCCAGGAAGCCCACGCGCACCGCACTCCCATTGTGGAAGTTGATCGGAGCGGGCACGGCGGCCACCTCGTCAAGAAGCGCAGCGGTCTCCGCGGGCAGAACCTCAGCAGGCTGAGGCTCCGGCTCGACGCCGCCAGGTGAGATCTCCCGCAAAGGACGGCCGCACCGGTGGCAGAACATGGCGTCTTCCACGAGTTTTGCGCCGCACGTACAGATGCCTTCCACACAACCAGTGTCCCGTAGAAGAGCGGGGAGGGGCAAGGCGGGATTTATACTGAGCCTATGGCGGCACGTACGGTACTCTTCCTGAACAATCCGGTGGCCAGTCATCTAAAGCTGCTGGCGCGTCTGCCCGACGAGACCCGCATCGTGGTGGGCGAAAGGGCCGAGGCGTTCGCCGAAGCAGCGCCAGACGCCGACATACTGGTGATCGGCGCGGTGCCCAGAGCCCTGGCCGAAGAGGTCTGGACCATGGCGCCGCGGCTTCAATGGGTGCACTCCATGGCCGCCGGCTTGGATACAGTTCTCTTCCCTGCTCTGGTGGCCAGCGAACTGCCGCTGACCAACTCGCGAGCGGTGTTCGCCCGCAGCCTGGGTGAGTTCGCGCTGGCCGGCATGCTGTGGTTCGCCAAGGGCATGGACCGCATGCGCCGTCAACAGAAGGCGGGCGTGTGGCAGAAGTTCGACGTGCAGGAACTGCATGGCAAGGTGCTGGGTGTTGTCGGACATGGCTCCATCGGCCGGGCCGCTGCCTCGCTGGCGATGGACTTCGGCATGGACGTCCTGGGCGTGGGCCACAAGCACGCACGCGAAGAGCTCGAGCATCTGCTGCGGGCGTCGGATTACCTGCTAGCGGCGGCGCCCCTGACAGAACAGACGCGAGGCATGTTGGGCGAAACGGAACTGCGGCTGATGAAGCCCTCCGCCATCCTGCTGAATCTGGGGCGGGGCCCTGTGATCGTGGAGCAGGCGTTGATCCGGGCGCTCAACGAAGGCTGGATCCGCGGCGCGGTGTTGGACGTCTATGACGTGGAGCCCCTGCCTGCCGGCCACCCGTTCTGGGCCATGGACAACGTGTTCATGTCGCCGCATTGCGCCGACAACACGGAGACCTGGATGGAGGACGCCATGGAGCTTTTCCTGGACAACTTCGCGCGTTTCGACGCCGGCGAGCAGCTGAGGAACGTGGTGGACAAGGAGAAGGGCTACTGATGCAGCGTGTCACGATCGACGACATCCGGGCCGCCGCTCAGCGCATCGCCCCTGTTGCGCAAAGGACGCCCATATGGACCTCGCGCAGCTTCGACGAACGTGCCGGCCTGCGGGCGGTATTCAAGTGCGAGAACTTACAGAAGGGCGGAGCGTTCAAGATCCGAGGAGCGGCGAACTTCCTGTACTCGATCCCCGTCGAGGACCGGCCGCGCGGGGTCGTGGCCTTCTCCTCCGGCAACCACGCGCAGGCGGTGGCCATCGCTGCCCGCGCTTTGGGTATGAAAGCCACGCTGGTGATGCCGGACGACGCGCCCAAGTCAAAACTGGAAGCGACGCGCGCGCAGGGCGCTGACATCGTCGTCTACGACCGCCACAAGGACTCGCGGGAGCGCATCGGAAGGCAGATATCGGCCGAGACGGGAGCGACGCTGGTGCCACCGTTCGACCACCCCTGGATCATCGCCGGAGCTGGCACCTGCGCGCTCGAGCTAATGGAGCAGGCGCCGGACCTCGACGCGCTGGTGGTCCCGCTGGGCGGGGGCGGGCTGCTGACCGGCTGCGCCATCGCCGCCAAGACGCTGAAGCCCGGCATTCGCGTCTTCGGTGTGGAGCCCGAGGTGGCCAACGATTACTGGCTGTCGCTTCAGAAGGGAGAGCCCGTCGAAATCGCCTCCCCGCCTACCATCGCCGACGGCCTGCGGACCACCAAGCCCGGC
>JACRKW010000152.1 GCA_016215215.1 Acidobacteriota bacterium
GAGTCCAGACTAAAGAGACTCCGCCGAGAATAATAGACTGCCCCGTACCAGTTCCAAAGACCCAGTACACCGCCCAACAATCCGCCAAGTGATTGTTAAATCAACCCCTTACCTTCCACGATCTCGACACGCCGGCCCGAAGCAATCCCCTTGTATTCCTCGGTTCTGCCGCTCGGCCAGGCGACGGTTAGCCTGTCCACCTTCTCGCGGCGTCCCAGCCCGAGCGTGAGCGGGAGTTCCGACTGTGAAAGGTAGCTGGAGCCGGACTTCACTGTCCGCGCGCCGGACATATCCCCCGCCTCATATCGGACCACCGCCCCGATGCCGTCGCGGTTTGATTTCGTCCCCGTGAGTTTCACTCGCACCCAGTGGTTCCCATTGGTCACGTCGTTGCGGTACAGGAATGCCGGGCCGTTGTTGGTGGTCACCAGGACGTCCAGGTCGCCGTCATTGTCGAAGTCCCCGTAAGCCGCCCCGCGCGCCACCTTCGGCGCGGCGAACTCAGGGCTCATGAGCGGTGCGACGTCGCGGAAGCTCCAGTTGCCGGTGTTCAGGAACAGATGCGGAGGTTGTGCGTAGGTGACGTCGTGCCGCGCGCGGCTGATGGACTCGTCGATGTGCCCGTTGACCACCAGCAGGTCCAGCCGTCCGTCCAGATCGGCGTCGAAGAAGAAGCAGCCGAATCCCAGCGACCGCCGCGTCGTCATGCCGAGCCCGGACTTCTGAGCCAGGTCCACGAACGCCCCAGAGCGGCTGCCACGGTAGAGACCCAGCATCTCGTTGTCGAAGTTGGTCACGGCGATCGACATCAGGCCGGAGTTGTCCAGATCCGCCGCGTCCACGCCCATCCCGGCGCGCGCGCGCCCGTCCTCGCTGAACGCCAGGCCGGCCTTCACGGCCACCTCGCTGAAGGCGCCGTTGCGCTGGTTCCGGTAGAGTTTGTTCGGCTGCGTGTCGTTGGCGATGAACAGGTCGGGCCATCCGTCGTTGTCGTAGTCGGCCAGTGCCACGCCAAGCGACTTCGATGAGGTGTCCAGCAGCCCCGCCTTCGCGGTGACGTCCTCAAACGTGCCGTTGCCCCTGTTGCGGAACAGCCAGCAGGTCGCGCCCCGGTAGGCCTCGGGCGTGCAGTAGGACTTCACCTTGCCGTCGAAGGAACAGAAGACGTCGCTTTCCGGCGACCAGCGGACGTAGTTCGCCACCAGCAGATCCAGGTGCCCGTCGCGGTCGAAATCCACCCACATGGCGGAGGTGGAGAGGCCCTCATGGCCTGCCAGGCCCGCGGACCGTGTGACCTCGACGAACCTGCCCCGGCCGGTATTGTGAAACAGCCGGCTCTGGCCGACGCAGGAGATGAAGATGTCGGGATAGCCGTCGTTGTCATAATCGGCGACCGCCACGCCCATGCCGTACATCTCGATATCGAGCCCGGCCGCTTTGGTGACGTCAGTGAACGTTCCGTTGCGGTTGTTCCTGTAGAGCTTCAACGTCGAACGCATCCGGCTGCGGCCCGGCCAGTCAGTGGAGTTCACCAAAAGGATGTCCTGCCAGCCGTCGGCGTCGTAGTCCAGGAACGCGCAACCCGGACCAAGCGTCTCGGGGAGGTACTTCCGGCCTGCGGCGCCGGAATTGTGGACGAATCGGAGTCCCGCAGCCTGCGTCGCATCCACCAGCCGGAAGCCAGGGCCCAGATCGGCCCCAGCGCCGGCTGTCGCGCTGCCCAACCCAGCCGCCGCGCTGCCCAATGATGACAGGAACCTCCGCCGCAGCATCGTTCCCTACTCCGGCTTGGCCGTATCCGGCAGGGTCACCAGGCCTTTTCTGATTGCGTAGACCACCAGGTCAGCCGTGCGGTGGATGCCGAGCGCCTGCATCAGGTTGGAACGGTGCACCGACACGGTGTTCACGCTCAATCCGAGGATGCCGGCGATCTGCCTGTTCGACCTCCCCTGAACGATGTACTGCAGCACCTCCCGTTCGCGCTGCGTCAGCTTTTCAAAGTCGCCCGGCGTTTCCTGTGCGACCGGGACGGTGAGGCCGGGAGCCACCACCTTCCGCCCCGCCGCAATCTCTTTGATCGCATAGGGCAGATCCACTTCCAGCGCGTTCTTGAGAAGGTATCCACGAGCGCCGGCGGCGAAGGCATTGCGCACGTACGTGTCCTCGGAGTACATCGACAGAATCAGAATGCCCGTGCCGGGCAGTTGCTTCAGGATCTGGCTGGCCGCCTGGATTCCGTCCAGTTCCGGCATGGCCAGATCCATCACCACCACGCGCGGCTTCAGTTCCAGCGCCGCTTCAATCGCCTGCGGCCCGTTGGCGGCCTCGCCTACCACCTCGATGGCTTCGTCGTCCTCCAGCATCCGCCGGAAGCCCTTGCGTACGAGTGAATGGTCATCTGCCAACAGCACGGTGATTCGTTCGCTCACGAGTCAACTCCTTGCCCCAGCGGAACGCTGAGCAGCACGCGCGTACCGCCATCGGCGGCGCTTTCAATCACGATCTCGCCGCCCAGCAACTCAGCCCGCTCGCGCATGGCGATCAGTCCGATGCCCTCCCGCGCGGGCCGGGCGGGCAGTCCGGCGCCGCGGTCGCGCACTTCCAGCACCAGGCGCCCGCTCGAATAGGCGGCCTTCACCCAGACCTCCGAAGTCCTGGCATGGCGCACCACGTTGTTCAGCGCCTCCTGCAGAATTCTGTAGACGTGAATGGCGATGCGATCGCCGATCCACGGCCCGACGCCAATCTTCTCATAGTGCACTTCCAAGCCCGTCTGCTTCCTGAAGTGCTCCAGATACCACTCGATGCTCTTCTCCAGACCGTAATCGTCCAGCACGGGAGGATGCAGCATCTGCGACATCCCGCGGACGCGCTCCAGCGTCTGGTTTGCGATCTCCCGCACCTCATGCACGCCGGCGCGCTCTTCCGAACTCTCCGCCAGTTTGCGCTCCACCCGCTGCAGCATCACGCCCAGCGCCGTCAGCACCTGGCCGAATTCGTCGTGCAACTCCCGCGCCAGTGTGCGGAACACGTCTTCCTGGCCGGAGATGACCTGCCCCGCGAGCTGCCTCCGCTGCTCGGACAACTCCGCCACGCTGTTGAACATGCGCCGGTCATGGGCGATCACCAACATCCCGGTCAGCGCGATGGCCGCCAGCACCAGGCCCACGAAGACATACAGGTTCCTCTCCACCTTCCCGTAAATGCCCTGAATCTCCTGCACCGCCGCCGCTTCGGCCTCGTTGTTCTGCACCAGCATGCGCGAAATCACGGTGGTCATCGTCGAGCGCTCGGCTTCCAGCCGCGTGCGGATCAGTGTCTTCGCTCCGCGCTCGTCCATCTCCCACAACTGGCCCGCCGCGCTCCAGAAGCGTTCAAACGCCCCTCTGAGAAGCACCTGCTGCGCCGGTGTCCGGCTGGCGGGCGTAAGTCCGGATTCCACCGCCAGGGCATCCTCCAGGTCGCCCTTGATCCGCTCGAACTCCGCGCGGTACCCGCTGATCGGGTAAGGTTCGGTACCCTCCACCATGTCGCGCAGTGCCAGCCCGATCTGCGCCAGGTCGTTCTGAATCCGGATCAACTGCAGCGAGTCCCGCCTGTTGCGGTCCACGATGTCGGATCCCAGCCGCTTCAGGCCGCTCAACTGCGACAGTGTGAACAGCGAAAACACAGCCACCGCGCCGAGCGTGAAAGCCAGGCCGAGCAACTGGATCAACGTTGGCGTCCGCGGAGGCATCATCGCTATCCTACCCCGCGGCCCGCCGCGCCCGGCCCTTCTTCAGATCATCCTCACCCCACACCTCTTCCACGAACCGGCGTACGTCCAGAGCCTCCACACCCGGCGCCAGCGCCGAACTTTGCGGTCCGGTTTTCGACTCCCGGTGCACCACCATCGGGCGGCAGGTCTCCAGCACGCCGATGCTCCGCTTCAACGACTTCACCGGCCGCGCCATCTGCGGTATCACCGTCCTGGAGGCCTTGCACTCCACCAGCCACAGCTTGCCCTCCGGCCCCGGGAACATGAAATCCACCTCCAGCCCCTGTTGATCGCGGAAGTAGTACAGCTCCTTCCTCCGGCCGTGGTTGATTTGGCTCTTCAGGATCTCCGATGCGATGAAGCCCTCAAACAGCGAGCCCAAGAACGGCGACCTTTCCAACTCCGCCTGCGACGCGATCCCCAACAGGTGGCAGGCCATCCCCGTGTCCACCCAGTACACCTTCGGCGACTTGATCAGCCGCTTGCCGAAGTTCTCGTAGTAGGGCGGCACCAGCACGATCTGCCCCGTCACCTCCAGAATCCTCAGCCACTCCGCGATGGTCGGCACCGATACCCCCATCGGCGCCGCTATGTCGCTCTTGTTCAGTATTTGCCCGTGCCGGCTCGCCAGCAGCGCCAGGAACCTGCGAAACGTGGCCAGATCCCGCACGTTCGTCACCGCCCGCACATCTCTCTCCAGGTAAGTCTGGATGTAGGAGCTGAACCACAGATCCCGTCCCTTCGGGCGAGCCAGAACTTCAGGGAAGCCCCCCAGCAGCAAGTTCGCCCGCGCCGTCTCGCCCACGCTGAGCGGCAGCAGTTGCAGAATCGCCGCCCGCCCCGCCATCGACTCCGCCACACCCTGCATCATCGGCGCTTCCTGCGAGCCCGTGAACAACCACTGGCCCATCTTCCGCGGCGCGCCGTCCACCTGCGTCCTCACGTACGACAGCAGCTCCGGCACGTTCTGAATCTCATCGAACACCACCGGCGACCGCAGCTCTTCGATCAACGTCCGCGGGTCGGATCGCGCGCGAGCCTGCACATCCGGATCCTCCAGCAGCACGTACTGCGCCTGTGGAAACAGGTGCCTCAACAAGCTGGTCTTTCCGCTTCTTCGTGGACCCGTCAGCACGACGGAAGGAAAGCTTCCGGACGCTTCCACCACGGTCCGGGCCAGTCTTCTCTCTACGAATCGCATATGAGAATTCTAAACCACAACTTTAAAATTCTCAACATCTGAAGTCTGACCAAGCGTTCACCCTCTCTCTTCTAAACGTGAGTTTTCTAAAGCATCACTTTAAATTTCTCATAACTATGATTCCACACGCTCTCTCGCTATCCTATCCCTTGTGACCTCTCCCAATCCTCTGTTGGCCGTCTCAACACCCATCCCCTTCGACCAAGTCCGCCCGGAGCACGTCCAGCCGGCCATCACCCACCTCATCTCTCAAGCCCGCGCCCGCATCGACGAAATCGCCGCCACCCCGGCCCCGCTCACCTACTGGAACACTCTGGCCGCGCTGGACTGCGCCACCGAGCCGCTCGACCTGGCCGTCGCCGTTGTGCGCCACCTCGAAGCGGTGGTCACCACGCCCGAACTCCGCGCCGCCTGGAACGCTGTCCAGCCCGAAATCTCGGCCTTCTATTCCACCATCCCGCTTCATGAGGGTCTCTGGACCGCCCTCAAGTCCTATGCCGCCACCGGCGACGCAAGCTCCCTTCAAGGCGTCAGGGCACGCTTCCTCCGCAAGACGCTGGACGCTTTCCGCCGGCATGGCGCCGACCTCAATCCCGAGGGGAAGAAGCAACTGGAAGCCATTGAGGTCGAACTCTCGGTCCTCACCACCAAGTTCGCCCAGAACGTCCTCGATGCCACTGCTGCCTTCGAATACTTCATCGACGACGAAGCCAAGCTCGCCGGCCTCCCGCCCTCTGCCATCTCGGCCGCACGCCATGGGGCGGAGTCCAAGGGCCGTTCTGGCTGGCGCTTCACGCTGCAGGCGCCCAGTTACCTCGCCGTCGTTACCTATCTCGACGACGCCAGTGTCCGCGAGCTGTTCTACCGCGCCTACAACTCCCGCGCCGCCGAGCCCAACGCCGCGCTGATCACCCAGATCCTCGATCTTCGCCGGCGCAAGGCCGCGCTGCTCGGCTTCGCCCACTTCGCCGATTTCAACCTGGTCGACCGCATGGCCAAGACCGGCGCCGCCGCCCGTGCCTTCCTGGACGATCTGTGCGCCAGGACCGGGCCCGCATTCCAGCGCGAAAACGCCGAGCTTGCGGCTTTTGCCGGCGTGCCTGCCCTCAACCCGTGGGACATCGCCTACTGGGCTGAGAAGCAGCGCGCCGCTCAGTATGCCTTCGAAGAAGAGGACCTCCGCCCTTACTTTCCGGTCCACCAGGTTGTCGCCGGCATGTTCGACCTCGTCCGGCGGCTCTATGGCATCTCTGTCGTCGAAGGTCCGGCCGTTCCGGTCTGGCATCCCGAAGTCAAGTTCTACGAGATCCGCGACGAGGACGGCGTTCTGCTCAGCGCCTTCTACGCCGACTGGTTCCCGCGTGAGACCAAACGCGGCGGCGCCTGGATGGACGCCTTCGTCACCGGCGCTCCCCTGAACGTGGGCTCGCCCGAGGGCGCATGGAGGCCTCATGTCGGCCTCATGTGCGGTAACCTTACCCCCCCAGTGGGCGACACGCCCGCCCTGCTCACCCACCGTGAAGTCGAAACCATCTTTCACGAGTTCGGCCACCTCCTCCACCACTCGCTCAGCCGCGTCGAGGTGAAGTCCCTTTGCGGCACCAACGTCGCCTGGGACTTCGTCGAGCTCCCTTCCCAGATCATGGAGAACTGGTGTTGGGAGCGTGAATCCCTCGACCTGTTCGCCCACCACTGGCAGACCGCCGAGCCCATTCCCGGCGATCTCTTCCGCAAACTCACCGCCGCCCGTACTTTCCGCGCCGCCAACGCGCAGATGCGCCAGGTCGGCTTCGCCACGGTCGATCTGGCCCTCCACATCGACTACGATCCCGCCAGTCACGGCGAGGTCATCGCCTACGCCAACTCGCTCCTGTCGCCATTCACCCCGGCCCCTCTGCCCGGCGGCTATGCCATGCTGGCGAGTTTTACCCACCTTTTCGCCGACGCCACCGGCTACGGCGCGGGCTACTACTCCTACAAGTGGGCCGAAGTCCTCGAAGCCGACGCTTTCACGCGCTTCCGGCGCGAAGGTATCTTCAATCGCGAGACCGGGCGCGCCTTCCGCGAGTCCATCCTCTCCAAGGGTGATTCCGAAGATCCGGCCGAACTCTTCCGCCGCTTCCTCGGCCGCGACCCCGACCCCAACGCCCTGCTCCAGAGACTGGGCCTGCTTTAGGCCCGCTGCGCCGGCGGCCGCCATCTCCGCCCGGCCTTGCGTATATTGGAGTGCATGTTGCCTTGCGTGCGCGTGGCTGCGGTGGCGGTGGACAGCAAACCGGACCGGCTCGAGGCCAATCTCGCCGGGCTTGACCACTGGGCTGGCCGGGCCGCGGCCGAAGGTGCGCAACTCGCCCTCTTTCCAGAACTCTCCGTGACTGGATTCCTGCCAAACCACCCGGCGGGGGACCATCAGGCGTGGCTGCGCGAAGCCCTGCATCTCGCCCGCTGCTCCGCGCAGAGCGTTCCCGGGCCGGCCACAGAAGCGCTGCAGCGCATCGCCCGCGCGCACAATCTGTGGATCGCCGCCGGCCTGCTCGAGAACGCCGGCAGCCTGCTGCACAACACCCACGTTCTGATCGGCCCCGATGGCCTCGCCGGGCGCTGGCGCAAGATGCACGTCCCCATGTTTGAGATGCCCTTCTACAACGGTGGGGGGCCGCCCGAGGTCGCCGTTACGCCTCTCGGGCGCATCGGTGTGAACATCTGCTTTGACGCACTCATGCCCGAATCCACGCGCCTGCTCGCCACCGCCGGCGCAGAAATCGTCCTCTTCCCCTTCGCTGCCGACCCCCCGCCTGGCACCGCTGCCGCCTGGGCCAACTGGGCCGAGGCCGCCCTGCGATGCCGCTGCTCGGAAAACGGCGTCTTCGGCGTCGCCTGCAACTACACCGGCCGCGTCGAAGCCTGTGGCGTCAAACAGCAGTTCCCAGGTGGCGGCATGATCCTCGGCCCGCGCGGCGAATTCCTCTCCCGGTGGACCGGCGACGATGGCCAGCCCGCCATGATCCTGGGCGACCTCGCCTCTTCCATGCTCGAAGCCGCCCGCTCGGAGCCAGAATACCTCTTCCGCTTCCGTCGGCCGGAGTTATACGGCGGACTACTGAAATGAACCGCGCCTTCCTGCTCGCCGTCCTCTTGAACCCGGCTTTCGCACAGCAACACACGGGCGACCCCGCCATTGCCGCCGGCGCCGTTGCTCTCGCCGAAGCGCTCCAATCCATCGGACAACCCCCCGCGCCCCTTCCTCTCGAGATCCACGTGGAGCCCGGCGCCGCCCCGCCTGAGGGTTTCACATGGACTCCTGCCGGTTCGCGCGGCCGCCTTTCCGCCTCTACTCCGCTGGGCGCCGCCTTTGGACTGGAGCGCCTCGCCTGGCTCACACGCGCCCATCGCAGTTTCCCTCCGCCCGCCACAAGCGAAACGCCTGCTCTTCCGCATCGCTACATGTTCACCGCCGCTCTGGTCGCCGACTCCGCCGAGGGCCCGCCGGGCGATCCCGCCGAGCTCGATCGCGCCATGCGCGCCTTCACCGCGCGTCTCCACACTGCGCTCCGCTTCGGCTACAGCGGCGTCATGTTCCGCGGCCTGGAACACTACGTCCCATCCAACGACCCCGTCTACGGGCCGCGCTCTGAGCGCTACCGCCGCTACCTCCAAGCCGCTCTGACCATAGCCCACCGGCACCACATGAAGATCTTCCTCTATGCCGAGGAAGCCATCTACCTGCCCGCCTGGCTCGAGTCCTCCGGAGCCGCCCCATCCGTCAAGGACCCGCGTTTCTGGGCCGTCCTGAGCGACAAGTACCGCCGCCTCTTCCGCGCCGTCCCGGACCTGGACGGCGTCACGCCCTGCCTCGGCGAGATCATCCCCAGCTATGGCTTTCGCGCGCTCGACCTGATTCATTCCCGCGAGCCCGAGCCCGATCCGCGCATCGAGGAGCGCTACCGCGCCTTCCTCACCGCCGTGCACACCGTGGTCTCCGGCGAATTCGGCAAGCCCGTGCTTCCCTGGACCTGGGCCACCAACGACTGGGAGCTGAGCGCCGTCCCTTCCATCTACCGTGCCACCTTCAATGCCCAGATGCCGCTCCGGGATCTGCTGCCGGTCATCAAGTTGACCAAGCTCGACGCCTGGTACTACGGCTCCGCCTTCAACCCCACCTTCGGGCAATCGCGCCACTCCACCATTGCTCTCGGCGAGCCCGGCAGCCAGTACCAGGGCCTTGGCACGTTCGTCGATTTCCCCGCCCGCTGGGCCGCCGCCGCGCTCCAATTCGCCGCTGAGCGAGGCGCCCAAGGCGCCATCGCGGGCGAGCCGCTTCAGAACTTGCTGCAGCCCGGCGTGCTCTACGTCTTCTCACGGATGAGCTGGAATCCAGCCTCGGACTCCGCCGCCCACGTTCGTGAATGGACCGCCGCCGTTTTCGGTCCCGCAGTTGCTGATGCAATGACGCACCTTCTCTTCGCCGGCAGTGATGCCGCCCGCGCGGCCTACTACTTCCCGGCCGTCTCGCTCGACGGCTGGAGCCCGCAGCCGCACATCCGCGTCGATCGCTTCATCCTCCGCGGCAACTTCATGTGGGACTCCGGCCGCGCCCACGACTCCTTCCTCCGCACCATCTACCTGAAGCTGAAACCGTACTCCGAGGAGACCTGGCAACAGGCCGCCCGGGCCGCGGAGATCGTCGCCGCCATGCGCCGCGAATTCGACTCGCTCCGCCCGCGCATCAACCCGCCCGAAGCCGCCGCGCGCTTCGATCAGCTCCTGACGCATTCATCCGCCGTCTCGGCCCTCACTCGCGACTACACCCGCCTGATCCTCGACTATTTCCACTACCGCGAAACCGGCGAAGCCGCGGATCGCCGCCGCCTGGAAACCGCTACCGGCAACATGCGCGCCTCCGCCGCGGCATACCGTGCCGCCCACAAGTTCTACAAGCTCGACGGCATCGACATGACGCTGGAGCTCGCCTCGCGCCTGCTCGCCAATCGTGAAAACGCCGAGAAGGTTCTGCGTGACGCCCCCACCGATGAGCAACTCGCTGCCCGCTTCGCCGCCGCGCGTGAAGCGGACCGCGCCCTGCTCGCCGGCCCCACGCCGGTGGAGAAGATCCTCACCTGGCGCGGCTCCATCGACGGCCGCGACATGCTCCACATCCAGGGAACCTCCATCCGCATCCAGAATCTCTCCGGCGACGGCGTCCACTCGCAAACAGCAAAGTTTGAGAAGCCGGTGCCGGCCGCCGCCGCCACCCGCTGGGTCATCCGCCCCCTCGACGTCCGCGGCGTAGCCTACGTCGCGCAAGCGCCCTCCGCCGCCAACGGCTACACGCTCTCCATCTACCTCGACGACCCGGAAGCCAGCAGCGCCGTCTTCGAGTTCGAGGTCTACCGGGTGAGAGAACAATGATCCGCTACTGACCCAGCCTGCACCACGCTGGTGCTGGACGGGCTAACATCAGCGTGTGCAGGTCGGAAAGTGCGCGGTCGTCGGGAAGAACGTTGCGCCCCTCCACGACAACACTGCGCAGGGTCTCTGGCAAGGAGCGGGGATCCCCGGAGATGGTGGGCTGTATAATCATCAGCTTCTGGGCGGTGAAATGGAAACGCCTTGGGAAGAGGGCCCTCGTGGTTAGTATCGCCAGGAGGTGGACGTGAGCATCCCGCTCCACAACCTCGCCCGCAAGCTGTCCGGGGCCGCCTGGTGGATGAATGGCCTCCGCTCCTATGACCCCCATGCCCGCCGGACCCGCCTGCGTGGGCCGCAAACGGTTCAGATCCAGACCATCGACCGTTGCAACGCCACCTGCACCATGTGCCCGTACTCTTCCGCCGGCAAGACCTCCTCGGCGAACGTGATGGACGATGGCCTCTACCGCCGGATCCTCAACGAACTCCGACTCGCCGGCACCGTCAAAACCTTCCTGCTGATGCTCCAGAATGAGCCGCTTCTCGATCGCGGCTTCGCCGATCGCGTAAAGCTGGCGCGGGAGTCTCTGGGCCGGAGCGTCCGCGTCTGCACGGTGACCAACGGGGCGCCTCTGACCCCAACGGTGATCGACACGCTGGCGGCCAGCGAAGTAGACAACGTCAGTGTGAGCATCGACGCCGTCAGTGAGGACACATTCAACAAGATCCGCCATGGGCTCAACTTTCGGCGGGTCATGGAGAACACTCTGTCTCTCCTTCAGCGGCTGGGACCCGGCCGCGTCAGTGTGAAGTTCCTCCGGCAGCGCGAAAACGAAGGGGAAGAGAAGGCCTTCGCCGGCTACTGGGGCCGCCGCGGAGTCAGGGTCATCTTCACCGAACCCACCAACCGGGCCGGTTCTCTGGAATCGTATCAGCGCATCCGGAAGCGCCGTCCCGACTCATGGAAGCGGCTGGTCTACCCAACTTTGAACCGGCTCTTTCCCGCTTGCCCCTTGCCGTTTTCATCGATGTGCGTCCTCTGGGACGGCCGCGTCATCACATGCTGCAACGATTGGGGCCCGCGGGACACCGTGGGCGATCTGTCCACCCAGACGCTGGAGCAAGTCTGGGACGGGGAGAGAATCAACCACCACCGCCACCTGCTCTGGACCCGCCGCGCGAAGGAAAGCCTCGTCTGCTCGGACTGCTCCCTGTCCGAACGGTTCTGGAAGATCTGAAAGGGGGGACGAGGCGGGCTGGAGCCACCCGCCGGGATTAAACCGGCGACCTGCTGATGACGAAGCCACGGCTGTCAAGCCTCCGGCATGATTTCCTCACCCGTCTTTCTGTGGACTCAGTAAGGGTGGCGAGCCCCCTGAGCACGCGGGCATACTCGCACAGGTGGAGCAGATTCCGGGCGCGTTGCTGACAAAACTACTGACAAAGAACCGCCCAGCTCAGGACAACTTCGCGCGGTTCATCGCTGACGAGCGCAAGGCGCTGGAAGGGCCCGACTCACCGGGCGCATTTCGGGAAGAGGCTACCGACCAATGGCAGCAGGTCAAGAGCTGGGTTAAACGATACGCGCGCACTCGCGATTCGAGCTAGCGGTGTCGTCTGACCGAATCGAGTACATCGTCAATCGTCAAGCCAGCTTGCCATTCCTCGCAGTCGTGGGTATAGTCACCACCGCTGGACCGGCTCAGGCGCACGAACTGCGCCAACCCGTCCGCGGCGAGTTCGCGCTCCAGCACTCCAAGGGCGTGCCGATTGAATCCCTCGCACGTCATGCTTCTCGCCTCGCAGCCTTCGCCAAGTACAGTTCCACTCGATCTGTTGTCCAGGTTGCCACGCCGCAGCCAAAGAAGTCGGTATCTTCAGTCCAAATCGGGCAGCCAAGCGCGAGGGCCGCGGCCAATACAGGCCAGTCGTCCTCGTCACGCTTGTCGATGCGCTCGCGGGCGGTAGTTTCGAATGAAGCGTATGTTTCCGCTTCAACCGTCTGTACTAACCGCCTCAGGATGTCAAGCGTCGCCATCGCCGGAGTTGCAGCAATCTTCCGCGCCGCCAGAATCTCAGGCAGATGCTCGCGGGCTTCCTGGAACGCCACATCGGGAGCCATGAATTCGACTTGCCCGGCGTACTTGCGCAGCAAGCCCAGCACACGCGACCCCAGCGCCGCACGAATCAGAATATTCGCGTCGAGCACCAGCATTGCTAGCCCTTCAGTGGCCGCTGCTCGCGCCGGGCTCTCTTGAAGTCGGCCACGATTTCGTCTTCCGTGGTCCTCGCCGCCGCAATCAACTCCTGCATCCGCTCGCCGGCCACGCGCAGGGCTTCTAGATCAGCCTGGCTTGGTGTGGGCTTGGTGGGAACGTAGATACCGATGGTCGAGCCGTGACGCGTGATCGCCACAGGCGTTTTCGACTCCAGGTAGTCCGCCAAGTGCTCCCGAAACTCTCGGATTCCGACTTTGGTGGTCTGCATGGCTGTGTCTCGATTGCGTACACAATGATAACACATCAACAATCAGGCTACCCCGGCAAGGAGGGAACTTGGGCCAAGTCACCTCAATCGAAGAAGCGATGGTCGTCCTCCACGCCTGTCGCCACACCTGCATCACGCGATGGGCGAAGCACATGGACCCATTTACGCTGCATGTCCTCGCCGGGCACACCGACATGAACACCACGAAGCGCTGCGTCCATCCAAGCGAGGCCGACATCCGAGAGGCGATGGATCGCGTCCAGAAGTCCAAGGTTCACGCGCCGGGGCGCGATGATGCCTCGCGAACGGCTACCCTGCTGATGTAGCGGACAAGCTACGATTCTGGCAATTTGAACTTCTGCGCCTTCAGATGCAAGGCCTTCCCGTGATACGCGCAGGCGTCCTTGTAGGATCTTGATTGCGGAATAGTGGGGAACTCGGTGTAGAACTGCTTCTTGGTGAAG
>JACRKW010000153.1 GCA_016215215.1 Acidobacteriota bacterium
CCGTCGATGCGGAAGAAGGCGTTGAGCTTGACGCTGATGGCGAGGGTATTGGCGCCCTGTTGGGGCTGGGCCTGGAGCTGCTCGATGATGAGGAGGCGCTTGGAGCGGTCGATGGAGTTGACCAGCGAGATGAGGTCGGCGTAGGTGCCCTCGAAGTTGGCGTTGATGTTCAACATGCCAAGGGTGTCGGAGCCTTCGATGGGCTCGAAGCCGTAGGTGCGCTCCTTGGCGCGGATGTTGGCGGCCTTGGCGGCGTTGGCGAGGTCGACCTCAAGGATGGAGTAGGCGTGGCGGCGGGGGAGGAAGTAGCTGTCGAGGAAGTTGTCGCCGGCCTGGCGGGCGGACCCGGAAAGGGCGGCGAGTTTCCTGACGCGCTCGAGCGACTGCTGGCGGGCGAGGACCTCCTTGCGCTTGGCGATGAGCTCGCTTTCCAGATCCTGGAGGCTGCCGCCGGGGGTGCGGAAGGCGAACCAGGCGGCGATGAGGTTGGCGGCGAGCAGGATGCCGAGGACAAGGCGGACGGCGTGCCGCCGGTCGCGCGTTTGGGCCTTGACAGCGGCGGCCAGGCCGGCGGGGCTAAAGCTTCTGGGCATAGTTCACGCTCAGGCGGTAGCGGTGGAGGGGCTCGTTCTGCGAAGGGGGCTGCGAGCTGAGCAGCGAGGTGGCGCCGAAGAGGTCGGAGTTCTCCAGGCGCTTGAGGAGATCGATGACGGGCTCGGGGGTTTGCGAGCCGACGACCATGTCGAGCTGAATGAGATTGTCGCCGGTGATGTAGGGGCGGACGGCAACGAGGCGGACGCTGCCCGGAAAGACCTTTTCCAGGTCGGCGAAGAGACGGGTCCAACTGACGCCCTTGCGCAGAAGCAGAGCGTTGATGAAGGCGCTGCGGTGGAGGACGGCGGAGTTGGCGGGGAGGCGAAGCTGGGATTCGAGTGAGGCGTATTCGGCGTTGATGGTATTGAGCTGGGACTGAAGCCGGGCCATCAGCTCGCGGCTTTCGCGGGCGGCTTCGCGCTCGCGCAGGATGATGGTGGCGAGCATGACGAGGACGACGGTGAGGAGGATGGCGGTGACGGCGGAGGCGACCAGGATGGGCCGGTCCTTGCGGAAGGGCTCATGCGAGAGGTTGATGGGGATGCGGATGGTGCTCATGGGTCAGCTTCCTGCCAGGGAGTGAAGATAGCCGTGGAGGCCGGAGTTGAAGGCTCCGGGCGAGCCGAAGCGGGATTGGACGCCGGTGACGGGCAGGCCGAATTCCTCGCTCCAGCGGCGGCGGAGGTCCTCGGCATCGCGGGTGAGTCCGCAGAGGCGCAGAACCTGGGGGCGCGCCCCGAGCTCGTCCTCGGCGTAAGCGAAGGTGGTGGCCAGGACGTCGGCGGCCTCTTCGAGGGAGGAGTCGCGCAGCTCGACGCAGCGGAACATCCGCACGGTGGCGCCCTCAATGAGGCTGACGGCGAGGACGTTCCCGCTGAGTTTAGCGACGACGGAGGGCGAGGCGTTGTCGGGGCCGGAGGAGGAAGGCAGCGAGAGCGCGGCGAGGGCGGAGATGGTGACGAAGCCGCACTGGAAGCCGGCGGCGCGGAAGGGCGCTTCGAAATGGGAGGCGACGTCCATGTTGACGACGGCGACGACGACGTCGAGCTTCTTGGATCCGTTGCGCTGCTGGGGGTAGCCGGCGATGACGGCGCGATCGATGTCGAAAGGGACGACGCGCTTGACGCGGAAGCGGGCGAGCTGGATCTGCTCCTGGGGGTCGGCTGGGAAGGTGTCGAAGTCGAGAACGGTGATGCGGGCGGAGTAGTCGGGCAGGATGAGGGCGGCGCGGCGGCGCTTCTTTGAGTTGCCGGTCTGGGCGATGAGGCGCACGGCGGCGGCCAGAGCCTCGGGCTGGCGGACATTGTCTTCGAGCGGCGAGACGGCGACGGCACCTTCGGGCAACGGGGTCCACTCGATGACGGCGGGGTTGGAGGGCTCGGCCCAGGCGATGCCGGAGCCGGAGAGCTCGAAGGCGAACTCCGGCGGCGGGTCGGCGATGAGGGACTTCATGCGGGTGAGGATGGACATATGCTTACACCTCGATGAAGGTCACCTTGTTGATTTCGCGCAGGGTGGTGACGCCGAGCTTGACCTTCTCGATGGCGGACTCGCGGAGGAAGGTCATGCCCTCCTCGCGGGCGGCGCGCTTGATCTCCTGGGCGGGGCGTTTTTCGAGGATCAGCTCGCGGATGCGCTCACTGAGGTCGAGCAGTTCATGGATGGCGCTGCGTCCGCGGAAGCCGGTGCCGCCGCACTCGAAGCAGCCAGCGCCCTCGTACATGGGGCTCTGGCGCCAATGGTCCGGGTTGAGTCCGCTTTCGATGAGGAAGGCGTCGTCGTAGCGGACCTCCTTCTTGCAGTAGGGGCAGATGACGCGGACGAGGCGCTGGGCGAGGATGCAGTTGAGCGCGGAGACGAAGTTGTAGGCCTCGACGCCCATGTTGAGGAAGCGGCCGAGGACGTCGAGGACGTTGTTGGCGTGGACGGTGGTGAAGACGAGGTGGCCGGTGAGGGCGGCGTTGATGGCGATCTGTGCGGTCTCCTGGTCGCGGATTTCGCCGACCATGACCTTGTCGGGATCGTGGCGGAGGATGCTGCGGAGGCCGCGGGCGAAGGTGAGTCCCTTCTTGTCGTTGACGGGGATCTGTGTGACGCCCTTGAGCTGGTATTCGACGGGGTCCTCGATGGTGATGATCTTGTCCTCGTCGTTCTTGATCTCGCTGAGGGCGGCGTACAGGGTGGTGGTCTTGCCGGAGCCGGTGGGCCCGGTGACGAGGACCATGCCATAGGGCTCCTTGATGTAGCGGCGGAAGCGGACGATGTCGGAGTCAGAGAAGCCGACGACGTCGAGAGTGAGCTTGGAGAACTTCTCGCTCATGGACTCCTTGTCGAGGACGCGGAGAACGGCGTCCTCGCCATGGATGGTGGGCATGATGGAGACGCGGAAGTCGATGAGGCGGTTCTTGTAGCGGACGCGGAAGCGGCCGTCCTGGGGGATGCGGCGCTCGGCGATGTCGAGCTCCGACATGACCTTGATGCGGCTGATGATGGTGGAGTGCCAGTCCTTGGCGATGGGGGGCATGGCGTAGTGCAGCACGCCGTCGATGCGGTACTTGATGGCGACTTCCTGGTCGCGCGTTTCGATGTGGATGTCGGAGGCGCGGCGTTCGAGAGCGCTGTAGATGGTGGTGTCGACGAGCTTGATGACGGGGGCGATTTCTGCGTCGGCGGCGGTGAGCTTTTCGATGGAGAGGGTCTCGTCGGCTCCCTCCTCGTCGCCGACGACGTCGAGGGCGAAGCCTTCGGTGACCTCTTCGAGGACGCGTTGGGACTGTTCGGTCTTCTTGAGCAGATCGGCGATCTGAGATAGTGTGGCGACCTTGACGCGGAGTTTCTTGGAGAGCAGGATGGAGAGCTCGTCGATCAGGTTGAGGTGGCGCGGGTCGGCGAGCGCGATTTCGAGAGTTCCGTCCGAGGCCTCGAGGGGGACGAAGTTGTAGCGGAACATCAGGTCCACGGGGATGGACTTGAAGAGGTCGTGATCGATGCGGGTTGCTTTGAGGTCGACGAACTCGCAGCGGTAGCGGGCGGCGAGGCGGCGGGCCTGATCGGCTTCCTGCGCGGGGTCGACGGTTTTGGTGAGGTCGGTGGCCATTAGTTGAAGGACTCCGCCAGCGAGAAGATGGGCAGGTAGAGCGAGACGAGGACGAAGGCGACAAAGCAGCCCATGAAGATCATGATGGCCGGCTCAATGAGGGAGAGCGTGGCCTGCATACGGGTGTTGACGTCGTCCTCATAGAATTCGGCGACGCTATTGAGCATGGAGGGCAGGGCGCCGGTGGATTCGCCGACCTCGATCATGTCGATGGCCAGCGGGGGCATGATGCCGGTGGAGGCCAGAGCGCCGGAGAGGGGCTGGCCCTCCCGGACCATCTTCTGGGCCTGGGCGAGGGAGGTGCGCAGCAGCGGGCTGCCGACCGATTGAGCGGCGGTTTCCATGCCCTGAACCAGCGGGATGCCGCCGGTGAGCAAGGTGGAGAGGAGGCGGGCGAGCTGGGCGACCTGGTACTTGATCCAGATTTCGTTGAGCAGGGGGGTCTTGAGCTTGATGCGGTCCGCCCAGGCCTGGCCCTGATCGGTGCGCAGGTAGTAACGGATGGCGACGATGGAGGCGATGAAGACGGCGACGCCGGCCACGATGTAGGTTTCGGCGGCCTGGCCGACGGCCATGAGGATACGGGTGGGCGCGGGGAGCGTGGCGTTGGTGGTGGAGTAGAGCGAGGCGAACCTGGGGACGACGAAGGTGACGAGGAAGACGACGAGGAGGGCGACGAGAACGATAAGCACGCTGGGATAGAGCAGCGAGAGCATGATCTTCTTGCGGACGGCGAGGGCGAGCCGCTGGTAGTTGACGTAGCGCTCGAGCACCTCGCCGAGGGCGCCGGATTTTTCGCCGGCCATGATGGAGGTGGTGTAGATGGCGGGGAAGACGGTCTGGCGGCGGAAGGCCTCAGAGAGCAGGGAGCCTTTGCGGACGTCGTCGCGGATGGCCTGGACGATGGGGCCGAGTTTGGGGCCGGTGAGGCGTTCGGCGAGGAGGTCGAGGCACTTGAGGATGGGGAGCCCGGCGCGGAAGAGGGTGACAAACTGCTGGTTGAAGATGAGGAACTTTTCGAGGTCGAGCTTCTGGCCGCGGCCTGAGATGCGGGCGGAGAAGCTGGTAAGCGCCTTGTGGGGCTTGATGGAGTAGACGAGGAAACCCTGCTGGGTGAGATGGTCGCGGAGTTCCTGCTCGCCGGCGCCTTCCACCACCTGCTGGTGGATTTCGCCGCGGGCGTCAGCGTACTTGAGGGCAAACTCGGGCATCAGCGGGTAGCCTCCACGATTTCGACGCCGGGGGGCGGAGTGAAGCGGAAGATGGCGTCGTTGAGGACGGGGTTGAGCTTCTCGCCGGTGAAGAGGAACTCCATGACGGTGGCGTCGACGCCGGTGACGAGCAGGCGGCGGATGGCGTTTTCAGGGGTGACAGTGAACTCGACGCGGGTGTAGGGGAGTTTGTCGGACCTGGGGAGGGCGATGACGGTGGATTCGCCGCCCGAGTCGCGGAGTTCGAAGTCGCCGAAGTCGCGCTTGAAGTCGAGTTTGCCGAGCAGGAAGGCGAGAGGGGCGCGGAAGAAGAACCAGACGGACTTGCCGTCGCTGACGAAGAGCTTGCCGGCGGGCGTGGTGTACTGCCAGCGCATGCGGCCGGGCTTGCGGAGGGAGAGGTCTCCGGATTCGACGCGGCGGGCGCGGCCCTGGGCGAGGTAGTGCTGCTCGAATTGGACCTGGAGGGTGGCGGCGCGGTTGTAGCGCAGCTCGACGGCCTTGAGCAGGCCGGTGAGGTCGCGTGCAGGAGCGGAGAGACACGCGAGCAGAATCAGGGCGGAGAGCCTCACATAAGTCCTAGACGAAGCGAGGGGTTGGAACGTGCAGGCCGAGGGCGGCCTGGGTGGGACAGGGGCGCGACGGGAAACGAAGGCGGTTTTGGACGAAGCGAAAGGCGGCGTCATCGGGGCAAGTCCTTTGGTTTCAGTGTGGAGCGAGTTCTTTCCGATTTCGTTTTGACACGAACTCCGGCTTCAACTCCTGTGTTATCAGTTGGTTGGGAGTGTTCTCCGGGAGGGGGTAGGGGGTTGATGGATTTTGGGGGCTGGCTGCGCGAAGGCAAGGCGAAGATGGATTGAGGGTGGAGTCGGGGTGCGAGGGTGGCGCGGATGCCTTGTTGGCCGTTGATTGTGAGTTGGGCGTACATCTTAGAATCCAGGGTGAGCATACACACTGGTCCTGAGTTCCTGAAGCTGGGGCTGGGGGTCGAGCAGCTAAGTGGTTGGGGGTGAAGGGGATGTGTGGGGGAGGGTATTTCTGCTTCCGTTGTGACTGGTGTTCTTGGCCCGCTACCATGACAATGGCTTGGACAAGGAGCGGCGTATTGGACAACTGAACCGGATCACACTGCAGCCCGGAGTGATGGGCGGGAGGGCGTGCATTCGTGGGATGCGCGTCACGGTCGGCATGATCGTAGGCCAAGTGGGCGCCGGCCACACCGTGGATGAGATCCTGGCCGACTATCCTTATCTCGAACGCGAAGACATTTTGCAGGCGCTTCGCTATGCGGCCTGGCGGGCGGAAGCGCGCGAGGTTGTCCTGGCCAGCGCATGAAACTGCTGATTGACATGAACCTGTCGCCGCGGTGGGTCGGGTTTCTCGCCGAGGCACTCGAACCGGAATGGGGAAGTGAGCGGAGCGCCGCGCGTGCCAGCGCGCGAAGGGTACGAGACGCACGGGCGGATTTCGACGGTGAAGCGGTATCGGGTGTCGACGGGCGCGGAGGACGCGGCGCAGCGGACGACCTACAACTACGACACGGCGGTGAACGGCTGGGGCCGGGTGGCGAGCGTGGTGACGGGGCAGGGGTACACGGAGGCCTTTGAGTACAGCACCGGAGGCCTGGTGACGAAGAAGAGTTTGACCGCGCCGGGGGCGCTGCGGGCGCTGGCGGCGGTGTTTGGGTACGACAACGAGGGGAAGAGAACTTCGCTGAAGTATCCGGACCTCACGAATGATGCGGGGGACGTGGCCTTTACGGGGAAGACGGTGACGTCGGGCTTCGATTCGTTTGGAAGGCCGGTTTCGCTGAACGACGGGACGGACGTGGTGAGGAATGGCGCGTGGTCGCTGGCCGGGCAGTTGACGGGGATGGAGGTGCGCAACGGCGCTGTGTATGAGGCCCGGACGTGGACCTACAACGCGCTGGGGCAGTTGACGGGGCAGACGGCGACGGGGGTGAACCTGGAGTACACCTATCCGGCGGTGAACGACGGGCGGCTGCTGAAGCGGAAGGACAACATCTCGGGCGAAGAGGTGGCCTACC
>JACRKW010000154.1 GCA_016215215.1 Acidobacteriota bacterium
ACGGCCCGCATCTTTACCAGCAGTTCGCCGACGCGCGGGCCGTCTGGGATGGCGGTCTCGATCAGCTCGATCTTCCTGTGGGCGACAAGCGGTGCGGATCGCATGAAGCGACCAGAATAACTCAGTCCACGGCCTTGGCGGTCAGGACGAGGATGAAGGCGCCGCCGGTGTCGCCGGACTTCGTCTTGCCGACCACCACTTTCTGGCCCTCGCGGATGTCCAGGTTCGTGTAAAAGCCGATGTCGCTGAACTGAAACTGGGGCCGATCGTCCTTTGCCAGGCCGACTTGAACAGGAACGTTCATTCCGAATTTGAAGCCGTCCAGCCGGATGAGATTGCCGTGCTCGGTGGCCGAGACCGCCGCATTCCGGTAATTCATCTGGTAGCGCGACGGGAAAGCGCCGGGGAGCAGTGCGCCAACGTTTCCGCTGGTATCCACCTGAGTGCCCTCGCGGGTCCTGATTACCGTACTGTCGAGCATTCGGTAGTCTTTGTACCCGAAGGCATTCCTGATCTGGCGGACCACCACGTCGAGGTCGGCTGGAACCGCCTCGCCTGACTCGCCCTTCGGAGCGGCCAGCAGCAGGTACGCCGTAAGCTCGACGTTGCGGTTTCCCGCGGGCGCCGGCCCGCTCGGCACGTCGTAGCGTTTGATCAGCTCCTCAGCGGTCCTCATGTCGGCTTCGTTGAAGGTCCCCACGCTGATCGCCTTCAGATTCGCGTTTTCCACCACGCGAGTTTCGCGGTTCTGGCATGAGCTCCGCACCAGTCCGGCGAGCGCCTGCGGATCGGCGAACTTCACGTCGAATACCCTCTGCTGCCACTTGGGCGATTCCTGCGCTCCGGCGGCCAGCGCCAGAGCCAGCACGGTCATCATCAGTCTCCTCATCGCTGCTCTCCTTTCACATCCTCATTCGAATTCAATGCCCAGTAGATCACCACGTCCGGATCGTCGGTGATCAGTTTGACGAACTGCGTTTCCTTTTCCAGCCGCACAGGCTCCCGCCGCCCGGGGATCGCCGCCGGTTTCCGCCTCGATGCCGCAGGCGGGTTCACCTCCAGGAGAGGCGCCGGCGGAGCCGCAGCCAGCAGCGGTGGCGGTTCCACCACCGGCTGCCCACGCGGAATTACCGCGATCATCACCAGCGCGGCAGCCAGGGCCGGAAGCCAGGACCACGCCCACCAGCGCAAGCGCGGCTTGGCGGTCCGCTCCATCACCCGGGCGCGAACGGCCTCCAGCGCGCCGGGCGCCAGTTCGGCGTCGCGCAGATCCCGCAACGCGAAGTCGAGATCCTCGTCGGTCCAGTTCATTGCCGTCCCTCCAGCCATTTCTTCAGGCGCGCCTTGCCCATCGACACCTGGCTGCGAACCGTCACCTCCGACGATCCGAAGATGGCGGCCACCTCGGCGGTCTCCAGCCCCTCGATCTCCCGCAGGACGATGGCCGCGCGCTCGCGCTCCGGCAGCGTCTTGAGCCCTTCGGCCACCAGGCGGCGGCGTTCATCCAGCTCCAGGCCTGTCTGCTGGGTGGCGGCCACCGGAGGGTCCCACTCGATCGATTCCACCGGCCTGCGCCGGCGGATCTGGTCGAAGCAGACGTTCATCGTGGTGCGGTAGAGCCACGACGTCACGCCGCGTTGCCGGTCGATGCCGTCGATGTGGCGGTAGAGCCTCAGGAAGACCTCCTGAGCGGCGTCCTGGGCGTCTTCCAGGCGGCCCAACATGCGCAGCGCGGTGCGGAGCACCAACTTCTCGTGCTCGAGCATGATCCGCTCAAAGGCGGCGCTCGAGTCGATATCGCGCCAAATCACCGCTGCCTGAATTCCTTCCGGGGCCACTCAGCATGTTATACGCCGCGCGGTCCGGAAGCGTTGAAGGGAAAAAGCCGAATTACCCGCGTAATTCGTAGCCGGCGGCTTTGAGGGAGGCGATGATGCCGCCACGGATGCCGGTCAGTTCGTCGTTGGAGAGCGTGTGATCGGAGGCTGACACCGTGACGCGGAAGCTCAGGCTCTGCCGGTCCTCAGGAAGCGGCGCGCCCTGGTAGGAGTATAGGAACGCAACGCGCTCGCACGCCGCGCCCGCCGCCTGGAGGATGCGCGCCTGCATATCGCCGCACAACTCGCGCAGCCCGGTCACTACTGACAGGTCGAATTCGCTTGACGGGAAGCGGCGCAGCGGCGTGTACTTCTTCACCTGCGGCCCCAGGCGGAACACGGCTCCGAGGTCGACGTCCAAAACAGAGCCGCGGCCGGACTCCACCAGCGAAGGATGGAGTTCGAAGATCCGTCCCAGCTCCGTGCCGCGCCAGGAGACGGCTGCCGCACGCGCAGGGTGTTCAAACTGACGCGCTTCCGCCGGCCGCACCTCGCAGCCTGGCAGGAGGCACTCCGCCAGCCGCTTCAGTTCGAGCAGCGCGGCCCTGCCGTCGCCCTTGGTGTGCACGGCCGCCATCAGGTGCGGGACCTCATCCGGCAGCGCGCCGGCGGCGCGCGGATGAATCTCATTGCCGAGCTCGAAGAGCCGGAACTCGCCGCGGAAACGGGCGTTGTCGACCAGGTTCCTATGGATGCCCGGCAGCAGGCTGAGGCGCATGAGCCCCTGCTCGCTGGAGATAGGGTTGGCCACGCGGATGTGCGCGTCCGGATCGAGACCGAAACGCCGCGCCATCTCTTCGCTGATGAACGAGTAGTTGTATGTCTCGGTGAAGCCTTGCGCGGCGCACTGCTCACGCACGGCGTGGTGGAAGAGTCGCTCCTCGTTCACCCAAGGCCGCCGCACGGGCTGCAGCGGCGCTACGGGAGGAACATTGGCGTAGCCGACCATACGCCCCACTTCTTCCAGCAGGTCGTCCTTGATGGTGATGTCCTTGGTGGCGCGCCACGTCGGCACGCTGACGGCGAAGACGCCCGGCCGCGGCTCCGCGACGCCGAACTCGAGCGACTCCAGAATCCGCCTGACCTCGGCGGCTTCGATGGGCCGCCCCAGCTTGCGCACGAGCCATTCCATCGGCAGCTGGATGGGCGCCGGCGCCGCCGGGGCCTGGAAGCTATCCACCAGGCCGCCCACCACGCGGATGCCGGGACAGACCTGCTGGAACAGCGCGACGGCGCGGGCCAGAGCGCGCACCGTATTCGCCGGATCCTGCGCCTTCTCAAAGCGCATCGACGCGTCCGTTCTCAGCTTCTGCGACGAGGAAGTCCTGCGGATGTTGGCTGCTTTGAAGTTCGCGCTTTCCAGCACGATCCGCGTCGTGCCCTCGTTGATGGCCGAGCCCGCGCCGCCGATGACGCCAGCCAGCGCCACAGCGCCGCGCGCATCGGCGATGACCAGGTTGGACGGGTCCAGCGTATAGGATTCGCCATTCAGCGCCTGGAACGCTTCACCCTCGGCGGCGCGCCGCACGATGATGGTGTCGCCCTGCAGCCAGTCCGCGTCGAAGGCGTGCATGGGCTGGGCGAGCTCCGCCATGATGTAGTTGGTCACGTCGACGACGTTGGAGATGGGGTTGAGGCCGACCGCCTCCAGCCGCTCCTGCAGCCAGAGGGGCGAGGGGCCCACCTTGACGTTGTCGAACACCAGCGCCGAATAGCGCGGGCACAGTTCGAAGTCGCGGATGTCCACGTGCCAGGCGCCCGCCGTGGCGGGGATCAGCCCCATGTCGACGGGGTCCTTCAACGCAATACCCGTGATGGCGGAGACCTCGCGCGCCATGCCGTGGTGGCCCCACAGGTCCGGACGGTGCGTCAGGCTCTTGTTGTCGACTTCGATGACGGCGTCAGGCGCACAGTCCGGGACGGGATCGCCCGGCTTTGCGCCGGACAGCTCCAGGATGCCCGCATGGTCGCGGTTGATGCCGAGTTCGTCGCCGGAGGCCAGCATACCCTCGCTCTCGACGCCGGCGATCTTCGCCGTACGCACGTGCTTGCCGCCGGACACGGTGATGCCGGGGGGGACGTAGGCGGTGAGCAGGCCGGCACGGCAGTTCGGCGCACCGCAGACCACGGTGCGTGCGCCGTATTCAGGGCCGGCGTTCACAATCGCCTTCACGTTGTGGCTGCCTTCGATGGGCTCCACTGACAGAACCTCGGCCACGCAGACGGCGGCCAGCCAGGGCGCGTACTCTTCCACGCCCTCGCACTCGGCGGTCTTCATGGTGATGAGCTTCATCAGCCCCTTGGGGTCGGCTTCGAGGCCCGGGACCAGCTCGCGGATCCAGTTGTAGGAGAACTTCACGGCAGGTAGTCCTTAGAACTGTTCGAGGAATCTCAAATCGCCGGCGGCGAGGTGGCGGATGTCGTCGATGGCGTAGCGCATCATTACCAGGCGCGTGAGGCCGAGGCCGAAGGCGAAGCCGCCCCACTGGTCGGGATCGATGCCGCCGGAGCGCAGCACGTTGGGGTGGACCAGGCCGCAGGGCAGCAACTCCACCCAGCCGCTCTGCTTGCACACCGGGCAGCCCGTGCCGCCGCAGATGAGGCACTGGATGTCCAGCTCGAAGCCGGGCTCCACGAAGGGGAAGAAGCCGGGGCGCAGCCGCACGGTGACGTCGCGCTTGAAGATGGCGGCCAGCAGCGACTTCATGAAATAGAGCATGTGGGCGACGCTGACATCGCGGTCCACCATCATGCCCTCCAGCTGGTAGAACGTGTGCTCGTGGCTGGCATCCACCTCTTCGTTGCGGAAGACGCGGCCGGGGGCGATGATGCGCAGCGGTGCGCCGAACTTCTCCATGGCGCGGACCTGCACGGGCGACGTGTGAGTCCGCAGCAGGTGGCCGTCAGACAGCCAGAAGGTGTCCTGCGCATCGCGCGCCGGATGCGTGGGCGGGATGTTCAGGGCGTCGAAGTTATACCACTCGGTCTCGACCTCAGGACCGTCGACGATCGCGAAGCCCAGGGAGGTAAACAACTCCTCCAGTTCGCGTTGGATCTGCGTGAGCGGGTGCAACGCGCCCGGGCGCGTGCCCGGCGCGGGCATGGTGAGGTCCAGCCACTCGGCGGCGAGCCGGGAGTTCAGCGCCGCCAGGTCGAATCCGGCCTTGCGGGACTCATAGCGCGCTTCCAGGTTCTGTTTGACGGCGTTGAGCAGTTTGCCGGCCTGCGCGCGCTCCTCCGGAGCCAGCTTGCCCATGTCCTTGCCGATGAGAGCCAGCGCGCCCTTGCGTCCGAGGAATTCGACGCGCGCGGCCTCCAGGGCTTCGGCGTCGGCGGCGCCGTCGATCAGCGACACGCCGCGCGATTCGAGTTCTGAGAGCGTGGAATCGAGCATCTTGGGGTGAATTCCCAGTGTAACCCGCCCGCCGGGTGAGGGGTCCTACGCGCTGGGTCTGAGGCTGGCAGGCGTGCGCCCGTCATCCGCCCTGTGCGCGAGATCGCCGCCATGCGCCAGCAGCAGGGCGATGCTCTCCTCGTCGTTGTTCTGGCAGGCGCTATGCAGTGGCGTGTAGCCGCCATGTTGCGTCGAGTTCGCGGGAGTGCCTGCCTGGAGCAGCAGGGCGACCAGCGCCGGTTGCTGGGCCGCGGCCGCGGCGTGAATCGGCAGGTTCGCCATGGGATTGGCCGAACGGGCCAGGGGGTCAGCGCCGCGCTCCAGAAGAGCCGCGGCCAGCGGGGTGTGGCCGAAGAACGCAGCCAGATGCAGGGCAGTCCAGCCGTCCGGGGAAGGAGAGGAAATCAAATCGGGCCGGCCGTTGAGAAATGCCGCCGCGGTGTCCCCGCGGCCCAGCGCACATGCGGCGAAGAAGTCCACCGCGGCGCCCCGGGCGAGCAGCAGGTCCGTGAGATCCTGACGGCGGATGTAGAGCGACCACATCAGCGCCGGCACGCCCTGCTCGTCGCGCTCGTCCACGGCCTCTGGCGACGCGTCCAGCGCGGCGATCACCGCATCCAGGTCGCCTGCCTTCAGCGCCGCGATCACGCTCATACTCTTCTCCTCAGGCGGCGGGAGTGAACAGCGCTTCCGCCTTGCCGGTCTCCACGCCCAGGTGGTTCAGGTAGAACACGACGACGCTGGCCGGGAAGCGGTCCTTCAGCGCATCATAGGCACGCTGCTGCCAGCCCTCGGTCAGATACCCGCTGATGTCGGCGTCCTTGGGGAAGAAGCCGTCCTGGTGCGGGATGCCCAGGAAGTCCAGCGCGGAAATGATGAGATCGAGCTGTGAAACGAGGATCGCCTGCGAGAGGTCGGCCGCGAGCTCGCCGTCGCCCTCGACCAGCCGCGCCCACAGCCGCGGCTCCGCCTTGCGCAGGCTTTCGCTATTCAGCTTGGTGAGCCGCGTGCGGAGCTTGATGTGCTCGTAGATCTGGTAGGTGCGCAGCCGGCTCATGGAGACGCGGCGTAACAGATCGCTGAAGCCGCTCTCGCCCTGCGCCAATAGGATATCGGTCATCTGCATCACCCAAGAGCGTAGCATGCGCGCCGTGCGCCCCCTGCGGATCAGGCTTGGGACTGGCTGCGATACAATAGCCTGTTTGGGCACCTCCGCATGAGTAACCTGATTGTTTTGGGCTCGCAGTGGGGCGACGAGGGCAAAGGCAAGATCGTCGACCTGTTTTCCGAGAAGTTCGATGTCGTGGCGCGCTACCAGGGCGGCCACAATGCCGGCCACACCGTTCTGGTCGGCAACCGGAAGTTCGTGCTCAAACTGATTCCCAGCGGCGTGCTGCATCCCGGCGTGCGGGTTGTCATCGGCAACGGCGTGGTCATCGACCCGCAGGCGTTGCTGGACGCGATCACGATGCTGGACCAGGCCGGCATCGACGTGCGCGGCAACATCGCCATCTCCAACCGCGCGCACGTCATCTTCCCCTTCCACCGCATGGTGGAGAAGGTGAGCGAAGGGCGCGCCGATCGCACGGCCATCGGCACCACGTCCCGCGGCATCGGGCCCTGCTACGAGGACAAGATCGGCCGCCGCGGCATCCGTATGGCTGACCTTCTCAATCCGGCCGTTTTCGACACGCTCTACAACTTTCTGGCAGAGGACAAGGCCACCACGGCCAAGGCCTTCGGCATTGAAAACGATCTCCACATCGAGGAGATCCGCAAGGACTACATGCGCATGGCAGAGCGCATCCGGCCGCTGGTGTGCGACACCGCGCGGCTGCTCAACGATGCCATCCGCGACGGCAAGCGCGTGATGTTCGAAGGCGCGCAGGGCACGATGCTCGACATCGACCACGGCACCTATCCCTTCGTTACAAGCTCCAGCGCGGCCGCCGGCGGCGCTTGCACCGGCACGGGCGTCGCGCCCACCAGGATCGACGGCATACTCGGTGTCTCCAAGGCCTATATCACGCGTGTGGGCTCCGGCCCCTTCCCTTCCGAGGACCTCGGTGAGGAAGGCGAGCGGATCCGCAAGGCCGGCAACGAATTCGGCTCGGTCACCGGCCGGCCGCGCCGCTGCGGCTGGTTTGACGTGCCGTTGCTGCGCTACACCGCCATGGTGAACGGCTTCGACTCGCTGATCGTCACCAAGCTCGACGTTCTCGATGGACTGAAGACCATCAAAGTCTGCACCAACTACAAGGCCCACGGCGCAGTCCTGGACACTATGCCGCCCGAGAATGCGCTCATGGAGAAGATCGAACCGGTCTACGAAGAGCTTCCCGGCTGGCCTACGCCGACCTCCGGCCTCACCAGCTACGAAGAGCTGCCGAAAGAGGCGCGAGACTACATCGCGTATCTCGAAGAGAAGACCGGCGTCGAGATCGGCTGTGTCTCCACCGGCCCAGAGCGCAATCAGACCATCGTGCGCAAGGGGTCGCGCATGGAGAAGCTGATCGGCTGAGCCGCTCCCGGTGTTGAGTGCCGCGCTGACGGCGGCGGCCGCCAATTTCAGCGCCGGGTGACGGAGACCGTGCGTGAGGTCCA
>JACRKW010000166.1 GCA_016215215.1 Acidobacteriota bacterium
CGTCCGAGCCGCGCGGTTCGTTCACCACGGCGGAGCGGAACCGGTCGTGCTCCGTCTTGAAGCGCACCAGCCGCTCGGCCATTGAGCCGGCACCCAAGTCGGGCCCACCGGCGATGACCACGCGCGTGGGCTCGCCGCCGGTGTGCGAATCCACGATATGCACTTCTCTCGACATGGGCTATCCAGCCTCTTAGTATGTCTCGGAAGAGCGTGGGCCGGGGGCGCTCGCGCTATTTCCGCCGCAAGCGCGAGTTGATGCCGGCGATTAGTGCACATGAGTCGCTCACAGTGCCATACACCCGGAAGCCCCGAGCCGGCTCAACGGAAGTTCCGGGAGCCGGCTCGCATTGCGGCGCTAACTGGTGGACCATTCGCTCAAGTTATGAGCGTGCCGAAGACGGAGTGTGGGATCGTTTGGCTAGCACTTGGCCCGGCGCCGGAGCAGCAATAGAGCCGCGCCGCCAGCGAGCAACATCCCGGCCGTGGCCGGCTCCGGGACAGTCCCGTAATTCCCAAAGTAAATCTGCCGAACACCCACGTCGAGAAAGTACAGATCCAAATTCCCGCCGTAGCCGGGGGGCTCGAAGGACAACTTATATCCGTTGCCGTTCAAGAAATCGATAGAACCACTGCAACAGCCGTTGCCGAATCCATTTACGTTGGAGAAGTGCAGTGTGCGGTCGGAACCGCTCGTCCCCAGAATGACCAGAATCTCACCCACCGGCGTCGTGAGATCTGCGTCAGAAAAGGTGATGCCCCCGAACGCAAACGAAAAACCGTAAGTCCCGAAGGCGGTTAAGGGACTGATGCCGTCGCCGGGATCAACGGTGAATGAGAATGTCCCTGCACCGACGAATGGCTCCGTCAAGCCGCCACCTGCGGTCGCATCAAAGCCCAATCCGATCACGGCGCCAGAGCACGTCGCCGCAAGCAATACAATGCCCGCAACCAAAACCAACTGCCTTACTACGTTCATGTAGTAACTCCTCCTGCAATTCGATGGGAGCGTGCATCAACTGCTCGCCGCACCCATTTCGCAGTATTCTATCACGTCAGTCTCGTCCGGCCGGTTCATCCTGTCCCTTTGGCTCCTTGCCGCCGTGGTTACCTAGCCGTTTCGTCGAACACAGCCCTTGAGCACTCTCCTGGTCACCTCGCCACGAACTCCTGATATGTCTCGGAAGCGCGGTCCACAAGCGGACCCCGGATCTACTTGCGCCGCAGACGCACGCTGATACCGGCGATCAGTGTGCGGGAGTAGCCCGGTGTGGCATGTACCCGGAACCGCGGCTCCTGTCCCGGCAGGCGGGATTCGAAGTAGTTCTGCGTCTCGTAGTACGGCCGGTTGAACAGGTTGTCGGCGGCAAAGCTGAAATCCACGTCACGTGTGATCCGCCGCGAAAGACCAAGATCGAACACCGTGTGGCCCGCGGCCACCACGGACGCATCCTCTCCGTTGAGCCTGTAGTGGTTGATGGCGCGCATCCGTAACGACCCGCTCCATCCGCGCCAACCCGTGACCGTCATGCCGGCGTTGGCGACAAAGTGCGGGGCCGCCTCCACGTAAACCCTTGGAGCGCCCGTGTAATACGCATTGGCGACTTTCGTCAGGCCGCCGTTTAATGAGACAAAGCGGTTCAGCTCCAACGACGACTTCGCCTCGAACCCGTATGCCCGCCCCGGCCCGCGGAATTCGATACTCCCGTCGTCGGGGACATAGACCTGTTCGTTCGAACGATCGATGAGAAAGGCGGACAGCTGCGCCGAGAATCCCCCGCGGCGTGTTGTCGCGCCAACCTGCGTGAAGTCTGTGGTCGCCACACGCTCCATCTCCGGGCGTCTTACAATCGCGCGGGCGTCGGAGGTGGAGATCCCGCGGCCGTAGTTGGCGAAGACAGTCAGCGGCAGCTGCTGAGAGGGCGAAAACGAAAGGCTCGCTTTGGGCTGCCAGCGGCCGGCCGCCCGAACCCCGCTCCCGTCCGGCGCCACACGGTCGGTGACGGCGAACCGGAAGGCGTCAAATCGCACCCCCGCGCCCACCAGCAGTCTTCCCCCCAGCAGGCTCAGGTTCTCCTGCAAGTAGCCCGCACCGTTGGTGATGGCGGCGTTCGCCCGTGTGGTCACGCCGGTGGGCACGCGTCCCTCTCGCCCATAGAGGGCGACGTTGATCTGGTTGCCGTGAAAGTTGGCGCCGCTGGAGAGATAGGCGGTAGCGCCCAGGATGCGGTGCGGCCGCAGGTACTGCGCGTTGGCGCCCTGCTGGAGCCGCGAGTCGTGCTGCTGGAAGGCGTCCCCGTGAACGGGGTCATTCAGAAGGAACGTGAAGTTCATGAAGTGATCGAAAAGCGTACGGCCCACGAACCCATCCACTTTGAGCACCTGTCCCTGCGCGCCCTCCTGCCGCAAATACCCGGCCATTGTGCCGTTCCACTGCCGGATGCCATTCGTCGCATCGATCGCCCCGAAGCGGTCCAGCCTTCCGGCCTCGATCTCGTCCACGGGCAACTGTCCGGAAGAGTCTGACACGCCCCGCCCGAAGTTAGCCTTGATCGCCGCCTGCCGTCGCTCTGACAAGCGCCGTGTGACGTTCGCCGTCAGGTTGTCGCGGCGATACCCCAACGGAGTTAAGAACGGCCCGTTCTCGTAAGACCCTTCGTAAGCCACCAGCGCATCCGTGGTCTTCAGATTCGGACTATAGGCCAGAAACCCGCGCGCCGTGTCGAACGAACCGCCTTGAAACCGCAGCGTGAACTCGTCCGGCATCGACTCCCGCGTCAGGATGTGCACCACGCCCAGCCCACTGAAGTCGCCGTATTCGGCGCTGAAAGGTCCGTTGATCAGCGTCACCTCCTGCACCAGCTCCGGCGTCAGGCTCTTCAGATTCCCAAGGTAGCCCTGCCCGTGGCCCTGCGTCCCGAGGTTCTGCTGAATCCCGTCGGTCATCACTTTAAGCCCGCCGCTGACGCCGCCGTGGTCCATGTTGAAACCGAATCGCCGGATCTACAGGCTCTTCGCGCCCCCTTCGTGCTGGCCGGCATTGATGCCCGCGTCAAGCAGATGAAAGACCTGGTCGTCGCGCGAGAAGAGGGACTTCTGCACCACCTCCGCGTTGCGCCGCTCGATGGTCACCTCTACCGGCGCCGCACGCACGACGATGCTCTGGTGCAGCACCGGGATCGCAGGCTTTTCCTCTTTCTCTTGCCCGCCAGCTTGCAGCAGCGCCAACGCGGTGATCAGAAGCGCTCGTGGCATCATGGGTTGAATGCCAGCGTAGCACGACTATCCAATTCGTATGCGTCAAGATGCAGACGGTCAGCCGGCCCGCAGCACCGTGCACACCGACGCGCAAATCGGACCGCCGATGTTGAACGTCGCGGCCGCGCGCGCATTCCTCACCTGCAACTCCGCCGGGGCCTTGCCCAGCAGTTGCATCGCGGCCCACCCGATCATCGCCACGCCCGTGGCGCCGATGGGGTGGCCCTTGGCGATCAAGCCGCCGGAGGTGTTGATGCCGCACTCGCCGTCCGGCCGCGCCTTGCCGTCCACCCAATAGCGCGCGCCTTGGCCCGCAGCGGCTTTGCCGATCACCTCGGTCCCGATGGCGCCCATCACGCTGAAGCAGTCGTGGACCTCGGCCACGTTGACGTCGGCCGAGGTGAGCCCCGCCATGCCGTAGGCCTTGCACATGGCCCGGCCCGCGCCTGCGGGCCGCAGCACGTCTCGCCCGGTGCGCGATAGCGGGTCGGTCGCCTGCGCCCAGCCTGCCACCTCGACGGCGTCCTGCTTCTTCACCCCAAGCCGGTTCAGGCCCTCCTCGGTGGCCAGAATCAGCGCCGCGTAGCCGTCCGTGATCTGCGAGCAGTCGTAGGTCTTCAACGGCAGTCCTTCCACCACGTATCGGTTGAGCCCCTCGATCGTCATGGCCTGTTCCAGCGTGATCTGCACCTTGCTCATCTGCGCCCAGGGGTTGTACTTCGCGTTGGCGTACTCCTCCACGGCGATCTGCGCCAGATGCTCCTCCGCCACGCCGTGGACGGCCATGTAATCGCGCATCACCTCGGCGAAGATGTGCGGGAAGACGAACAGCTTGCCTTCGCGGTCGTCCGGATGCGAAAAGTAACCCAGCACCTTGCCGATGAGCTTGCCGTCCATCTTGCCTTCGGCGTCGCGCATCTTCTCGTAGCCGACGGCGATGCCGGTCTCACCCTGTCCGAGCAGCAGCTTCTGGATTACGCTCAACACCGCCTGGCCGCCGGACGCGCAGGCGTTCTCCACGGTCTCGATGGGCTTGCTTTCCATGCCCGGCACGCCCGCCAGCAGCCCGGCCAGCAGCCCTTGTTCATTGAGCGAAAAGTTGCAGGCCGCGCCAAGCGAGCCCGTGTCCAGCGCCGACGCAGGCGCGCCGATCTGCGCGCATGCTCCGTCAACGGCGGCGCGCACAATGTCCGGCACGGTCATGCCCATCAACTTGCCGAACTTCGACTGGTGGTAGGAGGCGATGTAGATCTTCTTCATGGCTCTCAACAGGGAGGTCCTTTCTACACCAGACTAGCCCAAGCCGAGCAGCCCGGCGGCGTATCATGGGAACTTCAATGATGCGTCTCCGCATCCGCATCACCGGGGCCGTGCAGGGGGTGGGCTTCCGGCCGCACGTCTACCGCCTGGCGCGGGCGCGCGGCCTGGCCGGCTACGTGCTCAACTCCATCCAGGGCGTCTGCATCGAAGTCGAAGGACCGCCCTTGTCTGTAGACGCCTTCCAGGAGGAACTGCGCTCCGCCCCGCCGGCCAACGCCGTAGTCAGCGGCTTCGTGTCCGAAGCAATCGCCGAACAGGGTATCGCCGGTTTCGTCGTCCGCCACAGCGACTCCTCCGGCGAGCCCGTCGCCTACCTTCTGCCGGACCTCGCCGTCTGCCCGGCTTGCCTCGGAGATATCCGCGACCCGCGCAACCGCCGTTACCGCTACCCTTTCACCACCTGCAC
>JACRKW010000167.1 GCA_016215215.1 Acidobacteriota bacterium
GGTGTTCGCCGTTGCTCACCACAACCTCGCCGCCCGACGCGCTTTCCGGCACGCGCGCCACAACAAAAGCATCGGAGCCGACGATGAGCGGCGCGGCGACGCCGCCAATGGATACTTCCGGGCGGGTGAGCGAACCAAAGGCCGTGCCGCGAATCTGAACGTCTCCGCCGGGGATCGCGGCAACGGGTGAAATGGACTCGATCTTGGGGCGCTCGGCGCCGTTACGTCTGAAGGGCATCAGGGACAAGTCAGCTTCTTCCTAGAATTGAACCACGAATCGCGACAAGTAGAGCACCAGCGCCGCGTATGCACCAGCCGCCAGGTCGTCAACGACGATTCCCGCTCCACCCGGCAGCGCCTCCAGCCGCCGTACGGGCCACGGCTTTACGATGTCGAATATCCGGAACAGGGCGAAGGCGGCCAGCAAACGGGGCGGGTCCAGCACCACTGCGCCGGCCAAGGCAATCCACTGGCCGAGTACTTCATCGACCACCACGATCTGCGGGTCTTTCATCTCCTTGATCTCCGCGGTGCGGTGCGCCGCCCAAATCCCGGGGAGAGTGAGCGTTGCGGCCAGCGCCAGGAAGTGCCAGGGCAAGAAGCCGCACCAAGCGATCAGAGGCCAGGCCACCGCCAGCGCCCCCAGGGAGCCAACCGTGCCCGGCGCAACTGGCGCCAGCCCGCATCCGAACCACGTGCTCAGCAGAAGCGCCAGCCTATTCATCGCTCTCCGGTTCTTCCCTGACCTTCGGTGCGCTTTGTTGCACAGGGATCCGATAGGTTTCGTCCGACCAGTTGCCCAGGTCGATGAGCCGGCAGCGCTCGCTGCAAAACGGCATCAACGGCGCGCCAAACTCGACCTCTTTCTTGCAGATGGGGCACTTCATGGCTCTATTGATGGGCGTGGCGATGGCCGGCGCTGGAAGCGATGATCGGGAACGGGTTGATGACAAGAGGCGCTTCCGCGGCCGGCTGGTCGATGAGGTCTCCAACCAGATCATAATCATGCGCGCGCGTGACGCGCATGGTGCGAAACTGCCCGGCTCGCGGCTCGGCATCCCCGAAGTCACCGATGTAGCAGACGCCGTCGATATCCGGCGCTTGAGTGGCCATACGAGCCTGCCAAAGCAGGTCGCTCTCTTCAGAGGGACCCTCTACCAGGACAGGCACCTCCCGCCCCACCAAGGCACGATTGATTCCGCGCGAGATCTTCCGCTGCACCGCCATCAGCCGCCGCCGGCGGTTGTAGATGGTGCGCTTGTCCACCTTGCCATCCAGCGCGAAACTGGCGCTTGTCTCTTCATCGGAGTACGAGAATACGCCCAGCCGGTCCAGTTGCGCCGCCTCCACGAACTGGCAGAGCTCGTCGAAATCGCGTTCGGTCTCGCCGGGGAATCCGACGATCATGGACGTACGGATGGCCACGCCCGGAATCGCCCGGCGGATCTTCTCCAACGTCCGGAGAAAGATGTCTCCCGACGAGCCGCGCTTCATCCGCTTCAGCACCGCCGGTGAGGCATGCTGCAGAGGCATGTCGATGTACTTCACCAGCGATTCGTGATCCGCGATGGTGTCCAGCAGTCGCCGTGTGATGCGGTTGGGGTAGCAATACAGGAACCGGATCCACTTCTGGTGCGGGGTCTCAATCTGCGCCAGGCGCTCCAGCAGCACCGCCAGCCCGTCATTCAAGCCGAGGTCGTCACCATAGGCCGTCGTGTCCTGGCCGATGAGGTTGATCTCCCGCACTCCCTGCGCAAACAGCCTCTGCGCCTCGGCGAGGACCGACTCCAGCCGCCGGCTGCGGAAGCCGCCGCGAAACTGGGGGATCACGCAGAACGAGCAGGGGTGGTCGCATCCCTCGTTGATCTTGATGTAGGCGTAGTGGCGCGGCGTCGAAAGGACTCGCGGCGTGAGGTCATGATACAGGTACGGCTCCAGGGGGTTCGCATGCCCCTCGCCGCCCTCGCACAACGCCACTATGTCGTCCAGTTCGTTGGTGCCCAGCACCGCGTCCACGTCTGGAATCGTGGCCCGGATATCCTCACGGAACCGCTCCACCAGGCATCCTGCCACAATCAGCCGGCGCGCCCGTCCGGTCTTCTTGTACCCGGCCATCTCCAGGATGGTATCGACGGATTCCTGCTTGGCCGGATCGATGAAGGAACAGGTGTTCACGACGATGGCCTCGGCCAGTTCGGGAGAACTGGTGAGCTCGTGACCGCGGGCAGTCAACTGCCCCATCATCACTTCGCTGTCCACGAGGTTCTTGGGACAGCCCAGGCTGACGAATCCGATTTTCAAGGGTGGTTCCAGGGAGATCCGGCGTGAAACCCAATTTTATCATGAGGGGGTCGCGTCGAGCCTCCGGCGGCGATATGCTGGGGCGCAGAGGTTTCTGATTCCCATGGCTGAAGCGACCAGGCGGACATTCTTGACGGCGGCCGCGGCCGCCCGTGTCTCAGGCGCCGCCGACAGGCTGCGCGTGGGTGTGATCGGCGCCGGCGGGCGGGGACAGTACTTGATGCGCGAGTTGAACAAGCAGGGCGATGTGGACTATGTCGCCGTCTGTGACGTATACGATGCGCGCCGGGAGCAGGCAGAGAAAGTGGCCGGCAAGCCAGTGCTGAAGACCGGCGATCACCGGCGCGTCCTGGAACAGAAGGAGATCGACGCGGTCATCGTCGCCACACCCGACCATTGGCATGCCCCCATCACCGTGGACGCTCTTCGCGCCGGCAAGGATGTGTACGTCGAGAAGCCCATGGTGCACACGCCGGAGGACGGCCTTGCGATCGTCCGCGCCGTGCGCGAAACCGGCCGGGTCCTCCAGGTCGGCACCCAAGGGCGCGCTCTGGCGCAGTTTGTCGAAGCCAAGCGGAAGTACGTCGACACCGGCATCATGGGCAAGATCGGCATGGCGCGTACCTGGTACATGAGCAACAGCGGCTACGTGCAGGAGCCTCCCCCCGGCATGGAGAGCAAGCCCGCGGGCCTGGATTGGGAGCGCTGGCTCGGCCGCGGACCCAAGGTCCCCTGGAGCCCACAGATCTACTTCAGCCCGTACAAGTGGCTGCACTACGACGGCGGCATGATTATGGGCATCGACATTCACGTGATCGACTCCGCGCACCACCTCCTCGGCCTGCGAAATCCAGTTTCCGCCGTCGCCGGGGGCGCCACCTTCTACTACGAGGATGGCCGTGACACACCCGATGTGATCAGCTTCATTCTGGCATACCCCAACAAGGTCACCGTCACCTTCCACGCCGAATGCCTCACCGCGCCGGGTGTAAGAACCTCCGCCGGCGTCGAACTCCGCGGCACGGGCGGTTCACTCTGGACGGAGCGCTACGTTGTGGACAAGGGCTGGGACTACACGCCCAACAAGAAGTTCAGCGCCGAGCCCAAGGCGCAAGGCCCGGGCACCGGGGCCACGGCTGAGCCGTTGCTGCGCAACTGGCTGGAGTGCATCAGGTCCCGAAAGATGCCGGTCGCCAACGTGGAGGAGGCGTACTTCTCCTCCGTCGCTTGCTACATGGCCAATCGCGCCTACCAGACCCGCTCCCGCGTGGTGTGGGATCCGAAGTGGAACATCTAGTCGGCGCTCGGGCAATAATGGACCGTGCTCCTCGCGCTTCTGCTTGCCATGCAACCGCCCACACCCCAAGTTCGCGTCGCCGTCTGCCAGATCCTGGTGATCGACGGGGATCGTGAAGGCAACTTCCGGCGCATCGAGTATGCGCTGGAAACCGCCAGTGCCGGCGGCGCTCACATCGCCGCATTCCCCGAGTCCGCCATTCTCGGCTGGGAGAACCCGGATGCGCACCGGCTTGCATACCCGATTCCAGGCTCAGACAGCGACCGGCTCGCGGCGCTGGCCCGCAAGCACGGCGTCATGATCGCCATCGGCCTCGACGAAAAGGACGGTGACCGTCTGTACGACTCGGCCATTCTGATTGACAGGAACGGCAAGATCCTCTGGAAACACCGCAAGATCAACGTGCTGCCAGAACTGATGACACCGCCCTACTCGCAGGGTGAGCCATCCGCCATCGGAGTCGTCGACACATCTTTCGGCCGTATCGGCCTGGTCATCTGCGCCGACACCTTCGTCGACGCCCACCTCGACCGCCTGCGCGCCCTCAAGCCGGATCTCATGATCGTGCCCTACGGCTGGGCGGCCAAGATGGAGGAGTGGCCGGAACACTCCAAGGAACTGGAGCGCCTGGTCTCGCGCCGCGCGGTCATGCTGGCTTGCCCTTTTGTCGGGGTGGACCTGGTCGGCGTGATGAGCCACGGGCCGTGGAAAGGCCGCACCTACGGCGGCGCAAGCGTTGTGGCGGACAAGGCCGGCGTGATCCTCCACCGGCTGCGCGACCGTGATGTCGACGTTCGCGTAGTCGATGTCCGTCTGCGCTGAGGCCAGTAGTCAGCGGCCCGACAGTTCCTTCATCAGCCGGTAGCCGAATTCCAGCCCGTCGTAATAATACGCCGTCCGGATGCGTTCGTCCTTGCCGTGCGCGCGGATGTCGTCGAGGTCGTAGAACATCTGTGCGATGCCGTATACAGGAATGCCCGCCCCCCGCAGTGGCTTGCCGTCTGTGCCGCCGGTCTCCATCACCGGCAGTACCACCAATCCCGGCCACATCGAATGCACGACCTTTTCCACGCGTGCCATCAGCGCCGGCGGTGGAGGCGAAGCCGGATTCGGCTGGAGCGGGATCTTTACCCGCACCTCAATTCCTGGTCCAACGGCCTTCTGGAGTCGCTCTTGCACGTCGGCTTGCGTCCCACCCGGCAGAACGCGGCAGTTCACCGTCGCCTCTGCCGTCTGCGGCAAAGCATTGTCGGCATGCCCGCCGCTCAACATGGTGGCCACGCACGTGGTGCGCCGCTGGGCGTTTTCGTACACCGCCTCGGTGGGAGCCCCTGGAATCTTCGCCTTCTTCTCGAAATACGACCGCGTGACCTCGTTCAGTTCCACGGGGAATTCCAATGCCTTGACGCGCAGCAGAGCAGCAGCCAACTCGTAGATAGCGTTCTCCCCGCGCGGGAGGGAGCTGTGCCCGCCGGCGTTCTTGGCCGCCAGCACGAACGACAAGTAACCTTTCTCGGCAGCCTGCACGGAGTAGAGGATTCTCCGTCCGTCCTGCGCCTGCCCGCCGCCGGCGTCCGTGTTGACGCAGAACTCCGCATCGATGAGTTCGCGGCGGTTGTGCAGCAGCCACTCCACCCCGTTGGGGCCGCGCCCGCCCTCCTCGTCGGCCGTCAGGGCCACGATGATGTCCCGCTCCGGCTTGAACCCCTCCCGTTTCAGCCGGATCAGGTTGGCCACCAGCAGCGCCGCATCCCCCTTGATGTCCTGCGTTCCCCGGCCGTAGAAGTAACCGTCGCGCTCGGCGAGTTGGAATGGGTCCATCGACCAGTCAGAGCGCTCTGCCTCCACCACGTCGAGGTGAGCCAGAAACAGGAGCGGCCGCGCCTTTCCCGTCCCCCGGAACCTGACCACGAGGTTTCCCTTCTTCTCCGCCGGGACCACCACCGTCACGTCTTCGGCGGCAAAGCCCTCCGACCGCAGCCGCCGAGCCACGGCTTGCGCGGCCGCGGTGTTGTCACCGGAGGAGTCAGTTGTATTGATCTCGACGAGTTCTTTGAGAACGGTCCGCGCTAATTCCCTTTGCGAATCCTGCGCAAGCGCCTGCTGCCCGGCCAGCAACAGCAACGCACCGAAGGTTGTCCTGACGACCATGTGGACCATCATATCCGGACGCAGGAGTCGCGTTGCTACGCAGTGTCCGTCGGCGATGGTCCCGTCGGTTGAGGCTTACTTGCGGCGCGCCCGAAGTGAGAACAAGGCGAACAAGCCGCCGGCGAGGAGCCCCAGCGACCCAGGCTCCGGCATTGGATTGGCGGCAATCACGCTGTAGTCGCCTTCACTCCATGTTCCGAACATGTCTTCCGTACCTGCCAACGGCAGGGGGCTCCACACGCCGGAACGGAACAATGCAATTCCTGTCGGGTTTCCGAGCGGAGTCGAAGTGTATGCGACCCGATCTCCCGCGCCCCATGAAATCAGACGGGTGTTCGTGCCGGTCAGAATGATCTCCGTCACGGGGCTGGCGAGGTCATAGTCGTTCATCGTATCGACGAAGTAGGACGGGTCCTGGGCGACTGAACCGGTATCCGGGTTGAATAGGTTCAAGTTGATGCGGAAGGTTCCAATGAATGGATTCGCGGCATCTGCGGTCAGTTTGATGGTGTAGTCCCCAGTGGTGTTGTCAAACCACATTGTCAAACCGGTTGCGTCAACGACGCCGGTGGAATCGCCGACAGGGTCGGAGATCGACAGCATGAGAGCGGCAGCGTCCACTCTGAGCGCCGGGCTCAGCAGGAAGGCCGCGGATAAGAAAGCGGCCCGGAGTTTGCTGGACATCAGGATTCTCCTCCGCCGGGCGGCAGCGTTGCCAGTCCGGCTCCAGACAATCTACACGAGGGGGACGTTCGGTTGCAAGGTCTTAATACCTCAATGCCGTTTCTGGCAGCCGGAACTGCTGCAACGGTCATCGGGAGCCATCCAACTCAGCGGCCACGTGACTCAGTGGTGTTGGCGCTGAGGGTCAGGGATGAAGGTGGAAAACCTTATTCATGATCTTCCATTCGCCATCCACCTTGAGAAGCGTGAAGAGATCCGTGAAGCGGTGGCCAGTCCAGTTGTCGAGCTCGAGGCGCACGGTGGCGACCGTGCCAAACACGTCGACACTGGCCAACCGGGACTGCAACCCGGTCGCTGGACCGTTTTGATCGTTCCAGTCGAAGAGGCCCTGTATGGGGCCGGCAAAGAGGTCGGGGCCGACGTAGCCGAAGATGGTGGCGTCAGGATGAAAGGCGGGCCTCATGTCCACGCCACGGCCGGACCGGGCGCCATCTAGATAGTGCTGCACGACGGCCGCGATGGCGTCATATTCGTTCACGCTGGACTGAGCGATGCTCATGCATTCCTCCTATGAAGTGTGTGGTGGCCGGGCGCCTTCAGACGCCCGGCCCACGGACTATCGGCCGGAGACCTGGGGGAGCGCGCCGAGCTTGTCGAGAACGTGATAAACGCGGACGCGCTCGAGCTTGGCGAGGCCTTGCCAGCGGTTGTTGGCGGCGATGTATGCGGCGTAGGACTTGGTGGGATGAGCCTTCTTGAAATCAGCCTCGCTGAGGCTCGAAGGTCCACCGATGACAGCGGAGGAGGTTTTCAGGACGACGCTGGTGGAGTAATCGTAGCCGGCTTCGGAGCCGGCCGGAAGAACCAGCGTGCTGACTCCCCAGCCTTTGAGGTCGCCGCCGGCTTGAATCCGCTGCTGGTTGAGGGGAGCAGCGTATTCGTTGAGCCAGGCCAGCCGCTCGCTCAGGTGGTCGCGGGGGATGCTGTATTGCGCGACGCGGACGTAGTCGCCGACGGCAGCGTCGCCCATGCGGTTGCGCACACGGGTCAATTCCATGCGGCTGGTGGGGCCGAAGGTGCGGCCCTTGGCCGAGTATTCGGCGTAGCTGGAAAAGCCGGCCTTCTTCGCGTGGACATCCCACTCACCGGGCGCGCGATCGAGTTCCGGGGCCTTGTCGTACATGGAAACACTCACGTAGTTGTAACCGGCAGTGGGGACCAGCGGGGTGGTAAGGCGCATGTGGAGCCAGCCACGGATCTCGCCGGAGGCGAGCCGCGACTGGTTGAACTTCTTACCGGCGTCGTTCATGAACGCCAGGTATTCGGCCGTCTTGTCGGGTGCGATGTTACGCATCGACACGACGAAGTAGGCGGTGGGCGCTTGCTGTTGGGCAAGGGCCGGGACCAGCGATGCTGTCAACAGCATGGAAACAGACAAGGTTCGAGCTGCACGCATGGGGTGAATCATCCCTCCGATTTTCAGATTACCGGCGAGCCTAAATCCCAGATGGCAAACCGCGCGGTTGGTCAATACTACACGCTGCGGACGGGAGGCGCAAGGGGACACCGTCGAAAAACACGCTGGTTCGACGGGTCACCGCCGCAACCATGCGGACAGTTCAAGGTCGGCGTGTCGGATCTCGGATTGCCGCCCGAAGCGATCGCTGATCCTGCGCAGACAGGTCAGCGCGAGCCGGGCGGCATCCCGCCCGATCGCGGTATTGCCTGCATCGCGGACCACTTCGCGCAGGATGAGGTAGGCACGCCAGAGTTCCTCCTGCTCGTCCTTGAGTTTGCGCTCGCGCGCGATCTGAGCCTCCCGTTCCGGGCGAGAGAGGCGGCCATCCTGGGCGGCGTCAAGGGCGTAGCGTTGAAGGCGCATCCACAGTGCATCGTTGAAGTAGATGCGGTCCGGATTGGCGCTGATGAACTCAGCCAGGCGGTAACGGGCCTCCAGGGCGGCTTGAGCCGATAGGTCAGTTCGATTCGCCTGCGCGTGCAGCGCAGCCATTTGCCGCATTCTGGGCGAGCGGCGAAGGGCGTGGATGGACTCGAAGATGGTAGCTGCTTCTTCGTAGCGATGCTCCCGCGACAGTCGAACCGCCAGCGAATAGCGCACAAGGCGAACCTCGGGGACATTCGGGTAGCGTTCCAGGAATGCGGCCAACTGGGCAGGCGATGCTTCGGCGTCGAGCAACAGGCTGAGATCCCAACCGGAGGCGGCCCAGTAGATTGTTTGATCTTCGATCGCGCTGGGAGTGGACCTGGACAGCCGCTCGCGGCGAGCGGCGGCACGCAGCCACAGTGCGAACCGAATCTGTTCAACTACATTGCCTGTCTTCTGGTAGACACCGCAAAGCGCGTATGCAGCAGCCGCCTTCTGGCTATCGCTGGAACCGGAGGAACGGAAGAGCTTGAGCAGGGGCGCTTCGGTGGCGGCGTACTGGCGCGATAGGAAACGTGAGGCCGCAAGCATCCAGAGGAAATCCGGTTCGGCGCGGACTGGGTCCCGGGAGGACACCCTGGACGCGATCTTGAGCGCGGCGGGCGGATCGCCCATGCGCAAGGCGACTCGCATCGCCAGCAACGCCAGCGCGTTCGCTCCCTTCTCTGACCTGAGCAGTTCGGCGTGCTTCTCGAGAAGAGCGGCTACTCGTGCGAAGGTCTGCCGTGCGCCGTGAACCTGCTCATCTTTCCCGTCGGAACTCCACCCCATCCGGTCCCAACGAGGATTGGTGACCAACTGGATGGCGAAGGCGGCGTGTTCCGGGGTGTCGAAGTACTCTTCGAGGTGCGCCAGAAGATCAGCCCCGCCGTCGTAACGATAGGTCATCTGCAGAGACGTGAGAATCGTCTCCCGGCTGAGGTTCGAGCCGTTGCGATTCAGTTCGTCAAGGTAGATCTTGCCCGCTGCCGTTTGCTCTCCTAGAAGGAAGTGGATCCGTGCGAGCCAGCCGCGCGCCTCGCTCAGGAATTCGGGTGTTTGTGCCGTGCTCAGGAACCTGTTGAGCTTTTCCTTTGCGCTGAGCAGTAGCTGCGGTTCATCGGGCTGGCCGACACGCATGTCGATCTTGGCGTCGATCAGGTCCACCTCCTCACGTTCCTTGAGGGTGAGCGACTGGTCGGCGCGGGCGGCGGCCAGCACGCGGCGTTTGGACGCCAGATCGAAGCCGGAAGCCACCGGCACAGATATCTCCCTGTAGGCCGCGCGAAGTGCTGCCAGCGGACTCTTGCCGCCACCCTCCGCCATGCCGGCAAAGGGCTCTGACGCGCGCTGAATGTCCGGCCTTTCGAAATGGGCAGCCTGTTTGGAGAACGGCAGCCAGAATCGGGCGTCCAGGTACTCACGAAGGGTGGTGTCGAAGGCGCAGGCCCAGACAATGGCCAGTCCAGCAAATGCGAAGGCACAGAGCCGGCCGATGTGTTTGCATGTTCTCATCGTTTCTCCTCGTTCGCTGAGCGGGCGACCGCGAAGGTGGCGGGCTTCAGAGTGACTGTGTGGCCCAAGAGCAAGCGGCCGCGCCCACAGTATGGCGGCAGCGTCAGTGTCAGCTGCTTTGGGCCCGACATGATGACGGGCACGCCTTGCTCGGGAAGAAAGTACTCCAACTCCGTTGAGCTCTTGATGGTGAACTGTTCCGCCTGCGCAGCGAGCGGATTCGTACCGGTCAGGTAGATGTCCACGCAATGGACGGAGGCACAGTGCCCTTCGGCGGGTTCGATGCCGGGAGGCCGCGGCGGCAGGCCCGCGGCGGCGCGCAAGACCATGTCAGGTTCCATCACTAGGTCTTCATCAACGCCAGGCCACCGGAAGAACGAGATCCCGGCGCAATAACCGCCGATTCTCTTGGCCTGCCCGGCGGCAGCGCGGACTGTCTCCGGCGTCGAAAGGATGAACTGGAGTGCGTCACCAGGATCGAAGCTGTGGTAACTGATATTCGTTGCACGAACTGCGCGGTAATTGAGCACGAGTTCGCCGGCCTCATTCCGTTCGGCTTGAAGCTGAAATGAGGGATTGGTAGAGATGTCGAAGGGCTTTAAGTCGCGGTACCAGGTTTCACCTTGTGCACTCCTACGGGAGGGATCTCCCCGGGGAAGAAACCGGGCACGACCAAATGTGGAGATGCCGATCCGGAACGGTTTCCTGAAGCGATTGAATCTCGGCGCCCATCGTGCCGCATCGACCTTGGAGGCGATGGCTATGCCGCCCCCATACGGACTCTGGTCCGCCAGATCGTAGAACTGGGGGACGAATTCGTGCACCTCTTCAATGACGTCATCAACGGCCGTTCCGTCGCGGAACCAATCGAGCAGGGCCGTGATGGACAACCTCATGCCCGATGGAAGGCCACGCGCAACCTCCCGGAGGAAACGCGCGTACTGGGGGAGTTTGCCGGTAGGACTGTCTATGTCCAACTGCACTCCGGCCACGTTCAGATGCCGTTGCCGCGCGGATTCGCGTATCTGCGAGAGCCGCCGGAGAAGCAGAGGCACTGCCTGAAGATCGGGAACGCTCTGCCGTTCGAATCGGAAAACAAGCCAGTACTCATGTGCGGGCGGAAGTTCGCGCGGAAGTTCACTGTAGACCACCCATCTCTGTTTTGCGAAGTTGCCCGTGTCGTTTCTGACCACTCCAGAATGGAAGTAAATGGTCTCGAGCGTCTTGTCTGCGGTGGCGGGGCGGGCGAATCCGCCGGGCCAGAACCAGTAGGCAGTAGTCCATTCGGAGGGCGGCGGCGGGCTGCTCGCCGGCTTGGAGCACCCGCACAGAACAAGATAGGCAGCCAACAACAGCAGGCGGCAGGCACTGGTTCCGATCACGCGGCGAAACCTCCGTCAGCGCAAGCCTTGGCACATCGCTCCACGGGCACATTTCACCATAATTATCGGGAACAGCGAAGACCCGCGCGTTTTGTTCGACTAGACCTGCCGCTTACGCTCGTTCTCCGCCACGCGCGCTTTCACCAGTTTTTTCACAAGCGCGGCGGGAGGATGCTTGTCCACAGGGAAGCGGATGGTCCCCTTGGACGTGGAGAAGCTTTTGAGTTCGCCGCTGAATTGCTCCAATGCAGAGAGGCTTCCCGGGAAAAGGCTGCAGTGATTGGCGAAGGCGGCAAAGCCCATCAGCATGCCTTTGTACTTGAACATGGGGATGCGGTAGCTGATGACTTCCGTGGCTTCGGGGGGCGCGGCCGAACGGATGATGGCGCGCAGTTTGCTCAGAGTGGAGCGGGCGGGCTCCGGTACGCCGGCGAGATACTCGTCGACAGTCTGTGGAAGGGAGAGAGTGGCTTTCTTCATAAGGACTGGGCCCAGCGTGAGGCGTTGCGCATGAGTATAACTCGACGTGTGCGCTTCAAGTTGGTGGTCCGTTGGTGGATCGTCAAGCGGCGGGAGGCGGTGTGTGAAACGGGTTGACGACGGAGACCGCGCCGAAGGTCCGGCCGGCTTGGAAATCCTCTGAGAGCAGAATGGAAGCGCCAGATCTCTCCGCGGCGGCCACAATCAAGGCGTCCCAATGAGGGATTTGGGCCGAGTCTGATAAAAACCACGCCCGGCGGAGCAGGCCAAGCGAGTTGTCGACGGGCCGCCAACTGCTGAGGTCCTCGACAACCTCCCGGGCGCGGCCGGGGTCCAGGCGCATCTTCCGGACAGCGTTCCAATAAAATTCATTGAGCACCTGCCAGCTGATGGCCCCGGCTCCGGTGAGCCACAGGTGGTTGAGCCAGCGGATGGCAAGCTCGCGCTTCGCTTCGTCCTGAGGGTCGACGTAGTAAAGCAAGACATTGGAGTCGACGAAGAACCGATCAGTGGCGGGCATGGACTTCTTCCCGGCTCATCCGGTGGCCGGCGCCGGCCTGGGCGAGCGGACGATTGGACTTCCAATGCTCAAAAGCTTGCCAGTACTCATCGCCTAGGCGCATCTGGCGCTCGAGCATATCGCCGACCAACCGGGAAACCGAGGTGTTCTCCTCTGCGGCCTTGCGGCGCGCCCAAAGCGCGGCCTCGGCGGAGATCTTGATAGTGATATTCTTCTGCACGAAAATAGTGTAGCACGAAATTCGTGCTGAGCGTCAGGGCAAGTGGGCCATGGTTTGGGATGCTTGCCCGAGCTGGCGGTTGTAGTCGTCCACGTCGAAGTGGCCCAGTGCGGTGGCGATGAGTCCATCGGGGCCGAACTGCCATTGCTCGAAGCCGCTGATGCGGACCTCCCTGCCCGTGCCGCCAGGGCCGGCATTGGTGCCGGTGAGGGTCCAATGGAAAATGATGTGATCGCCCTGGGGAACGACACGGTCCAGGAAAACCTGCATGTCGGGGAACGCCAACATAAACGCGCGGGCGGCCTCGGCAATCGCA
>JACRKW010000168.1 GCA_016215215.1 Acidobacteriota bacterium
GGCGGCGGTCGGCGCCTGCGATGGCGGCGGTAACGCACGCGGAACTTCCGACGACGTCGACGACGCCGAACGCCCCGACGGTAGCGAGGCGTTCTTCGACAGCGAGCCGTCGGGCGATGCCCGCGACGGTGAGCCGTCCGACGACGGCGGTCGCCCCGACGGCGGCGAGGCGTTCTTCGACCCGCTGGCCCCCAGCAGCCTGGCGCAGCTCTTCGAGACGGCGTCGGCGGCGATCGCCGGCGACATCCCGCAGCACGAGCTCAGCTTCAACGCCCTCGGCGGCATTCCGCAGGGCAGCGCGCCGACCTACGAGCAGACGCCCTTCCGGTGGAACTACACGGTCGCGGCGACCGACATCTCCGGCGAGCCGCCCGGAGCGGTGAAGGGGGTCGAGGTCGTGTGGCCCGGGTGGACGGCGACGGTCGTCGACGCGGCGCCCATGGGGGCGTACCTTGCTCCTGCGGACATCCCCGGCACGGTCCCGCTGAGCCTCGGGCCGTTGTTCCGCGCGATCGCGGACGACGGGGTGAACCCGGACGCCTGTCCGATCACGTCCGCGGGCACGCCGCCGGGAGGCATCCTCCTGCACGGCAATCTGTGGTGGCCGGCCGGCGCGGTCTGGTCGTGGAACATCTGGTGCGACGGCCCGCCGGACAGGCAATTCTACTTCGACACCATGGGCAATCCCACGGAGTGACGGAACGTGGAAGGAGTCTCCCGGGACGTTGCGACCGTTCTCATGACCGTGGGCGGTGCAGTGTCGATCGGCTTCGGCATCTGGCACTTCTTCGTCCCGAGGATCTGGAATTGGTACTCCTACATCACGCCGTCGGCCGGCGAGCTTGTCCTGGCGGTCCGGGCGATCAACGTGTTCTTCTCGCTGTGCCTGGTCTTGTTCGGACTGATGAACCTAGTACAGGCAATCCAGCCCCAGGTTGCCGGCGTGAAGTTTGTGGCTGTAAGGCACGGGCTGCTCCGGTGTGTAGCCTGTGTCGAGCTGTTTGGGATGCAGGAGGTAGCCGAGAACCGCGCCGGCGGCGCCTAGCAGCAGAATCGCCGCGCCGGCGGCGAGACGCAGTTTTGTGTCGAACTGCTTCGAGAAGATAGCACTCATGCCAAGATGTCTTTAGCCAAGATGTCGGACGGTGGTCAGGCCCGTGCCCCTCTGAAATGGCCAGGCGGGTACATGTCGCTCCAAACGAGTTGGAGCCATACTGTTTTTTCTAGCACAGCAACAAAGCTTCCGCAATAGGAGCACAAATTCTTGTCTGGCGATAATTCGATGCAGCGCAGGGCGGCCGCGACTCAAGTGATTCGCAGTGTCTCAGGCGTTTCTTCGAGGATTCTTGAACCCCAGCCGCTCACCGGCATGAGCCGGCGCTTCGGCGACCTGCTGGTGCGCCCCAAGCTCATGGTTCTGCACAACATCTTCTTCCTGGTGCTGACCTGCGGGGTGTACTTCACGGTGCTCAACCTGGCCCAAGAACGGCTGCAGAAAGCGCAGACCCGCGAAGTCACCCTGATCCTCAACACCTTCTCCTCCCTTTCGCCCGAGTCGGACCAGCACGAGTTGGCCGCATATGACCTGCGTACCGGCAGCGCGAGCGAGTTCGGGTTGAGGGACGACGCCCGGGACTGGATGACCCGATTCCCCGGGCGCACTTGGCAAAGCTCTCCGGTGAGCGAGCACATCTTCAAACAGGTCCCCGGCAGTGCAATGTTCTACAGGCTGACGCTGCCGCTGGAGTTCTACCGCGGGCTGCTCCAGTCCATCCGGCTGGCGGTGCTGGGGGTTCTGGGATGCGTGTACATCCTGGCTGTGCTGGCGTTGGAGCTAATCATCATGCCGCGCTACGTCTATCAGCCGATGCGCCTGCTGCTGGACGCCGACAGGGCCACGCGCGAGGGCGACCGCGAGGCCGAGATCATCGACGAGAGCTACATCCCGGGAGACGAGATTGGCCGCATCATGCGCTCCCACAATGAGACCGTCCGGAGGCTGCGGAAGCGCGAAGACGACCTGGAGACCGCCAAGCATAATCTGGAAGCGCAGGACCGGCTGGTGAGCCTGGGCCTGCTGAGCGCCAGTGTGGCTCACGAGATGAACACTCCGCTCGCCGTGCTGCAAGGCTCCATCGAGAAGCTGATCGAAACCACCCCGGGAGAGCAGGCGCAGACTCGTCTGGCGCGCATGAGCCGGGTCACCGGTCGGCTGCGGAGGATCAGCGAAGGCCTGCTTGATTTTGCCCGCTTGCGGCGGCAGGAGACCGGCCCCGTGGAGTTGCGGAGCATGATCGATGAGGCCTGGCAGCTTGTCGCCATCGATGAGAAGGCTGCCGAGGTCCGCTTCACCAATGACGTCGAGGCCGGCAGTAAGGTCATCGGCAACGCCGACCGCCTATTGCAGGTGTTCGTCAACCTGCTCCGAAATGCTCTGCTGGCCGCGCCGGCCGGAGACGGTCGCATCCGCGCCAGTTCGAAGGCTCGCGTCATCGACGGCCGTCCGGGCGTGGCGGTGGTGGTGGAGGACAACGGCCCGGGCATCCCGCCCGAGGTCCTGCCCGAGATCTTTGAGGCCTTCGTCACTACGCGCCTGGACGCGCGCGGGACGGGCCTGGGACTGACGGTCGCCGAAGGAATCGTCAGCCAGCACGGAGGCGCCATTTCGGCGGCCAACTGCCCGGGTGGCGGCGCCCGGCTGGAAGTGGTCCTACCCGTATCGCCGCAGGAGCAGACATCATGAGCGCAGAACCCATCGCCGGCCACCCCAGTCTGATCGACATCGCCGTGCTGGATGACGATCCGGACTTCCTCACCTACATCGAGGACTTCCTCAACGACGAAGGTCTCTATGCCGTGCGCACGTTCGCCAAGCCGGCACGGCTCTTCGAGGCCGCCGAGGAGCAGCGGCCTGAGATCGTGCTGCTGGACATGAAGATGGGCGAATCGCGCGGCGACAAGGTGCTGGAGCAACTGCTGGCGCGCTACCCCGGCATGTGCGTCATCATCGTCACCGGTTATCCGTCGCTGGAGGACATGCGGGCGACCTTCAAACTGAAAGTCTTCGACTATCTGGCCAAGCCGTTCTCGCTGGCGCAATTGAGACAGTCGCTGGCCAACGCAGCCGAACAGTACGGGCTGGGGCGCACGCTGCAGGACCGCCTGCGGGACAGGCTGGGCCAGCGCATCCGCGTGTTGCGCGCCGAGCGGGACTGGTCGCTGAAGGAACTGGCGTCGATCTCAAAGCTCAGCATCAGCCAGATCAGTTCCATCGAACGGGGGGCGAACCTGCCTTCCATCGAGAGCCTGCTGGCGATTTCACGCGCGTTCGGGCTGAAGCCGAGCGAGATCCTGGGAGCAATCGAATTCTGAGCGCTCACTCGTAGCGAAGCGCAGATACCGGATCAACGCGGGTGGCTCGCCACGCGGGTAACGCCGCGGCACAGGCCGACACCAACACGAGGAAGCACCCGGCCAATGCCGTCGCCGGAAGATCGGCCGCCGGAAGACCGTACAGTTGCGACTGGATCAACTTCCCACTGAACATCGCCAGTGGCAGGCCTGCGGCGATTCCGGCTATCACCATCCAGGCGCACTCGCCCAGTACCATGCCGATGATGGACCCGCGCTGGGCGCCGATCGCCACGCGGATTCCAATCTCCCTGGTCCGCCGCGCCGTGGAGTAGGAGAGCACCCCGTAGAGCCCGATTGCGGCCAGCGCCACGGCCAGCGATCCCAACGCAGTGGAAAGCAGAGCCAGCAACCGTTCCGCCGCAAGAGCCGCGTCGAGTTGCGCTTCCAGCGTAGTCACACGATCCAGCGGCAATCGCACGTCCGTGCCCTGTAGCAGGCCGCGCAACTGCGCCAAGACTCGCTCAGGTGGTTCGGTACTGCGCACCTGCAGGAAGGCGCTCTTTGGAAAGGCTCCGTCGATGGCGGGAACGTAGAGGATGGGCTGTGGATCCTCGCGCAGCCAGCGGTACTTCGTCGTCCCGACCACTCCCACCACACGCACTTTCCGGCTGCCTCCGTAAGTGAATGCCTTGCCCAGCGGGTCACCTTCCAGATACCGGCGCGCGAACTGCTCGTTCACGATCACCTCTCCCTCGCTTCCGGCCCGGGTCTGCGTCGTAAAGTCGCTGCCGGCCCGAAGGGGGATACCCATCGTCCGAAAGTAGCCCGAACTCACCTTCGTGAAATAGGACGTGGGCGGGGCTCCCTTCGCGTCGGCGTGACCCGGGATACGCACCACAACCGCGGCCATCGAACCCGTCAACAGGTTGATGTTGGAGAGGCTGGCCGATTGAGCTTCGGGCAGTGACCGCGCACGCAACAACAGGTTCCGCATCGCTTCCTCTGCCGACGCCTCCGAGTAGTCCAGCCGCCCGAGATCCACCTCTGCCTGAACTACGTTCTGCGGCCGGAAACCCAAGTCGATCGAACGCAGATTCTTCAGCGTCTGCGCCAGCAATCCCGCCGTGAAGACAAGCGCCACCGACACGGCGATTTGAACGGCGATCAGAACTCGATACGCTCCTGCTCGCTTGCCGGCTGCATGGATAGAACCGGACTGCACCAGCGGCATTGGATCGGTGCGCCATGCGCGGAGCGCGGGCAGCACTCCGAACAGCAAACCGGAGCCGATCACGGCCAATGCGAAGAAACCTAGCACCATGGGATCCGGCTTCACATGCTGTGCCAGCGCCTCTCTCTCCGTATCCATCATGCGCAACAGACCGGCCACGAAGAATTGCGCCATCCACCAGGCGAGAAGCCCGCTGGCCGCTGAAAGCAGAAGGCTTTGCGTAAGAAACTGTCTGATGATGGCCCAGCGCGTTGCGCCGAGCGCGACGCGCGTGGCCGATTCTCGCACCCGTTCGAGCGAGCGCACCAGCCAAAGCGCGGCTAGGTTGGCGCAGGCCATGAACAGCACCAGGCCGACGATCGACAGCAGCAGCAACACCGGCTTGCCCAGTTTCTCCTTACGCGAGTCGAAGCCCTGGCTGCCGTCCCGCAGCAGAAAATGGTCGCTGTCGCTCACCTGGAGCCCATGGCCGCGCTCAATGGCCATCCCGGAGCGATCGATTCTGGCAGCGGCCTCGGCAAGCGGCACGCCTTGACGCAGGCGTCCGATCAGCATCAACCATCTGAAGTTGTCGCGCGTGGTGCCATAAAAAGCCTGCGCCCAGGCCGTAGAGACCTGCACGTCACGCCGGTCGTGCAACGCAGCGCCCTCGAAGCCGGGCGGTGACACTCCGACAATCTGAAACGGCTCCTTCTCCAGCACAATTCTTCGGCCCACCACGCCTGGCGAGGCGCCGAACATGCCCCGCCAGAGGCGGTCGCTGATCACGCACGCGCGCGAACCGTTTTCCACGCGGTCGTCGGATTCGTCCAGCAATCGTCCCAACTGCGGCCTGACACCCAGCATTCGAAAGTAGTTGCCGCTCACAAGCTCCAGGGTGACCGCCTGCCGCCGGTCCCCATCCACCACATCCACGTCGTTTGAAGATGCAGCGAGAACGCCATCCAGGCCGGTGTCCGCCACGCTGAACTCCCGGAAGAACGCGTGCGAGAAGCAGCAGTTCTCCATGTGGAAGGTTTCGTTTCGCTGCCGCAACACGACCAACCGCGACGCATCCTGGACTGGCAGCGTTTTCAGGACGATAGCGTTGACGAACGAAAAGATGGCGGTCGACGCCGCCAGTCCCAGGGAGAGCGACCCTACCGCCAGCAGGGTGAATGACGGGCTCTTCCTCGAATTCCGGAGGGCGAGCTTCACATCGGCGCTGAGCCGCTCGAGCCACCGGAATGCCCAGATGTCGTGACTCTGTTCCCGTAACCCGGTCACATTGCCGAAACGCCGCCGCGCGGCGTAGACCGCCTCCGTCGCTGCCAGTCCTTCTTCGCGCAGCCGGCTCGCCCTCAATTCGAGGTGGAGACGCATCTCCTCCTCCATCTCGTTCTCAATCTGATCGCGTCGGGCGAGGTGCTGCAGCCGGCGCCATAGTTCTCCGATGCTCACTGAGTCCTCCTCAAACAGGCTGCAATATTCGCCCGATGGCCTGTGAGACGCACCGGTACTGTGCGATCTCCTCGTCCAATCGCCCGCGGCCCGCGGGACTCAATCGGTAGTAGCGCGCGCGACGGTTTCCGGATGTCTTGCCCCATTCCGCCTTCAGCCAGCCTTTCAGCAACATGCGCTGCAATGCGGGATAGAGCGATCCCTCTTCCACCTGCAGGACCTCGGCAGACAACTGCTGAATGGAGTCGGCGATTTCGAATCCATGCATCTCTCCGTGCCGGGCTAGCGTCTGGAGAATGAGCATGTCCAGCGTGCCCGGCGGTATGGGTTGGCGGGTCTCTCTGTCAATTGGTGGCATAGACTATCTATGTATACGAACATAGACAGTCTATGGCAGCTCGCGCCGGAGTGCAAGTAAAATCCTCGCCCGGCTTTCGTCATCTGGCAATCAGGCGCGGGCTGGGGCTGAAGCCGGGCGAGCCGTGGGACCCGATGGAGTTCGGAGCCTGAGGGTCAGGCCGGCGGATTACGCCACTTCAGGCGAGGAAAGCGGTTGAATTCATGATCGGCACAGCAGAGCCCGTCTGCGTGCTCTTTGGCCAGCCCGGCAAGATGCGCAGCTGTGGTCGGCATTGGGTCATCGCGGCATCCGCCAAAGCTCTATCATGATGCGTTCCAACAAGCCAGCCCCTCACATTGTGGACGTGAGCGCAGCGGCCAGGCGTCACTTGTCCCGCTTGGCCAACCACTCGATGGTCTGGCCGCCCATGGCCCCTTCGACGGTAAACTTGATCTCGTCGCCGTTCACCTTACCCTTGTAATTGACCTTCATTTCGTTGTCCTGGAACTTGATCACGAGGCTGAAAGTGACAGTGTCGCCCTCCACTTTGCCGTCGTTGATAGCGGACTTGCCGAACATCGAACTCACAGTCTCGCCGGTCAGCTTCGTGCCTTCCTGCTTGAAGACGAACGTCCGCTGCATGGCGCCGTTTGGCCCCTCGGCGGTCGCCTTCCAGTTGCCGGTGATGTCGGCCGCCAAGGCGGCCATGGCGGTGATGGCTATCAAAGCCAGTAGTCTCTTCATGTAGGGGTGAACCTTTCTGACGGCGCAAGATGCATCGCCGATCAACGCTTACTCTCTTGAATCCTGGCCCCGGCGTCAAGGGGGGCGATCGCTCACTCGCCGTCCTCTTCCTCGATCTGGTGAACCAGGGGGTCCCCCTCATACGGTTCGAATTCGTCCTTGGCCGCCGACACGAACCAGGGATAGAGCAGCGGCAGCAGGAAGAGAGTGAGCAGCGTGGAGGTGATCAGCCCGCCGATGACCACGGTCGCCAGCGGCCGCTGCACCTCAGAGCCCGTGGAGGTCGCCACGGCCATCGGCAGGAAACCGAGGCTGGCCACCAGCGCCGTCATCAGCACTGGCCGCAAGCGCCGCCCGGCGCCGGAGAGCAAGGCCGCTTCCATCGCCAGCCCCTGCTCGCGCAGCCGGTTGATGCTGGCCACCAGCACGATGCCGTTCAGCACGGCGACGCCGAACAGGGCGATGAAGCCGATGCCGGCCGATATGCTCAGATTCAGCCCGCGGGCCCACAACGCGCCGATCCCGCCGACCATGGCGAACGGAACGTTCGTCAGAATGAGCAAAGCCTGCCGGGCGCTGCCGAACGTGAAGAAGAGAAGCGCGAAAATGATGCCGATGCTCGCCGGCACCACCAGCATCAGCCGGCGCGCCGCGCGCTGCTGGTTCTCAAACTGCCCGCCCCAGTCCACCGAATAGCCTGCTGGCAGCTTCAGGTCGGCCTCCATGCGCCGCTGGGCCTCGGTCACAAAGCTGCCGAGGTCGCGGCCGCGCACGTTGCACTGCACCACAATGCGCCGCTGGCCGTTTTCACGCGAGATCACCTCCGGCCCGCGCGACATGGTCACACGCGCCACACTGCCCAAAGGGACGCGTTCGCCCCCAGGGGCAAACAGGATCAGGTTGCGGACCGCCTCGTCGTCGGTCCTGTAGCGGTCCGGCAGGCGCACCACGATGCCAAAGCGGCGCTGCCCCTCGATCATCTCCGATACCGGCCTGCCGCCGATGGCGGCCTCCACCAGGTCCCGCACGTCGCTGACGTTCAGCGCATAGCGTGCCAGAGCATCGCGGTCTATCTCGATGCGTAACTCGGCAACGCCGGAGATGATCTCCATCTGCTGGTCGGCCGCGCCGGAAACAGCGGAGATGGAGCGCAACGCCTTTTCGGCAAGCTGGCCCAGTACCTGCGCATCCTCGCCGTAGATCTTCACCGCCACGTCGGCCTTAATGCCGGAGATGGTCTCGTCCAGCCGCATCGCCATGGGCTGGGTGAAATTGAAGTTCACGCCCGGCACCACGCTCAGGGCCTTATCCAATGCCTCGATGAGCTCCACCTTGGTGTGGAAGCGCGTCCATTGCTCGCGCGGTTTGAGCAGGACGTAGACGTCGCCCTGGTTAATGCCCATCGCCTCGGTGGCCACGTCCGGGCGCCCAATGCGCGTCACCACGCCGGTCACTTCAGGGAATCCGGCAATGATCTTTTCGATGCGGTTGCTGATGGCCACCGAATCTGTGAGCGAGATTCCGGGCAGCTTGCGAGTTTCCACCAGGATGGAGCCCTCATCGAGCCGGGCCATGAACTCGCTGCCCAGGAACGCCACCGAGCCGATGCTCAGCACCAGCAAGGCGGCGCTGGCCGACACCACAATGACGCGCCGGCGCAGCGCCCAGTACAGCAGCCGCAGGTACCGCTCCCGCAGCCAGTTGAACCACGCGTCCTTGTGCTCCTTGACGCCCTTGCGCAGGTGCACAGCCGTGGCTGCCGGCACCACGGTCAGCGCCAGAATGAGCGAGCCGAGAAGCGCCGAGCACACGCTGATCGCCATGGGCCGGAACATGCGGCCCTCCAGCCCTTCCAGGAAGAAGACCGGCATGTAGACGGCGATGATGATGGCCACGGCGAAGACGATGGGCCGGGCCACTTCGTGGGCGGCGACCCGCACGCGCTCGGTCGGATGAAAGTCGCGCGTGTCGTCCGGGCGCCTCTGCAGGCGCCGCACGGAGTTCTCCATCATCACCACCGAGCCGTCGACGATCATGCCGAAATCGATCGCACCCAGGCTCATCAGGTTCGCCGAGACGCCGAACAGTGCCATGCCCATGAAGCCAAACAGCATCGAAAGCGGGATCACCGCAGCGACGATCAGCGCCGCGCGGATGTCCTTCAGGAACACGATCAGCACCACCAGCACCAGCAGCCCGCCCTCGATCAGCGCCTTGGTGACGGTGTGAATGGTGCCATCGATCACCGTGCTCTGGTCGTAGAAGGGCACAACCTTCACGCCCTCCGGCAGCCGCAGCGAGGCGAACTTCGCCTTGACGCGTTCGATGACTCGCTTGCCGTTCTCGCCCTTCAGCATGATGGCCATGCCGCTGACGGTTTCGCCCTTGCCGTCTCGCAGCGTCGCGCCCTGGCGCTGCATGGATTTCAGCTTGATCTCCGCTAAGTCCCGCAACAGCACCGGAGTGCCGGCGCGCGCCAGCACGACGATCTTGCCCAGGTCGGCGGCGCTCTGCGTACGGCCCAGGCCGCGCACGGTGTACTGCTCCATGGCGTGCTCGATGAAGCCTCCGCCGAAATTGGAGTTGTTCTCCTTGACGCGGTCGAATACATCCCGCAGGCTCACGCCATAGCGCTGCAGCCTCACCGGGTCCACTTCCACGGTGTATTGCTTGGTCTCCCCTCCCCAACTGTTCACCTCGTTGACGCCGGGCACGGTGCGCAGTGCGTAGCGAATCTGCCAGTCGTGGATGGTCTTCAGATCCATCGGCGAGTATCCCTTGCCCTCCACTGTGTACTGGTAGACTTCGCCGAACGCAGTCGCCATGGGGCCCAGCGCGGGATCCAGTCCTTCCGGCAGCCGCGTCCGGACCTCCTGCAGCCGCTCGTTCACCAGTTGCCGCGCAAACCATGTATTGACGCCGTCCTCGAACAGGAGGGTCACCATCGACAGCCCGAACTTCGAGATCGACCGGATCCCTTCGGTTCGCGGAATTCCCATCAGCGCCGATTCGATCGGAAACGTCACCAGTTGTTCCACCTCACCCGGCGCCATCGACGGGCACTCGGTCACCACAACCACCTGGTTGTTGGTCAGGTCCGGAAAGGCGTCGACGGGGATCTGCAGCATGGTGGCCACGCCGGCGATGATGATCACCATCACGCCAAGCAGCACGATCAGCCGCTGCTTCAGATGGAAGTCGATGATGCGTTGCAGCATGGAGCCCGCCTACTCCTCGGCCAGTGACGACTTCAGCAACTGTGACTTGAGGATGAAGCTGCCTTCTCCCACCACGCGCGCGCCCGGCGGCAGGCCGTGCAGCACCTGAACCAGCCCCTCCAGCGTACGGCCCAGTTCCACCGGGTGCGGCTGATACTTGCCTGGCTGGCGTTCCACAAAGACAGTCGCCTGCCCGTTGAGGTCCTGGACGGCAACCTGCGGCACAAATAGCGCCGGCTCGCTGCCGCCGGCCTCCAGTTCCACCGTGGCGTACATCTCCGGCTTCAGCAAACCCGCGCGATTGTCGGCCTCCACCCGCACAGACACCGTGCGCGTCTCAGCGTCCAGCTTCTCATCGATCTTCACTACGCGCGCGTGGAATGATCTCTCCGGGTAGGCCTGCACGTGAATACTCGCGCCCATGCCCGCGTGCAGCCGGGACAGGTGCTCCTCCTGCACCGCGGCGATGGCCCAGATGGTGGAGAGGTCACAGATGGTGAACAGGTCGCTCGACGCCGTCACCACGGCACCGGGGGTGATTGCGCGAGACAAGACGATGCCCGGCGCAGGCGCGCGTATCGGGATCAGGTCCTCGGTATGCTCTTCCGCGCTGGCCTCGTGGTCTTTCTCCTGCGAGCCCTCAACGGGAATCTGCAGGAACTCAACCAGGTGCAGCTTCGTCCGGTTGACCTCGATCGCGGCATTGTCCAGCGCCGTCTGCGCCGTGCGCAGCTCATTGTCCGCCTGCTCAACCTGCTCCTGGCTCGCCGCCTTCATTTCAAAGAGCCGCCGCGCCCGGTCCCGCTGCTTCTGGACAAAGGCGAGGCTGCCCTGCAGCCGGTTGTGGTCCGCCACCGCTTTCCTGTAGAGAGCGCGCGATTCGTGGATATCGTGGCTGTGCATGCGCGCCAGAATCTGGCCCTTCTCAACCCGGTCGCCGACCTTCACCTCCACCCGCACGATACGGCCGTCGGTGATGGCGCCCACGCGCCAGGTGGTGTTTTCGTTCGTCGCCAGCCGCCCGCTGGCCCGAATTGTGATGGGGACGCTGCGCTGGAACGCCTCGGCGACCTTCAGCGTCACCTCCTTCAAGGAGGCCGCGTCCAGTTCCACGAGTTTGGTCTCCTCGCCGCCGGAGCGCTTCTTCGCCGCCGGAGCCTGATCCGGCGCCTTCGAGCACCCGGCCAGCATGAGCATCAGTATCGCGGCCGAACCGGCAGTCCACTTCATGGCGTCATCCCCAGTGCGTTCTCCAGCGCGACAATGCTCTGGCGGTACTCCATCATCGCCCGGTAGTTCAACAATTCCACGTCGATCCGCAGCCGCTCGGCGTCCAGCAACCGCAGCAGGTCCGCCCCGCCCAGCCGGTAGGCCGCCAAGGCGATGCGCGACGACTCGGCCGCCTGCGTACGGAAGCGCCCGAGGAACTCCATCACCTGCCTGCGTCTCATCTCATACTCCACGCGGGCGGCCGACACCTCGGCGCGGATGATCGCCTCCGTCGCGGCCACCGACGCTTCAGCCCCTTTGATGTCGGCCTGCGCCGATTCAATTGCGCCCTGGTTGCGGTTCCGGAAGGGCAGGTCTGCTTGGACGCCGCCCAGAACGGTGTCGAGCCCGGCCGTCCGTTTGAAGCCGAACACCACCTCGTAGTTGGGCCTCGCGTTGGCCTGTTGCAGCACAAGGTTGGCGCGTGTCTGCTCCAATTGCGCCCGGGCATACTCCAGTTCCGGACGCTTCCGCAGAGCTTCCTCGGGATCGGCGGCCAGCAGCCGGTCTTCCTTCAATTCCAGCGGTTCCGACAGCCGCGCCTCCGGGAAGGTCACCTGACCCATCTCGCGGAACAACTGGATCCTCGCCCTGTCGGCGTCCAGCTTGGCGTTGTTCGCCGCCAGCGCGATGCGGTCCGCCTCCAACCGCACTCGCAGCAGGTCGCTCTCCGGCATGGCGCCTTCGCGCACTCGGATCTCGTGGTACTCGACGATCTGCTGGAAGTTCCGTTGATTCTCCACCAACAACTCGTGGATGCGCGCCATGCCGGCCGCGGCCCAGTAAGCCTGCCGCACCCGCAGCGCTACCTGGCGGCGGAGGATTTCCACCTCAAGTTCGGCGCGCCTCAACCCGTGCGACGCCAGATCCACGCGCTTACCGCGTTTCCCTGCGGTCTCCATCGTCTGCTGCAGGTAGGCGAATAGGTCGGTGTCGCGCCCGAATACATAGGGCGTCGATCCCGGGAGCCGCAGGTTCTCTGACTGCAGGACAAGCCTCGGATTCAGCGTCAACCCCGCCTGCGTGGACTGCCCCCGCGCCGATGCCACCCGCTGCCGCCCTTCCGCCAGAAGCGGGTGACTTGCGAGCGCCGTGGACACCGCCTCGTCCATCGTCAACGCCTGCTGAGCGGCCAGCGGGAATGACAAAAGAGAGGCAAGTGCAAGGAACTTCATGAGAATCGGACGCCCGGCCCCATCTTACCAAGCCAGCCGGCTTTAGCCCACTCGCGCCAGTGTCCGCACTACTCCCGAAGCCAACTTTTCCGCCGCATGTACCTCAAGGTAGCTCGTCTTGGCCCGCCATGTTTCATACCCGCCTAGCTCGAACCCCTCCGCCGTGGGGATGTAGCCGCAAGCGTCATTGGCGATGGAGACGGTGAGCGTGGTCGCAAAGCCGCTGGCTTTCTTCACCTGGAGCCCCAGCTCAACGAAAGTTTCACCCGGGAATGCTCCAATGGCGGCGTCGCCGATTCGCAAGCCCTGCACCGGCGCGTGGACCGCCGTGGGGTACTTGGCCACAAACACCGTCTCGCGCGCATAGATCAGCGGGCGCTCGCGGTAGTTGTTGGCGGGCGCTGCGCCCACCAGTTTCACGGCCCCGGCCAGTTCATCCGCCGATGGCCGCCTGGTGGAGAGTTCCACTTCCTCCATCGCGCCGCCAAGCGCCGCCGAGTCGCTGAACCGAATCCTCTTGAGAACTCGCAATGATTCGGCCGCCAGCGTGCCAGCAGTCCTCTCGATCACCGCATAGTCGCGCCCGGCAGGCGTGGCTCGTGTGAAATCGATGCCGTTCACGTTGGCCGAGCAACCATTGCTCAATAGGGCGACGCACTCGCCTCCGGCTGCGCTCTCCAGCCGCCGGGCCCAGGCGCCGAAGTAGTCCGCGCTGGCGTGGTCAGCCGGGTTGAAGCCTGCATAGTGCAGTGCATAGTTGCCGTATACCCAGATGGGCTTCCCGTCGTCGCCCATCGCGGCGATCAGTGCGTGTTCCGGATCCACCGGCCCGGCAGGACGCACGATGTTCGGGCTCTGCGCCGGCGGGTTCATCAGCACCTTGTCGGATTTCCGCCCGAACGGGTCGGCTGGAATTGAGCCTTCGCGCATGAAGTAGCGGCGATTGAAGACAAGCGTTGGCTCTCTGCCTGCCGCCGCTCCGACGCGCGCCGGCCGCAGCCGCCGAAAAGCCATCTTCGCGGCGTCGCCCAACCGCTGCTCCAGCATGGCCACATACTTCTCGTCGGCCAGGCTCTGGAACAGGTGCATTGCCGGCGGGGCGCTGTGGGAGTGCGTCGAGCTCATCAGGATACACGCCGGCTCCATCGAGTTCTCCTGGGCGATGCGCGCTCTGGCGCGATCCAAAACCGCCCGCGGAACCATGCAGGAATCGATGGTTGCCAGCAGCAGACGAGTCGAGCCGGATTCCAGCGCCGCGCATCGCACCAGCAGCTCGTCGTGGACGTCAGCCGCCGTACGGTCCGTCATGAAGCCAGCCAGCGACGTGCCGAGCGCCGGTGAGATGTTTGCAGTGGCCGCGCCGGCTCGCAACACCCCCGCGGCTCGCACATACGGCGCGGCGGCCAGCGTGGAAACAAACGCCCTGCGTGAAAGTCCCATGCCGAGCACACTACCACGGAGCGGCAATGAAAGAGGGGAGGCCGCGGCCTCCCCTCGATCAACTGCTTCTCCGGACCGTTAGAACGTCAGGTGCATGCCGAGCTTGATGAAGCGCGGCAGGTTGCGCTGCGTCGGGTTCAACTGTCCGAACGCCGCGCTGGTCACGTCCGTGGATGCCATGTCGGCGAACCACGGGTGGTTCATCATGTTCACCATCTCAAAGCGGAACTGCAGCCGGACCTCTTCGTAGATGGGGAAGATCTTCGACAGAGAGGCGTCCCAGTTCTTGTAGCCAGGCCGTCGCACATCGCTGAACAAGAACGGAAACGTTCGTAGCGTGAACGGCTCCTGCGTAGCCACAGGCGTCCCGGAAGGCGTCTTCCACAACCCGGTATTGAACCACTGCGTGCGAGTCGGGTTGTCGAGCTTGGCGCTGCCCGGCGCGTTCTGCGGCGCGTTCGGATAATCAACCACCCATCCCTTCTGGTAGGTCACGTCGTAGTTGATCTGCCAGCCGCCGATCAACTGATTCACCAGGCCTGAAGCGGCCGATGCGAACTTCTTCCCCTTGCCGAACGGCAATTCGTAGATGCCCGCGATGACAAACTTCTGCGGCGTGTCGATATTCTGGTCAGGCTCCTTCACAAGTGGTGTGCTGTTCCAATTGGAAAGAACGAAATCCTGGGGGTTCAGGACGCGGATCTTGCGCAGGTTCTTGCCGACGCCGTAGCTGGACAGGAAGCTGAGACCGTGGCCCATCCTCTTGGTCACCTTGAGGTTGGCGCCATGGTATTGCGCGCTCCCGATCGGCACGCTGTTGATGTTTACGCCGCTGTACTGCGGGAAGGTCCGCCACAGGATCTGCCGCTGGATGGTGGCGCCGTTTAGCGAGGCGTTGTTCGGAAGCAGGCCGGCCATCGGGTTCGGGACCTGCGCCGTGTAATACGCGGTGTCGATCACGCCGGCGGGGGTGCGCCTGCCGAGTTCGGAAGTAGGATTGTAATTCAGCGCGAAGCTGTTGCCAAAGATCTGCAAGCGCCTCGCGGAATTGCCTGCGTAGCCGGCTTCCAACAGGAATCCACCCTTCATCTCCTTCTGGATGTCGAAGGAATAGGTATGGACGTGAGGCAAAGCGCGATCGCGCATAAAGGTCGTGACACCCTCGCCGAGGAAACTGCTGGCGCCCAGCGAGGTGCCGATTGGGTCGAGCAACTTGCCGCCAGGCAGCGCTATGAACGGATTTGCCGTCTTGAGGCCGGGATACGGCGTGAGGCCGTTGCTGGACACGATGGCGTCGGTCTGCCTGCTGAAGCCGTTGGTGGAGCCCAACACGTCCTCGCCCATGTAGTACAGACCGTAGCCGCCTCGGACTACCCAGGATTCCTTAAGCCGGTAGGCCAGGCCCACGCGAGGCTGCCAGTTGGTCTTTGGCGTATCGATGAGCGCCCTGGGGGCTCCGTTCAAGCCGGCAAAAAGCACGGCGCCCTTCAAGCTGAGTCCGGTCACGCGGTTCGCGATCGGGCTGGCGGCATTCAGGTCGAGCCCATTCACCGCACGGTCAAACCGTTCCACATTGCCCGATTCGGCGTCCCAACGCAGGCCCAGGTTCATGCTCAGCCGCGGCGTGATCTTCCAATCGTCGTGGAAGAACCCGGCATAGTAGTAGTGCCGGTAGTAGGGATCGATATTCTTCTGTACCGAAGCAGCGCTGGGATAGCCCAGCAGGAAGGTCGCCAGCGAGTTGCCGGAGACGGCGTCCGCCCGGTTCGACACCGCCTGCGTCCAGTTCTTGTTGAACGTGAAGATGCCCGAAGGATACCCGCCCCCGTAGTTGGCGCGGTTATATTGCCTGATCTCCATGCCCATCTTCAGGAAGTGCTTCCCAATGACCTTGTTCAGGTTGGGCTGCAAACTGTAAGTGTCGCGGATGCCGGGGCTCACGGCGTTGGAGCCCATGTTCTGGTAGCCCTCTAATCCGATGTATGGAAACTGATAGGCCTTATACTGTCCCACCAACGTGGGATCAAAGCCGAGCTGCTTCGGATCGTAGCCCGCTCCGATCGTGCTGCCGCCGGACTCCTCCCAACGGTTCACGCCTGCCCTCAAATCGAACGTCATCGTCGGAGTCAGCGTCGAGGTCCAGTTCATCATCACGTTGCGGCCATTGCGCAGCAGCGGGGCGTTGCCTGTCGGCTCGGCCACGTTGTCCAGCCCGAAGACCACCGCCCGGAACTCCGAAAAGGGATTCTCATTGTAGCGGAAGAACACGTTGTTCTTGGAGTTCACAACCACATCCGCGCGGCCCACAAACTGATCGAAGCTCGCCCGCCACATCGACGGGTACGGGAAGTTGTTGATCCGCGCCGGCCCCGTGCCTTGCGCTGAAGGTTGGGGATAGAAGGTCAGGAGCTTCAATGCGATCGGATCCAACCGGCTGGATGGAATCCTGTTTCCTGCAAACGGCGTCCGCGTGCCGTCTGCAATTGTGGTGGTAGGGTCGTAGATCAGCACCTGCTGGCCCGCGGCGTTGAACAACTGGCTGAAATCCCCGCCCCGGATCTCGGGAATCGGGAACGTCTTCACGTCCGGGTCGGCCGATCGCTGCCGCATGCTCTCCCACGACAGCATCCAGAACGCCCTGTTCTTGCCATTGAAGACCTTCGGTATGATGATCGGGCCTGAACCCATCGCGCCAAACTGGTTGATGTGGTTTGGCGGCTTGCGGCCCTTCGGGTAGAACACGCCCGCCACCGTCGCCGGCTGGTTCAATTCGCTCTGGTTGGCGTTGAGCTTGTCGTTCTGGAAATATTCGAACGCCGTGCCGTGGAACGCATTGCCGCCCCCCTTGGTCACCATCGTGATCACGCCGCCCGAGGTGCGGCCGTACTGCGCGTCGAACGTGCTCGCCTGCACCTTGAACTCCTGGACAGATTCAGTCGTCGGGATGCTGATCACCGTCCATTCGGCGCGTACGTTGCTGATGCCGTCCAGCAGGACCTCGTTCTGGCCCTCGCGGCCGCCGTTGATCGAAATGCCCGTCGTGCCGCCGATGTCGAACGACCGCAGGTAACGCCAGGCTCCGCTCTTCACCACGCCCGACGCCGCCCATGCGATCTGGAACGGGTTGCGTCCCTGCGTGGGGAGGTTGGCGATGATCTCGCTGGCAACCACCTGCGAACGGCTCGCCGTTTCGGTTTCCAGCTGCGTCGCCGATCCGGTCACCATCACGCTCTGCGTCAATTCACCCAGAGTCAGCTTCACGTCCAGGCGCGCTCTTTCCTGCGCCTGAAGAGTCATGTTGTCGCGTACATATTTCTGGAAACCCTTCGCCTCCACCTCCAGCCTGTAGGTGCCCGGCGCGAGGAAGGGGGTGATGAAACTTCCCGATGCGTTCGATTCCACCGTGACAGTCGTGTTTCTCTCCAGGTTGGTCACCTTCACAGTTGCGCCTGGAACCGCCGCGTCCGACGCGTCCGTCACAGCGCCTACGATCGTTGCACGAACCTCCTGGGCTGGGGCGCAGGGAATCAGCGCCGCTAGCACCACCAGCACACAGATGACCCGAAGGCTAAACCGCATGACTATGTCTCCTTTTCGCTGGGATGTTCAGCTTCTCACCTAGGTGTTCAGATTATCACTTGTGCGTTCAGATTATAACTACCTTGTTCAAATTTCTTGTTGTGGCGTTCACTTTGACGCCTGTGACTCTCCATACCACTTTCAGCCGAGGGTAGTATAGGCCCTAACTCTGGTGGAGTCAAAGGTCTAGCGTGGCTTTGACTGACCTGAACCGGCGGGCCTGGACTACTCCAGTCCATCCGCGATGCCGTTGCCGTTCTTGTCCGGAAACCGTACCAGGAAGATCTGTCGGAAATCGTTCCCGCCGGAGTCCTTCACCAAAGCGCCAGCGGAGTTGTAGGTCGGCACGCGCCGGTTGAAGGCCAGCAGTTGGCCGTTGTGCGACCATACCAGTGCGTCGGCGGCGGGAACCTGGGCTCCGCGCGTCGTCAACCATACCGCCTTGCCGAAGAGCGGTCCGGGCTTCACGCATACCGCGGCCACTCCGCCATCGCTGATCACCGCGATGGAGTTTCCCGACGGATGCCAGCGTACGCCACCGGAGGCTCCCTTTTCGAACGTGGTCGCCTGCACCGGCCGCATGGCCGGATCCGAATGCTTGTCCGACCCTTCGGCATTGATAACAAAGACTTGGCGTGAACCGTCCGGGGCGGAGGCGAAGTACGCGATTCTGGTCCCGTCAAGCGACCCGCGCACGATGCCCGCCGCCGGTGTGGTCGTCAGCCGCCGTACTTTGGTCCCGATGGGCGGCACCGGATACTTGGTCTTAGTCCCCGAGCTCGCTGTCGTAATATCCACATTTTCAGGGACATCCACCACGAATAGCGAGCTCATCACTTTGCCGTCAGCCTCCTTCACGTTCCCGATGAAGGCCCGCATCAGGCCCTTGGCGCCTACCCACGAGTCGTCTGCGGCGCGTTCCAGGTCGCCCGGCTTCGATTCGGCCGGCGGAACCACCGGAACCAGCAACGCCGCATAGAAAGAGACGCCACACGGCGCCTTCTCGTGCGCGACCATGAAGCCGATGTTGCGCCCGTATTGCGTCAGCAGGGCGTCATCGTAGGTAAAGCCAATCCGGCTGCCGTCGGCGGTGAACTCATGGCGATGCGAACCGCCCCGGTGCGCGCCGGGTGAAGTCGGTTCCGACGCCAGGTCACGGCAATCCAGGTATCCCACATCCCCGCTGCCATCAGCCCGGGCCACCCCGCCGCGCCGGTTAGTGGTCGAGTAGAAGCCCAGCTTCGCCGTCTCACTCACCAGCGGTCCGTGGATGAACACGACTACATCGTCCACCGGACTATAGGACGCCGCGCCCAGTCCCGGCGCCGCCTGGCTACCGAGGATCACCGGCCACGGCGAGTACACGAAATTCTCCAGCCCAGTGGAAACGGAGACTTTCATGATCGTAGTCCCATTGCCAATGCCGCCGCCAAACGTCTCGCGGGTGTCAAAGACCAGGAACCGGTCATCCCGGGAGAAATTGTCGTTGTTGTCCAGCAGCTTGCTGATGGGAGAAAAAGTGAGTTGCCACTCCCCCTCAACGTCCTGAGCGAGAGTGACACCGGCCAGTGCGAACAGCGCGGCCGCGCACAGTACACCCAAATAGATGAAAGTAAATGGCTTACGCATTGGTGAACATCCTCCTTCCAGGTTCCTCCGATGGTCAATTTAGTATGCGCTCGTTGCCCCGGAGATGAAAGAGATATCACGGTAAGTTCACGGTGATGCTGACGCTGAATCAGTACATCTCCCTCCCCCTACTCTGTCGAGAAGCCATACATCTGGACTGCAGATTGATCGCCGAAAGGTTCCGGCCGGCCATTCAGGACCTGGCCCGAGTCGAAACCCGTCGCGAAATGCGCCAATGTGACTTACAATGTGATCTCACCGTGCAATTCACGGTAATGGCGCCTGCTTGCATCCACGCCCGATGTCAAACAACGAAAGCCGGGACTTGGTCGCCCGCGTCGCCGATAGCCCGCGTTTCAAGAAGTCACCACGGCTTCGAGATTTCCTTCTCTTCATCTGCGAGCACAAGCTGAACGGTTCCGTGGCGCCCCTGCACGAGCAGGAGATCGGCCACCGCGTCTACGGCCGACGCACCGATTACAGCACGGGTGAGGACAACATCGTGCGCGTGGAAGCGCGCCGACTGCGCAAGGAGTTGGAGGGTTACTTCGCCTGCGAAGGGGCTGATGAGCCATTCTTGATTGAGATTCCCAAAGGCAGTTACTGGCCCGCCTTCACGCTGCGCGGAGGCCCTGAACGGCCCGGGGAGGGAATCCTCCCCCGCGCCTGGCCTGGGGGTAGCCGGCGGGGCTGGCTTGCGGTCTTGGCCGCGGTCGCGCTGATTCCCGCCCTGGCTGCGTTCTGGCTGTGGCGCCGCGGCGAATCGAATCATAACCCGGAACAACCTTCGCAAACGGCAGTATTGTCGGTCTGGCCCTCATTGCTCAATCCGGCGATGCGCACCCATATCGTCCTGGCTGACGCCACGCTCTCATTGATTGAAGACATCACCGGCCACGAGTTCTCCTTGGCCGACTACGCCGCCCGGCGCCACCTGACCGCCCTTGGCACGCGCGAACTCGACATCATCTCCCAGCGCCCTCTGGTAGGGCTGGCTAGCGTAATGGTGATCTCCAGAATCCTGCAGTCGGAGAACTGCCCGCACAGGAACGTCCTGATCTCCCACGCTCGCGACGCCACAGCACGCCAGTTTCAGGCCGACAATCACACCCTGCTCGGCAGCCGCAATTCCAATCCCTGGAACGGACTCTTCGACGAGAAGCGGAACTTCCGTGCCAGGTCCAACTGGCACGCCTCCGCCCCAGCCTATGTCAACGTCTCGCCGCGGGCCGGCGAGCGAAGCGAGTACCAGGCCGATCCCGCCGCCGGATCCCACTACGGGGTGATCGCATTTCTCCCCAATCTGAATCACAGCGGCAGTGTGCTGATCCTGGAAGGCACCTCCATGGCCGGCACCGAGGCGGCCTGGGCCTTTCTCGACGATCGGGCCGCCTTCACGGCGCTGATCCGCAAACTGGGCCTGGAGCGGAGCCCGGGCCGTGTCGGGTACTTCGAGCTTCTCTTGCAGGNCTTGCAGGCTGCCTCGGTACAGGGAACTCCGAAGAGCGGCGTCTATGTCGCCCACCGCTCCATCACCGAGGCGCGATAGCCGGCAGGAAGGCGCGGGAGAGCGGCCAGCGGCCTCGGACGGCGGCTCCGCGCGCCTCAAATACCCCTCCGGCCAGCAACCCTGAAAAATCCGAGGGGTCAGGTTTCTTCCCCTCACGGGCCAGCAGCTTGACGACCATATCGGTGGTGCGAGTCAGCCTGGCTGCGATTTCAGTCGCTTTGCCATTGTCCGCACACGGCGCATCCAGGACAACCTCAAAGCCATCCTTGGCCACGCCGGCGCTGAGCAGCGCCCGCTGGGCGCCTTCCAGCGAAGAGAGCAACGCGCTGAGCCCGGGCGGCAGCGCGGCTCCGCCGCGAAGTTGCGAGCCGGGCAGGTGCAGCCACATCGCCGCCGGCGGGGGCGTGAAGTCCGGCTCAACCGCGTTGGCGCTCAGCAACGCGGCGGCCATCGGGTCGGGCGAAACCGCCATCAGCAGCAAGCCGCCGCGCCGAGACGGGATCCAGGAGACCTGCCGTTCTGGAGCCGAGCCCTGCACCGAACACAACTCCCCGGCGCAGCGGCCTCCGTTGGAGCGGGCGTAAGCCGCCAGGCGGCCGGCTTCAAAGGAGCCCTTTACCACCAGCAGGGTATCGCCCGGGCGGAAAGCGAGTAGGGCGGCGTCCAGGTCCTTGCGATAGTCAAAAGAAGTGGCTTCAACGAACTTCTTGTATTCGGGCTCTTCCACGCCCGCCGAACCGGCCAAAGCGTCGAGCACGCCGGCGGCCCGTAGCGCGGCAAAGTCCACGTAAAGAACTGGCGCCTCGGAAGGCGGCAGCATCGCAGCCATGCGAGCGGGCGTGATGCGGATGCCGAACCACCACACGCCGCCGGCCAGGCCGGCCAGCACGACGATGGCCGCCACGGCGGCGCCGATCCGTTGAACGGGTCTCACGAAAGGCAGGTTACACCGCGAGAGCGGGCTGTGTCTCGGCCCGGGCGGCCAGGCGCTCCTGCTTCCAGAGCGCAAGGTAGGGTTGAAGGTCTTTCATCATGCGCAGCCACTGCGCCGGATCCAGGGATTGCGCGCCGTCGGAGATCGCCTTCTGCGGGTTCGGATGAATCTCCAGAATCAGCCCATCCGCGCCGATCGCCACGCCCGCGCGGCACAGTGGCGGCACCAGCGACCGTTTGCCGGTGGCGTGCGAGGGGTCGAGAATCACCGGCAAGTGCGTCATCTCGCGCAGCACCGCACAGGCCACGATGTCGCACGTGTTCCGCGTGGCCGTCTCGAAGGTCCGGATGCCCCGTTCGCACAGCATCACGTCGTTGTTGCCGTGCGCCACGATGTACTCGGCCGACATGAGCAGTTCCTTAATGGTGGAACTCAGCCCGCGCTTCAGCAGCACCGGCTTGCCGCACTTGCCCAAAGCCTTCAGCAGCGCGAAGTTCTGCATGTTACGCGCGCCCACCTGCATGATGTCGGCATAGGCCGCCACCAGGGGCACGTCAGCGTCCGACATCACCTCGGTCACGATTGCCAGGCCGGTCTGCTCTCTGGCCTTGGCCAGCAGCTTGAGGCCCTCTTCCTCCATCCCCTGAAAATCGTATGGAGAGGTGCGCGGCTTGAATGCCCCCCCGCGGAGGACCTGCGCGCCGCCCTTGGCTGCCAGTTCGGCCGATTCCAGAATCTGCTTCTCGCTCTCCACCGAGCACGGCCCGGCCATCACCACAAACTCGGAGTTGCCGACGTGGATCTTGCCCGCCACCGTGATCGTCGTCCGCGCCTCCTTGAACTCGCGCGACACGAACTTGTACGGAGCCGAGATCCGAACCGCCTTCTCGACGCATTCCATCGCCTCCAGCGCCTCCAAGCAGGCGCTGGTGTCCCCGACGCCGATGGCGCCGATCACGACCCGCTCTTCCCCTTCGATGGTGTGGATCTTGTAGCCGAAATCCTGCACCCGCTGGATGACACTGTCGATGTCGGCACGGCTGGCGTGCTTGCGCATTGAGATGATCATGGAACTTCCAGGATACACCTTTGCCAGATGGCATGCAATCTGATATGCCAATTAAAGTGTTGTTTTTGAGTGCCTTGAAAGCACCACCTAGTTTTGGTGTATAGATCTCGTAGAGTATACTTGCAGGGTTATGAGATTGCTGTTATTGATCGTGCTGGCTGCGGGGGCGGTGATGAGCGAAGATCGGGCAGTAGTTGCTGAACCAGTCCTCAACATGCACTCCAAGCCGTCGGTGGATGCCGACGTGGTCTCCCAAGCCATCTACGGAGTGACGGTAAGGATTCTGGCCGAACAGGACGGCTGGCTGCGCATCAAAACGCCGGGCGACAACTACCTCGGCTGGGCTGAATCGGCCGGACTCCGTAAGTTAAAGGAAGGCGAGACGTACGCCACATCCGGCCGCCTGGCCACGGTGGAGAGCCTGCGGGCGCACCTGTATCGTGAAGCTTCCGTCACCCGCCACCGCCCTCTTCTCACCGTGCCGTTCGACGCCCGACTGGAGGTGATGGAAGAGCGTGCAACGGAGGGGGGCCGCTGGCTGGCCGTCCGGCTCCCAGACGGCCGTAAAGCGTGGGTATGATTGAGCTTTATAAACGGTTCCTGGGCCTGCCCTACACCTGGGGCGGGACATCGTCGTTCGGCTATGATTGCTCGGGCTTTACCCAGATGTTGGTGCGCCGGGGAGGAGTGCAGATGCCCCGGGACGCCCAGCCACAGGCTGATTGGGAAGGGCAGCAAAAAGTCGAAAAAAGTGGCCTCCAGAGCGGCGATTTGCTGTATTTTGGCGCCTCCGCGAAGAAGATCACACACACAGGCTTCTACATAGGGAATGGGGAGTTCATCCACTCCACCACCAGTGACATGCCTGTGATTCAGATCAGCCGCCTGGACGATGAGAAGTGGACCAAGCTGCTGGTGGGCTGCAGGAGGTGGAAGAGATGAACAGAAGGACATTTGCCACCGCGCTGGGATTGCCCGCGCTGATGGCCGCCGCCCCTGCCGGCAAAGGCCCGGCAAAGATCGCGCTGCGCACGCGGCGCCTGATGCTGAAGCACACCTGGACTACGGTGATGTCCTCGTCGGACTACCGCGACACGTTCTACGTGGAGTACACGCGCGACGGCCTGACCGGCGTGGGCGAAGGCGCGCCGATCATCCGCTACAAGGAGAGCGCCGAGACCTGCACAGCCGCGGTGGAGGCGATCCGGCCGTGGCTGGAGGCTGCTGACCCTTGGGCATTTCAGAAGGTGATGGCCGGCGTGTTCTCCAAGATCGAGGGCAACTGGGCGGGCAAGGCGGCGGTGGACATCGCTCTGCTGGACTGGGTGGGGCAGCGGCTCGGAGTTCCGCTTTGGCGCTACTTCGGGCTGGACAAGGCGGACGCGCCGGTGACGACGTTTTCGATCGGCATCGACAAGGCGGATGTGGTCAAGCAGAAGGTGAAGGAGGCTGCCAGCTACCCGGTGTTGAAGGTGAAGGTGGGGCTGGGCACGGACGAGGAAGTGGTCGGCGCCGTGCGCGAAGCGACCTCCAGGCCGATCCGGGCCGATGCCAATGAGGGCTTCAAGAGCAATGAGGAAGCGGTGGCAAAGATCAACTGGCTGGAGAAGATGGGCGTGGAGTTCATCGAACAGCCGCTACCGGCAGCCAACCTGGACGACATGAACTGGATCCGCAAGCGGGTCCACATCCCGATCATCGCCGATGAAGCCTGCCTTCATCCGTCCGACATTCCGCGACTGGCGCAGCACTTCGACGGCGTGAACGTGAAGATCGATAAATGCGGGGGGCTGCTGGAGGGATGGCGGATGATCCAGCTGGCGCGCAGCCTGGGCCTGAAGGTGATGCTGGGCTGCATGGTGTCGTCGTCGGCGGCCATCACCGGCGCGGCACACCTGTCACCGATGGTGGACTACTGCGACCTGGACGGGAATCTCCTGATCTCGAACGACCCTTACGAAGGGGTCAAGGTGGTTCAGGGCAAACTGACGCTACCGGACGGCCCTGGCTTGGGCTTGAAGGTCAAGAAGGCGTGAAGCCGGCCGCCGTCGCTGCCGTCTGCGTAGGCGTGGCGCTGGCCTACATGTCGGCCAACGTGGCGCTGAACCATGCGGGCAATTGGACGGCGCTGTTCTTGACCGGCGACGCCGTCAAGGCAGCGCCGGAGGAGTTGCTCCGAGGCGAGAGGCTGGCGGTCGCCCATGGCAGTCCCGGTTATGACGGCCAGTTCTACCACTACATGGCCCACGACCCCTGGGGCGTCCGGCGTTTTGATGCGCACGTCGACGACCCCGGCTACCGCTACAGGCGCATCCTGATGCCGGCGTTGGCGTGGGCTCTGGCGCTTGGACGCGACCGTTGGATCGACCACGCCTACATCGCCGTTGTCCTGCTGGCCGCCGGATTGGGCTGCTACTGGACCTCGCGCGTAGCAGTGAGTGCGCGCAGGAGCGCCTGGTGGGGCGCCGGCTTCGCCATACTTCCCGCAACTCTTTCCGCGGTGGAGCGCATGACGGTGGACGTGGGAGTGACCGCGCTGTGCTGCGGCTGGACTCTCTATCGCCTGGAAGGGGGAAGGATTCCGCTTATGGCGATCACCACGCTTGCTCCCACGGTCAGGGAAACGGGCGCGCTGCTCGGTCTGGCCCAACTGGACCGCGGTTGGAGGTGGCTCTGGTGCATGGCCCCGGCTGCCTCGTGGCTGGCCTGGACGCGCTGGCGGTACGGTCCAAGCCGCGTGGAGTTTCTGGGGCCGCTGCCGCTTGAAGGCTGGTGGGAGCGTCTCACACATCCTGCCGTGTACCCGTTCAGCGGCGCAGTGAACACGGTCCTTGCGGGCCTGGACCTGCTGGCCCTGCTGGCCTTTCCGGCCGCCTGGGCGCTGGCGGCGTGGTGCATCCGCAAGCGGGAATCCGACTGGCCTGTGCTGGCGCTGTTTGCGCTGCTGCCAGCGTTCACCTCCACGGGCGGTGTGTGGACGGAGGCCAACGCCTTCGCCCGCAGCTTCACGCCGCTGTTCCTGCTGTTGGGCCTGGTTGCGCTGCGCGGCGGCCGCTGGTGGTTCGCCCTGCCAGCGGCGATGGTGTCACCCAGAATCTGGATGGAACTGGTCAGCCCGGTCTACCAGATTGCGCTGCGGACTTCCACAATCGTGGGCCTACGGTAGAACCAGACGCCGAGCCGCTGGCTTCCGCCGTCAGTCTTCTTCCGGCACCTCGAACGAGATGATGTCCTTCCTGAAGCCGCCGGTCTTCCAGGCGCCGTAGCCCACGCCGAAGACAAGCCAGGCCACGCCGGCCATTTTGGCCAACATGCTCAGGCTGAGCCACAGGTAGAGGCAGACGACGACGCCAAGCGCCGGCAACACAAGATGGGACCAGTGGCGGTCACGCCCGCGGACGTAGTAGTGCAGCAGGCTGGAGGCGTTGACGCCGGTGAAGCCGATGAGCGCGCCGAAGTTGAGCAACTCTGCGCCGGTCTGGTAACTCATGGCGAAGGCGCCGAGCAGGCAGAGGCAGCCGATGAGCAGGACGTTGCGGCTGGGGATGCGGCGCACGGGGTGCAGGTAACCGAAGAAGGCCTTGGGGATGGCGTTGTCGCGCCCCATGCCGTAGAGCAGCCGGGCGCCGGCTAGCATGGCTCCGGAAGCCGAGCCGATGGTGGCGACAACGAGAGTCCAGGACATCACCTGAAAGAGAATGGGTCCGCCCACACGGCCGGCGATGTGGATGTAGGCGGTAGCGGAGTCCGGATAAGGCTGAGAGGCGGGCCAAGCTACTTGGCCGGCGTAGACCTCGACGGCCGACAGCACACCGATGATGAGACAGGTACCCACCATGGCTCGCAGAATATTGCGGCGCGGATCGTGTACTTCTTCAGAGAGCGTCGAGATGCCGTCGAAGCCGATGTAGGTGAGCACGGCAATGGATGCGCCGTTGGAGATGGAGGCGAGGGTGAACCGCTGAGGGTCATAGAAAGGCAGCGTAAACGTCGACGCCGATAAGGGCCCGGCCATCACGTAGCGCGCGGTGGCGCCGAGCATCCACAGGATGACGACGCCCATAGCCACGGTGAGGAACTCGTTGGTGCGAGCCGTGGCCTGGATGCCGCGCAGGTTGAGGATGGTGAACAGAACGCCGAAAGCCACGGCCCAGAACCAGTAGGGCGTGCCAACGAAGAGTCCCATCAGCGCCTTGGCGCACCAGATGGTGCATATGAGCGGGTTGACGACGTAGTCGAGCAACATGCTCCAGCCGGTGAGATATCCGAGCGCCGGATGGATCTCACGAGCGACGTAGGTGTAGGCGGAGCCGGCGCTGGGGTAAGCCCGAGCCATGCGGCCGTAGCTCAGGGCGGTGAGCAGCATGGCGAACATGGCGATGAGCACGGTGGTGACCACGTGGCCGTTGGCGCCGGCGCTGATGGCTCCGAAGGGCGGCATGGGCGCGGTGGGCTGGACCATGATCACGCCCATGATCAGGAGCTGGAAGAGACCGAGCGAGCGGTTCAGCCGGACGGGCGGTTGGGATGGGGTCGACATGAAATATCTGATTGTGACATGGTGAGATGGCATTGTATGCAGCGCTGGTGGCAGGCACGGATCCAGAGAGCGCGGAAGTGGCTGGAGTGGCGCGTGCGGGAGCGTGTCACAATGGCGGGCCTGATCTTCGTGGTGGCGCTCTCACTGACCGGCTTTGCCGCCTTCGCCTCGGCCAACAACCTGCTGTTCCTGCTGCTGGCGGCGATGATCGCCACCATGCTGGTAAGCAGCTTTGTGAGCCGTATCGGCATCGCCGGGCTGGAACTGGACGTGCAGTTGCCGGACCACATTTGCGCCCGGCGCGAAGTGGGCGCGCGCATCATCCTCAAGAACGAGAAGGGCTGGATGCCGTCGTTCTCCATCCGCCTGGTGGGGCTGGAGGGCAGCGTCTTCACCACAGACCTGTACTTCCCCGTACTACCGGGCGGCGGCGCTTGCGAAACGACGGTGGACGTCCGCTTCGACCGGCGCGGGCTGCATTCGGAAGACAGCTTCATGTTCTCCTCGCGCTTTCCGTTCGGCTTTGCCGAGCGCCGCGCGCGTGTCACCATGAAGCACGACGTGCTGGTCTACCCGGCCCTGGAGCCACAGCCGGGCTTCGAGCGGCTACTGGCGGAGGTGGCCGGCGAGGCCGACTCGCGCTTCCGCGGGCGGGGGCACGACTTCTACCGCATCCGGCCCTATGAAGCGCTGGAGAGCGCGCGGCACGTGGACTGGCGCGCAACGGCTCACACAGGCGAGTTACAAGTGCGCGAGTTCGCGCGCGAGGAGGAGCACCTGATCACGCTTTTCCTCGACCTGGAAGTCCCGCGGGAACACGAGGAGTGGTTTGAGCGGGCCCTGGAGTGCTGCGCTTTCCTCGCATGGCGATTCTCCGAGCGTGGCGCGCGCGTCCGTTTCCGCACGCAAGACTTCGATCTCTACTCGCCTGTGGAAGGAGACGTCTACGTTATCCTGAAGTATCTGGCGCTGGTGGAATGCCGCCACCGCGCCGCCCCCGTCAGGAACCTGGAAGAAGAAAGTGTGGCCATCGTGTTCAGTGCGTCGCCGGCCCGCCTGCAGGATTGCGGCTGGAACGGCGCTCGTCTGCTTGAGCCAGGGACCGGGGTTTTCGCAGCAGACGCCTGAGGCGGAGCCGCTGCGCACTTCGATCACGGTCACCGAGCGCGTCTCGACTGAAGCGCCCGCCTCCATCACCGTACTGGGCACGCTGGAATTGCGCCAGCCCGCCGGCGTCAACCTGGACGACCGCCTCCGGCTGGTGCCCGGTTTCTCGCTCTTCCGCCGCGCCTCATCGCTGGCCGCCAACCCTACCACGCAAGGCGTGAGCCTGCGCGGGCTGGGCTCCACCGGCGCCAGCCGCACGCTGGTGCTGTGGGACGGCGTGCCGCTGAACAGCCCATTCGGCGGATGGGTCTACTGGACGCGCGTGAACCCGGAGGAGACCTCGCGCGTGGAGGTTTCGCGCGGGGCCTCCACCAGCGTCTTCGGGGACAAGGCGATGGGCGGGTCGATTGGACTGTTCTCACCGGAAGCGCGCTCCGGCCACGGCTGGCTGGGATACTCGCTGGGCAACGAGCGCACACACCAACTGGAGGGCGCAGGCGCGCTGGGGATGGGCAGCCGCTGGGCCTTGTCGGGCTCCGGACGCGGCTTCACCACCGACGGCTACTACATCGTTCCGGCCGCTGCGCGCGGTCCAGTGGACACCCAGGCCAACGTGCGGTTCGCCGCGGGCACGGCACGCGCCGATTGGATGAGCTCATCCGACCGGCTGTTTCTGCGCGCCGATTTCCTCGCCGAAGAGCGCGAGAACGGTACCACGCAGACACGCAACTCCACCGGCCTGGGCACGCTGGCCGCGAACTACACGCGGCAGCAGGGGGCGTCGACTTACACTCTGCTCGGATTCCACAACCGGGAGGAGTACCGGGCGACGTTTTCGTCGATCGGCGCCGGACGGCAGACCGAGCGGCTCACGTCGCGCCAGTCAGTACCGGCGGAATCCTCGGGCACGGCGGGCATGTGGCGGCGGGCGGCGTCACGTTGGAACTTCCTCGCCGGCGGCGACTATCATCGCGCGGAGGGCTACTCGCGGGAGACGATCTACCCGGCGGGCTTGCGCGTGGGCGGCGGCCTCGAGACGCAGTACGGCTTCTTCGGGCAAGGGGACGCAGCGTTCGGCCGGCTGCGCCTGTTCGGCGGCATCCGCGGCGGCGACGCCGGCAACGGCCAGGCATTCTGGAGTCCCAGCGGCGGCGCGGCGCTGGGCTTCGAGCGATGGCGGCTGCGCGCGTCGGCTTACCGGGCGTTTCGCGCGCCCACGCTGAATGAGCTGTACCGCGAGTTCCGCGTGGGCAACACGGTGACGCTGGCCAATCCGGCGCTCCGGCCAGAAGCACTGCGCGGCGTGGAGGCGGGCATCGATTACGTGGCAGGCCCGCTGCGCCTGTCGCTGACCACCTTCGACAACCGCCTGGACGACCTGATCACCAACGTCACGCGAACTGTAACGCCGGCGCTGATTACGCGGCAGCGCGCCAACGCGGCCGCGGCGCGGGCGCGCGGCGTGGAGGCCAGCACCTCGCGATCCTGGGGCGCCTGGCGCGCGGAGGTATCGTACCAGATGGTGGACTCACGTTACGCCGGCGGGGCGCGCGTGCCCCAGATCGCGAAAAACCAGGGTTCGACGCAAGTGTCGTGGTCGCGCCGGTCCACACTCATCGCCGGCGGACTGCGCGCCTCCGCGCTGCAACTCGAAGACGACCTAAACCTCTTCGTACTGCCGGGCTTCGCCGTCTTCCACGTCACGGCGCGGCAATCGCTGGGCCGGGGCCTGTCGCTCACCGTGGCCCTGGAAAACGCCTTTAATCGCGTTTACGCCGTGGGCTACAGCCCCACGCCACTCACCGGCGCACCGCGGCTGTGGCGGGCGGGGCTGAGGTGGGCGAGGTGAGCGGAGTGACACAATGGCGGTCATGACGACGCGGCGCGGTTTCTTGTTGGGGGCGGCGGCGGCGCCGGCCATGGCGCAGGGCCGATTTGCCGGCAAGCTGGGGCTGCAGATGTACAGCCTGCGGCGTGAAACCGCAAAGGACCTGCCCGGCACTCTGGCGCTGGTCCGGAAGCTGGGATTCGAAGAGCTGGAGGTCGGCGGCTTCCACGGGCAGACGGCGACTGAGTTCCGAGGCACGCTGGCAGGCCACGAACTGAAGGCTGTCTCGCTGGGCGCGGAGTGGGGAACGCTGTCCAAGTCGGTTCAGAAGGTGATCGACGACGCGTCGGCACTAGGCGCTGGCTACGTGATGTGTTCGTCGATTCCCGGCCCCAGGCGGCTGACGTTCGACGCAGCAGTGCGCGCGGCGGAGCAGTTCAACCGCTGGGGCGAGCCGCTGGCGCGCGCCGGGCTGCGCTT